>NZ_JBCLQK010000009.1:0-127806 GCF_041223505.1 Adlercreutzia muris
AACTTGCGGCGTCGATTTATCGAGCACGACCTCGCGGTTACTCATCGTGGGGAGCACACTTTTTGAGCCTTAACTCAAAAAATGCCCGCTGGCTTGAATCCTTCTGCCGTAGGATACCTCTGCAAGTGGTCTACCGATAGCCCAATAAGGGCTAATGCCCAGGGGCGGCTGCTGGGTTTCTCATCCACCTCCAGGGCGTCCACGGCCTTGTCTGCGAGGAAATGAGTTGACAGAGGCGCTACAGCGCGCCTGTGCGATAGGCTCGGATGGCGGCGAGGGTCGCATCGGCGAAGTGCTGGATGGCGTCCACCTGAACCCAGCGGCCGTCTTCCCGATAGCGCAGGGAATGCCCTCGGCTGCGGCCAACACGCAGGTGCCCGATGGAGAGGGTTACGCTGCCGGGGATCTCCCGGGTTTCGACGTGGGTGCTGATGCTCGAGCCTCCCAGGGCCCAGGCGGTGAGGCCGGCGTCTGAAAGGCTGCCTGTTTCCTGATAGACGGCCAGGGCCGCCATGGCGCCGAAGCCGTCGTCCTTCTCCTCCGTTTGGCAAACGCGCCTCTCGGTGCGCCCGGGCAGCCCGGCGCACACGATGTGGGATTGCCTCGTGAAGTGGTAGCGCTTGCCGTTAACCGCAATTCCCCAGGTGAAGACCTCCCACGTGCCGGTTCCGTCCTTCGCCTGGAAGCGTGCGAGTGCTTGCTGTGCGTCCATGAATCCGTCCTTTCGGAATTGCGCCATGGCGCGATTATGGCGCGATTATGGCGCGATTGTGGCGCGATTGGCGCGATTGTGGCGCGATTCTTCGGGTCGTATCGCCTACTTCAGGTAGCGGGTGGAATAGTTGTCGAGGTGCTTGCCGATGTGCGAGACGATGATGCGGCCGGTCTCTTCGTCGAAGGCGAAGTAGAGGCGCAGGCTGTTGGGGCTGGCATCGTCGTTACCTTTCGCAAGGTGGGCCTCCGCGTTAATCTCGCGCCCCTGGTAGGTGTCCTGGTACTGGGCCATGAGCCGGCTGTCCTTGCGGGTCATCTTGCCCGCGCCTCGCTTCAATTCGAAGGTCGATTGGCTGTTGAACTTCTTGGCGTAGTCGCCGGCATCGCGGGAGGCGAAGAGGGGGTATGCGATGGCGCACAGGTCGTGCAGGGCGTTCCAGACCAACGCCGGCTCCGTGATGCAATCGCCCAGCGACTGATAGGCGCGATCGGTGAAATCGACGCGATCGCCGTGGTGCGCGCAGAAGAGCCGAAGGATATCTTCATAGGGCAGCGGCCAGCAATGCAGGTCGTTGGCGCTTTCTGTCTGCCGCCCCGCCCGGCTGAGCTGGCCCTCGAGGGTCGTCGCCTTCGCCTGGGCCAGGTACAGCTCGCTTTCGAGCTCGTCGTTGCGGGCCTTCAGTTGGTCGTTCTCGCGGTGCAGCTCCTCCAGAAGATCGACGGCGACGGCCTTCTCCTCCTCGGCCGCCTCCACCATGTCCAGGGCTTCCGAGACGGACTCGTCCTTCACCCGCTTCGTGTGGATGAGCCAGGCGCGGCGCCGCTTCACTCCGTCGGCCCGCAGCATGGTCTCGTAGAAGTGCACGTCCTGGGCCAGCGCCCGCCGCAGGATGCCGATGAAGGCCTCCTCACCCATGGCCTCGATGTCTCGGGCCGGGAAGAAGCGGTGGCGGCCCGCGTCGCCGGGCTCTTCCACGCGTGGACGGCCGGTGTATACGCGTACGGTGCCATGACAGCAGCGAAAGGCCAGGTCGGGAATGCATGCGCACATCTCCTGGGTGAATGCCCCGTCCTGGGAATAGCACACGAAGGCCGAGGGGCCCAAGGCCGCGGCCACCCGTTTCGGGTCTACAGCGAAGGAAGGTTCGTCGCTGCCGGGCTCGAAACGGGGGCTGATGTACACGAGGGGCGTCTCCCGCTCGCCATCGGCGATGAGGTTCCACAGATCTTTGAACTGCCCCACGTGCAGCAAGGTGGGCTCAAGGGACAAAGGCCGGCCCGAGGCGGTGCTGACAAGGCGATCGTTTTCCAGAATGGTCCGGATGAAGCCGGGGAAAGTGAGCGAGGGCTCGGGCTGGCAGGGACCGAGGAAGCCCGGCGTGTCGCCATAGGACAGGGCGACGGCCACCGAGCCCGCATCTACGGCCGTCCAGGCGAAGGAGATCTCGGTCGTCCAGTGACGCGGGGCCGCACCGGGCTCCTCGGCGATCTCCTCGATGGTGAGGGCCCAGTGGTTCCCTCCGTCTTCCAGGCACAGCTCCGAACGGAAACGGACGGGGCAGCCTTCCTGGAAGGGCACGCGGCCTGTTCGCTTGAGGGCGCTCCAGAAGGCCGCTTCCCGGGGAAGGGCCGGGTACTTGCGCGTGGCCCACGCCCGCAGGCTGCACAGAAGGCTCCACAGGGCATCGTCGCCCTCATCCGTCGTGCGAATGTCGAAGGAGGTTTTGTAGAACATGGTTTTGTTCAGATCGTGCATGAGGACCTCTTCTCGGTGCAACGGTGAGACAGGTATTGGGCCATATGGGGGATAGTGAAGCGGACGTAGCCGTAATCAGTTTGCTCTACGAACCGCTCTGCAATGAGGAGCTCTCGATATTTGTTGGCCCAACTGCGGCTTTTTCCCGCACGCTCGCCAATATCGGCTACTTTTGATGGCTCGGGGCCGTCCTCCGCCATAGCGCAGGCAAACTTCTTAGCTGCAGACGGCAGGGCGTCGAATGCCGGCGCACACACTGCATCGCCGAAGGCCTGGAGCGCGTCGGCGAAGCCTCGCTCTATGTCGGTTTCGGTGACAACGTCCCGCTTGTCTCGCTGTGCCGACTGCCAAACGTAGTAGCCCACCAGTTGGATCATGTAGGGATAGCCCGATGTGAGCCGGGCGCAGCGAGCGGCAGCCTCTTCGCCCAGCTCCTTGCCCGAGGAGGCAAAGGACTCAATAAGAGCGTTCTTCACATCAGGGAGGGGGACATCGCCCAAATGTCGTTGTAGGGATCGGCGCAGGAAGGTGAGCACCTTGTTGTTCACCAGCTCGTCCACAAGGGACGGCAACCCTGCGAAAGCGAAGGCAACGCCCTTCTTCTGGCTGTCGGGAAGATCCGAGAGATCTTGGTCGGTGATGACGTGCTGCACGGCGGTGGCGATGGCAATGAGGTCCTCGGGTGTGGCCGCTTGGGTCTCATCGATGGTGAAGAGGATCCCGCCCCCCTTCTTCAATTTACGGCTGCCCAGAGCTTCGTCAATGGCGCGCCGTAGAGTGAGCGCCGCTGTGTCATCGAAGGAGATGGAGGCGTTGCCCAGGCTTGCGGAGGCGATGCCAGGAATGTCTACGGACGGGCTGACGGTGGCGCGTTCCATATGCCAGCCCTTGGGTGTGAGGGCGCTTATGAGACGCGCGGTGAGGCCTTCGGAGGCCGTTTCGGAAATGGTCATCCAGCCGTGCTGCTCTGCGAGGCGGCGCAGCTCGGTGAGCATGACGGTTTTTCCATAGCCGCGTTGTCCCATGATGAGCATGAGGCGGCCAGGAGCGCCGGCGCCGTTGTCGAGCGCCTCTTGGAAGTCCTCGATGATATTCTGTCGCCCAACGAGAACCGGGGGCATCTTGCCGGCAGTAGGCTTGAAGGGGTTCATGGATGCACCTCCTCGAAGTGTCGCATGTTGCGTTGCACCACTTGCACCAATTTTACACTACTTGCACTCATTTTATACCGTCACATACCACGGGGTGACTGTGCGAAAGCGGAAACTGCTGCCAGCGCCGCGAAATGATGGCCCGGGCCCATGCGAGCCGCATTTACGCGAAGTTCGCCGTGCACACCCGCCAGGAGTTCAACGAGGTGCTCGACGGCTGCCTGCCCCCGCCGCCTCCGGGGGAGCCGCCTGAGGGCTGACGTGCGTTGCGGCAGCTCCCTGCCTCGGGGCTGGCGTTTGCGGGCTGCCGACTGGTTCGCGCGGTGCCGCCAGTTGCCGGGGAGGTCACGGTTGGCGGCGCGCCGCCCCCGCGGCGGGCGGGGTCGGGTAGCATGGGGCCATGACCGTGTTTGAAGCCCGACATATCGGCGTGCAATACCAGCGCAACGGAGAGCCCTTCGCCCCTTTCTCGGACGTGAGCCTTGCCTTGGAGGGCGGCCGGATGTACAACCTCACCGGCCCGTCGGGGTCGGGGAAGTCTACGCTGCTGGCGGCCTGCGCCCTCATGCTGCCGCGCTCGGGTGGATCCCTTGCCTTGAACGGCGTGCCCTTCGATCGCTTTCATCCCACCGAATGGCGCCGGCGTGTGTGCCTGGTGCCCCAGGCTTCGGCTTTGGTGCCGGGCACCGTGCGGGACAATCTGCGGTTTCCCTGGACGCTGAAGGTGAATGCCGGCACGGAGCCGCCGAGCGATGAGTTCCTCGAGGAGCTGCTGGCTCTCGCGCAGCTTAACGGGGTGACCCTCGACCACAGTGCGGCCCAGCTCTCGGGCGGCCAACAGGCCCGGGTGGCGCTGCTGCGGGCCTTCGCCACGCGCCCGACCGTGATGCTGCTTGACGAGGTGGAGGCGGCCCTCGATGAGGAATCTGCTGTGGCGGTGAGCCGCCTGACCCGAGCCCTGCTGACCGGCGCCACCACCTGCCTGCGTATTCGCCACCGGGCCGACGACGGCTACGCCTGCGGAACGTTCACCCTGGCCGATGGCGCGATCAGCTACGAGGCCCATCCTGCGACTGCCTCCAATGCCCCAGTGGCGGGGGAGGGGGCCGCGGTCCGTGCCCCGCAGGGGGCAAGCCGATGACCGGCGGCGTGGTGAACATCGGCTACGGGGAGCTCGTAGGGGCGAGCCTGCTCATGCTGGTGGCCGGTATCGTGTCGTGGCGGCTGCGGCTCGGTCAGACTCGGCGCATCGCCGTCTCCACGGTGCGAGCCTTCGTGCAGCTTCTGGCCATGGGGCTTCTGCTCGTGTACCTCTTCCGCTATCAGACCTGGTGGCTCGTGGGGCTCGTGCTCGTGGGCATGTGCATCGCGGCCACGCAGATTGCCACAGGGCGCACCAAGAACGTCATGGGCGGCCTGTGGGCCGACACCTTCGCCTCCATCACGGTGTCGTCGCTCGCCATCTCGTTCATCGTAGTGGAAGGCGTTATCCACGCCGATCCGTGGTACAACGCCATGCAGCTCGTGCCCATAACGGGTATGATGCTGGGCAACACGCTGTCCGCCTCGGCCGTGGCCACCGACCGGCTGCTGTCCTCCATGGATTCGCGGGCGAGCGAGATATACACCATGGTGGCCCTGGGCGCCACGCCGCGCGAGGCGGCGTTTCCCTCCATCAAGGCGGCGGTGGGCGCGGGTATGACCCCGACGCTCGCCCAGTTGTCGGCTGCGGGCATCGTGCAGATTCCCGGCATGATGTCGGGCCAGATCCTCGCCGGCGCCGACCCCATCATCGCGGCGAAGTACCAGATCGTCGTATTGCTCATGGTGTCGGCGGCCACTACGCTGTCCATCGTCGTGATGTGCTTCCTCGCCTACAAGAAGCGCTTCGCGACCGAGGGCTACTTCCTCGACCCTGCCCTGCGCGACGATATGGGCTCCCGGGGTTCGGGACGCTAGGCCGATCTACCTGCGGCCGAGGCGCGGCGGGCGAGCGGGCCGCGGCGATGAGCGGGTTATTCCCGTCTGTGATCGGCGTGGAGGGGCTCACGGGGCCCGGAGGTGGTTTACAATAGGCGCCGTCAGTTTTTAAGTTCTTTGGGAAAGAAGGCTTTACCGTGCCGGCACGAACCATGGCTCCGCGCTCCTGCGCCCCCGCGCAGCGGGGGGAGACGGCGCCCGAGATCGCACCGGTCGCGGCGCTGCTCACGCGCCGGACGTTTCTAGGGGCGAGCGCCTGCGCCGTGGCAACCCTGCTGACGGGCTGCGGCAGTTCGGAAGCCGGCGTGCAGGCCCGTCAGATCGCCGAAGTTCCCTGCCCGTACAACTGGGACAACCTCATTTGGGATGGCGGCCGGCCCGTCTACTACGAGAACGACCAGATTTGCTCCCGGTGGGGCGTGGACGTTTCCGAGCACCAGCACACGGTGGACTGGGAGGCCGTGGCGGGGGCCGGGGCTCAGTTCGCCTTCGTGCGCATCGGCAACCGCGGCGCTACCGAGGGTAAGCTGGACGTGGACGAGTTCTTCCTGGCCAACGCCATCGGGGCCCAGGCGGCGGGCATTCCCGTGAGCGCCTATTTCTTCTCCCAGTCCTTGGACGAGGCGGAGGCCCGCGAAGAGGCCGCCTTCGCCATCGAGCAGCTGCGCGAGGCCGAGCACGAAGGCGTCACCTTCCACATGGTGGCCTACGACCACGAGCCCGTGGAAATCGAGGGCGCCCGGGCCAACGACTTGCCGCCCGACCAGTTCGCCGCCAACGCGCGGGCGTTCTGCGAGCATATTCAGAAGGCCGGTTTCTCGCCCATGATCTACGGCAATCAGCAGGATCTCATGCGCCTGTCGGTGGAGGAGCGGGCCACCTATCCGCTCTGGCTCGCCGAGTACGGCATCGACGATCCCACGGTGACCTTCAACTTCGCCATTTGGCAGTACACCAACAAGGGCACCGTACCCGGCATCGACACCGACGCCGATCTGAACATCTGGCTCGAGACCCCCTAGAAGAAACTCAATAGAAGGAGCTTCATGAACATCAACAAGGCCATTCTCCATGTGTTCGACTTCGTGTCCTGTGTGAACGTGTTCGCCCAGACGGAGATGGACTTGGGCAACAAGACAGCGAAGCGCTACGTGACGAGCCAGGCCAAGCGGGCCGTGGGCAATCTGGACAGCAAGCGCGGCACCTTCGCCGAGAACAGCCTGTTCGCCGAGGAGCTGCGGGCCTACTTCCGCGGCGAGCGCGACTTCGTGGGGCTTACCCGGCAGATCGGCGAGTTCTTCGTGGGCGAGTTGTCGCGTATGGAGAAGACCCCCTCCACCGACCTGCTCGTCATCGACTTCGAGGGCGACCTGGACCAAACGGTGCGCGAGATGACCGACGAGGAGGCCGAGGCCGCCTTCAAGGGCCGCGGCACGCGGTACTTCGCCATCATATTGCTGGAGGCCCGTCAGGCCTACATGCACGAAGTGGGCTCCAACGATTTCGGCGATGCGGCCACTACCATCGCGCGGCACCATGCCATTCTGCCGAATCCGTCCCAGAAGGTGGCGTCGTTCGCGCTCATCGACGGCGATGCCATGACCGTGTGGTTCGTGGACAAGGAGCGCGAGATTGCCGGCGAGAAGCGTTGGCTCATTCCCGACGGCCTGCTGCAGTGCTCCATGGAGGCCTCGAGCAAGGAAGTGCTCGAGGCCGTGACCACCGTGGTGGAGGAAGTGGCCGAGGAATACGGGGCGAACACGGCCCGGGCGCTCGCCCGCGCGAAGTCCTACGTGGCCGAGAACGCCGAGGACTCCGACGAGGTGGACGCCCATGAGCTGGGACGCGAGGTGTTCGCCGACGAGCCGGTGCTCCAGGAGCGCTTCGATCGCGCGGTGGACGCCGGGGCCATTCCCGAGCGCGTGGTGGTGGAGAAGGCCGTGGCGAAGCGGGTCACCAAGAACCACAAGATTCGCACCGACACGGGCATCGAGCTGACCTTTCCGGCCGAGTACGGCGAGAACCCTGACTTCATCGAGTTCTTCAGCACGCCGGATGGCCGCATCGAGATCGCGCTGAAGAACATCGGCGCCATCGAGAACCGCTAGGGGTTTAACGCCAAGACCTTATCAACATTATGGCGATTCTCGCAAGTGCCGAAAAGGAAAACGTCAAAACCGCCATCTCCCAAGTTGAGGCGTTTTCCCGGGGCATTCGGATTATTGCCGCGGGAGTCTGAGGTGCTCGAGTACCTTTTGAGGGGCTACACCGTTGCCCGTCTCAGGGAACAGCTGTTTATATCGCCGAACACGGGAAAGGGGTGGCGCGTGCGATAATACTGAGGTATATTTTTGCGTATACGGTATATTTATAGCTTAGTGGTATATTACTTATATAAGCACTCTTAGAGAATGGACAAGTGAGGTGAAATCATGTGCCAGAACCCCTTTACTCCAGCCTTTGGTGGTAAGCCTCAGCACTTTTTTGGTCGCCGATCTGAGCTTTCTCTGGTAGGAGACGCTTTGGATAACAGCCTTAGCCCCCATCGCGCTCTCTTCATTACAGGTAACCGCGGGTGCGGAAAAACGGCACTTCTTGAGCAGGTCTCCGAACTGGCCATAGCTCACAAATGGCTTGCTGTAGATGTTCATGCTGAAGATGCTCTCATGTCTGCCGTGAAAAAACTCGCCGGCGGTACCCAGCGAGAAGAAACGCGAAACGCGCAACCGGAAGCATTCGGCGTAACGTTGGGGGGAGTGTCCACGACGTTATCTACAAGCTTCACGGGCATCGACCTTTCCGATTTGATCCAAGAAAAGCTTGATGGATTGCGCTCGCCCAGGGGGATTCTCATTACAGTGGATGAAGCGCAAAAGATGTCGGAGCGCGATGCGGAGGGACTTTGCACGGGCGCTCAGATGGCCATGCGAAAAGGCTACGCAGTTATGCTCGTGCTGGCCGGTCTGCCCGAATCGAAAGAGAAAATAGCCACTTATCGTGGTTGCACATTTATGGAGAGAGCTTTTGACATCAAACTTTCAAGCTTACTCATTGATGAGACCTACGATGCTTTTCGTGGATTACTGGCGCTGAGCACGAACTTGGTCGCTGACGAAGAGGCCATTGATCATATGGCCCGCTTCAGCTTAGGGTATCCCTACCTTATGCAGCTCATTGGGTTTTACGCTGTCGAAGTAGCTGGTGACTGCCAAAAAGGACAGCGGGTATCTGTGGGGCCAGGAGACGTGGCGGTGGCTGAGATGACCGCCTATGCCGCCTATCGCGAAAATGTACTCAAGGCAGCTTTGCGGCCTGTGCGCAATGGGGTGCGGGGATATCTCCACACTATGGCATTGCTTCTTGATGCTGATGGACGCGCTGAAACGCGGAAGATTGCCGCAGCCTTGGAAAAGGAGCCGTCTCAGTGCACCATGATGCGCCAGCGACTTATCGACCGACGGCTTATTGTGGCGGATGGCCGCGGATTCGTTCGCTTTAACCTTCCCTATCTGGGTCAATATCTTCTTGAGGAAGAATTTGCTGACGAAAACGCTACGTCGACGCCAGGTGCATGGTTATTCTAGTGCTTGTGTTTTAGGGCTCATCCTCTACCGGCGTAAGTTGCCGAACAGGCCGCGCATGAGCTGGCGGCCGGCCTCGCAGCCAATCTGACCGACGACAGAGTTCGCCGTCTTCGCCATCTGCTCACGCTGCTTCTGCTCGGCCTTGGCGGCAGCGGCGACTGCGACGGGGTGGCGACTACGGCTCTGCCTTGGCCTCTGGCCGCCAACAGTTCGCTGGCGTTCGGAAAAACCTAGGGTCGTGCCTGCGGCGCAAGGGGTAGAATCGGCTGCGATTACCCAGTGGAAGGAGCATTCCTATGACCCATGCGCCCCAGGCAACGGCCCTCTACGAGCGACGCGAGGGCTATATTCCCCGCGTTGCAGCCATCCATGACCTGTGCGGCTACGGCAAGTGTTCGCTTGGCGTAGCCATTCCCGTGCTGTCGGCGGCCGGCTGCGATGTGTGCCCGGTGCCCACGGGCCTGTTTTCCAGCCACACGGCCTTTCCCGGCTGGTACATGCACGACACGACCGACATCCTTGCCGACTACCTGGCCGCCTGGGCCGGCATCGGCGTGGAGTTGGACGCAGTGTACTCGGGCTTTCTCGGTGCACCCGAGCAGGTGGACATCATCAAGCAGGTATGGGGCACCTACCCGGACGCGCTGCGCGTGGTGGATCCGGTGATGGCCGACCACGGCAAGGTGTACCCCACCTACACGACCGAACTCGTGGCCGCCATGGGCACCCTGGCCGACGGGGCCGACATTCTCACGCCGAACCTCACCGAGGCTGCCATTATCCTGGGTCGCGAATGGGAAGGTGCCGACGTAGACGGGGAGACCGTGCGATCTATCATGGGGGCCCTGCGCGAGCGCGGCGCGAAGAACGTGGTGCTGAAGGGTATCGAGCACGGTGATGGCCTCATCCACAACTACGTGTGGGGTGATTCGGTTGATTTCACCGAGACCACCAACGCGAAACTCCCCTATATGCTCCACGGCACCGGCGACGTGTTCGCCAGCACGCTCCTGGCTGCGGTCATGGCCGGTCGCGACTTGGCTTGCGCCACGGCCTTCGCGGCCGACTTCACCGCCGACGCCATGGTGGTGTCCGCCAAACAACCCGACTTCGAGGCCCGCGGTGTCTCCTTCGAGCCCCTCTTGGGGAAGGTGACGGCGCTTTTGGGCTGAGCGAAAAGGAGGTGAGGAGGGGCTGCGCGGTGATCCGATGCAGCCCCTCTTCCTTGACAGCGGTTCTTCTTCCATCTAGAATGTATGACATGTCATACGGAAGGTGGTCGCCATGGAATCGGTACTCACGGTGCGTTTGGACGGCGCGGTGAAGGAGCAGGGGGCCGCAGTCATGCAAAGGTGCGGCTACACGCCCTCGGCGGCAGTGCGGCGTCTGTTCGATTACGCGGTGCGCCACGACGCGCTGCCTTTCGAGGCTCAGGAAAAGCCCTCTCGTGAGGAGATCCGCCGTCGCGTCGCCGCGTTCGACGCCTGCCATACGACGGGGCCTGCGCTTTCCGACGACGAGGTTCGTGCCCAGCGATTGGGGGAGCGCTATGGAACTGATGCTCGATAACAACATCGTGCTCGACCACATCCAGC
Source organism: Adlercreutzia muris (assembly GCF_041223505.1). Lineage (NCBI taxonomy): Bacteria > Bacillati > Actinomycetota > Coriobacteriia > Eggerthellales > Eggerthellaceae > Adlercreutzia > Adlercreutzia muris. Next base: position 10,781 of record NZ_JBCLQK010000009.1, read on the forward strand.
GACGCGAGCCCTTCTACGAGCTGTCGCGGCGCGCGTGCCTGCTCGGCATTGTGGGAGAAGCGAACACCTACATCAGCGTGAGCATGCTGACAGATTTGTTCTATCTGCTGCGGAAGGACTTCGGAAGTAACGGGGCCCAGGCTATGCTGGAGAACAACCTCTCGTTCTTGAAGCTTGTGAGCGTGACGCCCGAGGATGCCCAGGTGGCCCTTCGCGCACGATGGAACGATTTCGAGGACTGTCTGGTGGCCCGCTGCGCCGAGAAGATAGGTGCCGACTACATCGTCACGCGCAACGTGAAGGGTTTCGCCGCCTCGAAGGTGGAGGCGGTTACGCCCGAGGAGTTGTTCACTCGCCTCGAGCAGCAGGGCTTCATCTACGAGGAGATTGACTGGTAGGAGCGGGGAGAGCGAAATCGCGTCTGGGGAGCGCATTGAACGGCTTAGGACCCTCGGCGAGCAGAAGCGCGCACTTGTGAGTATGGTTCGGGGAAATAGCTTGGGTGCTCTGGACGGAGAATAGGCTTCCGGTTTCTATTCGTAGAATGCCCCGTTTTCGAACGTTTTTCGATTGGTAAGCGGAAAGCGTTCGAACGTGGTGCTCTACGAGAAGCCGCTGGACGAGCCGGTCCGGCCGCGGCCTTTCCCCATGCCCTCGTGGTCGTGCGCGACTACCTGGCCGACGATGCCGAGGCTCTGCTCGCTGGCGCGTGGCCCGATCGCATCCGCATCGCCCCCGATGAGGCGGGCCGAGCGGCCGCTCTGCCGGCAATGCTCGGGGCGTGACCGCAAAACAGGAGGCTTCGCAGCCGTGTTTCCTAGTTCTCCGCCATGAGCAGATCGAGCAGTTCTTGGCGGGTGTTGATGCCGAGCTTCTCGTAGATGTGGCGGGTGTGGGCCTTGGCGGTGCCCTCGGCGATGATGAGCTCGCCGGCCACGCCGGAAAGCGACTTGCCCTGGGCCAAAAGCTCCATCACCTCCCGCTCGCGCGGGGTCAGGTGCCCTTGCTCGGCCACGGCGGCGCAGCGGCGGGCCAATCGGGTGCGCTCGTTTTCCTCGGGCGGTCGCTTCCCCAAAAAGGCGATGCCCCAGCGCTCGCCGATCTCGCGCTCGTTCAGCACGAGGACCGTCACTACGGCGATGACGGCTATGGCTCCCAGGGCTCCGACTGCGGGTCCCAAGGTGCCGAACAGACTATGGCCGTCGAACAGCAGCGCCCCTTCGTGGCCGATCCAGCCAGTGAGCAGCAGCGATTCCTCGATGCCGAACAGCAAGAGGGCACTCACGCCGAAGCGCTTCGCAATGTCGCAGAGAAACAGGAACACGATGGCGTTGAACAGCCCCACGCCCAGGGCCATGCAGAAGCTGGCCACCACGCTGCCGCCGAGGCCGAAGAGCGGCACGACGAGCAGGCCGCAGCAGATGAGCAGGGTCGGAGCCCGATAGAGGGTGGACAGGGGCAAGCGGTTGGAGAAGCGCCACACCCATACGAACAGCGCTATGCCGCAGATGAGGGTCGTCCAGGTGGAGTGCGAGCCCATGAGCGCGGCGTACTGCCCGCGAATCTGAGCACCGCTGTAGGTGGCCACCAGTTCGAATAGGGCCAGGATAATGAAGAACTTCCAGGGGATGAGTCGACGCTCAGACGGTACGGGACGATCTTCAGTCGGGATGTAGCGCTGGTAGGAGCGCCACGCCAGCGCCGCGGAAAGGGCAGGGAGCACGATAAGGGCCCCGTAGAGATACTGGTCGCGGAATCCTTCCAGGATGAAGGTGAGCACCACGCCGCCCGCCATGGACAAGGAGTAGTACAGGGCCACGCGGGTGGGGGCCAGGCAGCTGTAGATCTCGCACCAAAGGAGGATGAGCAGCGCCGATCCGATACCGGCGGCCACGGTGGCGATGGGAGCGAGGGCAGCTGTCAGCTCGGGGTGGACGAGCCCGGCGACGTTGACGGCGGTGGAGCCGCCGAGCAGCAGGGCCGCGGTCCGGAAAGCCCATCGCCTTCCCGCCAGCGGGGCTAGGCGCGGCGATAACAGGGCGATGGCAACGGCGCAGGCGGCCAGCACGATATCGTAAGGGAGCTTACCGCCAGCTACGTTCACCGGCAGAAGCGCGGCGGGGTTCGCATAGGAGAGCGACACCCAAGCCCGCCACAGGGCGAAGCCGAGGAAGGCCAGGGGCATGTCGAGCAGATGCCCGAGCGATCGCGGGCATCTGCTGTTGTCATCGTTGTCGCTGTGAGCCACGCTTTTCCCTCTCACGTCGTGCCCCCCTGAAGACGTTCCCTATTATAGCGGTCGCGGGGCGCAGGACGGCTGCGGTTTCGCTGACAGCCCTCAACGGCCTGAAGGTATATTCCCTGGTAAATCGGGTGTTTATAGCACCTGTTTACAAAGATAAACAGCCAAAGAGCCCAACGGGGGATGTGCGCGGTCCCTCGGCGGGCCATAGTGGGAGCCCGAGAGCCGCTTCGGATGCTGTCGCCGCAGACGGGCCGGGGCGGGAAGGGAAAGTGGAAACTACAGGAGGGTTCCCATGAACAACCAAACCATGCCCAACGCTACCGCCGGCTCCATCAGCCGTCGCAGCCTCTTCAAGATCGGCGGCCTTGCCACGGCAGCCGTGGCCGGCGCCTCGCTTGTGGGGTGCGCCCCGCAGCCGTCCGGCACCCCGACGGCCGCTACGGGCGAGGGCGCTGCGGCCTCCGATGGCACGCCGAGCTTCCTGGTGCCGCCCGAGCCCATCACCGAGTTCGACGAGACGCGCGATTACGAAGTGGTTGTCGTGGGCGCCGGCGTATCCGGCATGGCCGCCGCACTGTCTGCCGCCGAGGCCGGCGCGAAGATTGCCTGCGTGCAGCGCGAGGCCACGCCCTCTTCCCAGGGCAACATGGCTGCTGGCATCGATCTGAACCAGACGAGCGAGGCCGGCAAGCAGGCGCTCATCAGCTACCTTATCAAGTTGGCTGACCACCGCAGCAACCGGGCTCTCTTGGAGGCCTGGGCTGACAACTCCTTCGAGGCCCTGGCGTGGTTCAAGGAAGCTGCGTCGGCCGGTGGCATCGAGGTGAACCCCGACGAGCCCCAGGCCGACCGTGTGCTGCATATCAACGGCTACGACGTGTACCTGCATGCCAACACCTACTTCCGCATCGGCCACGACGAAGTGGTGAAGGCCATCGCCCCGGGCGCCGAGACGGCGGGCGTGGAGTTCTTCTACAGCTGCCCGGCCGTGCAGCTCGTCACCGACGAGGCGGGCCGCGTGACCGGCGTGGTGTGCGAGGAGGACGGCAAACACGTGCTCTTCAACGCCAGCAAGGGCGTTATCCTGGCCACGGGCGACTACCAGTGCGATCCCGAGATGGTGGCCTACTACTGCCCCGACATCAAGGAGTTCCCGCCGTGTCAGATCAATCGTACCGGCGACGGGCACAAGATGGGCGTGTGGGCCGGCGGCGAAATTGAGCCGACCACCCATACGAAGATGATCCACGATGCCCGCGTCGGCCGTGTGGACACGCCGCATCTGCTGGTGAACGCCAAGGGCGAGCGCTTCATGTGCGAGGGCCCCATGCAGGGCTACCTGAACAATTACGTGCGCGACTACATCCACGAGGCCGATGGCGATGCGGCTGCCGGCAACCTGTACACCATCGTGGATGCGAAGTGGCAGGATCAGATTGCGGAATGGAAGGCCATCGATCCGGAGATCGATGCCTCCAACTGCATGTGGTACTACGAGGGCAACACCATCGAGGAAGCCTGCGCCGCCATGGCCGCTGACACCGAGAGCGGCGCCTATAAGCTGGATGCGGCCGCCGTGCAGGCCACGGTGGACCGCTACAACGAGCTGTGCGCCAAGGGCGCCGACGACGACTTCGGCAAGAATCCCACCTTCATGCGGGCTGTGGACACTCCGCCGTTCATCGTGGTGCCCCACGAGTTCGGCATGGGCCTGTCGGCCATCATCGGTGGCTTGCTCATCAACGCCGACAACCAGGTGCTGAAGGCCGACGAGCACACTCCCATCGAAGGCCTGTTCGCCGTGGGCAACGTGTCCGGCTGCTTCTACGGCGGCGTGGACTACCCCATGGACGTGCTTGGCCTTTCCATCGGCCGCGCCATCACCGGCGGCTACCTCGCCGGCAAGCACGTGGCCGCGCTCTAGTCGGCATCGGGGCGGCCGTCGGGTTTCGCACCGCTTCCAAGGGACGTGTCCCCCGTCGCCGCCCTCGCGGGGTGTGCTGCCTGCACTCACATGTTCTCGCCCTCCCCTTGGCGAAGGCCCGCTTCCGGCGGGCCTTCGCTTTCTTACGACATTGAAAGCCGTCGTGTAAGGACGGAAGGAGGGAAAGCGGCTATACTGGCGGTAGACCATTTCGATACAGGAGGTATCTGCTATGACCGAATCGCAAAATGTGCCGCAGGGTGAAAGCTACGATTCCTACCAGGGTCAGCAGTCCTATCAGGCTGCGCCCCAGCAGCCCTACCAGGCCAGCTACGAGCAGCCGCAGGTGGCCTATCAGCAGGTGTACGCCCAGCCCGTGGCTCCGGCGGCGCCCGCGGCTCTGTACCCCATGACCGACACCGATCGCACGCTGCGCCTCGTGGCGTTCATTTTCGTTATCCTGTCGCTCGTGGGCTCGTGCTGGCTCATCATCCCGCTGGCGTGGATGATTCCCATGGCCGTTATCAGCTGGGGCATTTACAAGGGCACCAAGGCCAACACTGTGGCCTTCGGGGTGTGCACGCTGATCTTCTGCTCGCTGGTAGCCGGCATCCTGCTTCTGTGCTCCAACAAGGACCGGTAGCCTTTCGCAGGGTGCTCGGTCTTCCCATTGCCGAAACGAAACGCGGGCGCTCCGAGAAAGGGGCGCCCGCGTCGTTGTCGGCTGCATTGCAGTAGCCATCGGCGTCGCGCTTACTCCTCGTACAGCGAGAAGTCGTCCTTGCCGACGCCGCAGACGGGGCAGACCCAGTCCTCGGGAATGTCGGCGAAGGCGGTGCCGGGCTCGATGCCGCCATCGGGATCACCCACCTCGGGGTCGTAGATGTAGCCGCACACATCGCAGATGTACTTGTCCATGGATGGCCTCTCTTTCAAGGTTGGGGCGACGTGCTCGTCGCCTCCGGTGCTTGCAGATGCGAGCCCATGATGCCACTGGCCAGCCCGCCACGGCCGCTCCCGACGAAGCCGAAACCGATTTGTGAAGTAGGGCGCTAGCAGGAAGAAACCCAAGGCAAGCAGGGGGAAACTAACCCGTAACGGCGCAGAAACGGAAATACCAGCCGAAACCTAATCAATCACTGCCGAGCGCATCATGGGGGGCAGCATTTCCCATGAGGAAGTCCACCGCCGTCCGCAGGGTCGAGCGGGGCTCGCTGTTGCGTAAGCGCTTTGGCCGTGGCCGGACGCGCCCGCGCCAGCGACTTCCCCATCCGAGAGCGTGATGGCGTCGCGTCCGCGAGACGCGCAGGAAAGGAGCAGGCAATGGTTGCCGCCGAGCAGCAAAAGATTATCGACCGCGCCCAGCTGCAACAGGTGAACGGCTGGCAGCACTTGAAGGTGAAGGGCACTCCCTACGAGTGCGGCTTCCAAGAGGGCTACCTGCTCGTTGACGAGTACAAAGACGCCCTGCGCGTCTATAAGTTCATGACCTTGGAATCTTTCGGCATGACCTACGAGTGGTTTGCCGAACAGGCACTGAAGCTGCACCGGGACATGATTCCCGCTCGCTGGCTGGAAGAGCTGCGCGGCATGGCCGAGGGCCTGACGGCCGCCGGCGTGCCCACCACCACCGACGACATGATCGCCTGGAACGACTGGATGGAGATCACCGGCTACTGGTGGCCCCAGAACGCCGGGAAGGTCATGAGCCGCCCGCTTATGAAGACCCACCGCAAGGAGCACTGCTCCGCCATCGTGGCCACCGGTTCGGCCACTGTGGACGGCAAGCCCTATCTGGGCCACGAGAGCTTCGACGAGTTCTGGAGCGGCCAGTACTTCAACGTGTGCAAGCGCGTGGAGCCCGACGAGGGCTACGCCTTCATCATGCAGGCCTCGGCCCCGTGCATGCTGTCCTCCATGACCGACTTCTATGTGACTGCCGCCGGCCTGAACATCACCGAGACTACCCTGGCCGGCTTCGACCGCTACGACGACGCCGGCATGCCCGAGTGGGTGCGCATCCGCGACGCCGTGCAGTTCTCGGCCACCATCGACCAGTTCGTTGAGCGGCTGAACAAGCAGAACAACGGCGGTTACGCCAACGCCTGGCTCATAGCCGACCACAACACCGGCGAGATCGCCCGCTTCGAGCAGGGCCTGGCCTTCACGAGCTTGGAGCGCACCTTCGACGGCGCCTACTTCGGCTGCAACGCCGTGTTCGACCCGCGCATCCGCAACCTGGAGTGCAAGGACAACGGCTTCAACGACCCGCGCCAGCAGACCGGTGCCCGCCGCCAGCGCTGGATGGAACTGATCGATGCGTACTACGGAAAGATCGATCTGGAGGTCGTGAAGAAGATGCTGGCCGACACCTACGACGTGTATCTCGGCTATAACTGCCCGTCGAGCCGCTGCATCTGCGCCCACTACGACGTGGACCCGCAGTACTACGCCGACGATCCCGATGCCGTGTGGAACATCCCGTTCTACCCGGCCGGCTCCTGCGACGCCAAGGCCGCCGGTCCCGACGACGTGAAGCATATGAAGATGTGGGGCCGCTACGGCCGAGCCGACGGGGTGGAGTTCGTGGCGCGCGACTTCATGGACCAGCATCCGCTGTGGAAGTGGATGGATGGCTACCTGCAGGATCGTCCCACCCAGCCCTGGACCCTGTTCGACTAGGAAGCCGGGAACCCGGATGCCGCGCCTCTCCACGGCGCTCGCGTCCTTTCCATATACCGCATCAGCCTATCGAGGATAAAGGAGCATAGATTATGGAAATCTCAAAGGAACAACTTGCGAAGATGGCTCAGGCCTATAAGAAGGCTGAAACCCAGCATGTGGCCCAGCGCGCCGTCACCAAGAACGGCATTCTGGCGTCGGCCGAGAGCGTGGAGGTGCTCGAGTCCATGAGCCCCAAGAACTTCGCGTTCTCCATCGACGTGGACGACCAGGCCGTGGCCAACCAGAAGATGTCCGGCCGCTGCTGGATGTTCGCCTGCCTGAACGTGCTGCGCTTCCATATCGAGAAGGAGCTTGACCTGCCCCGCGGCACCTTCGAGCTCTCCCAGGCCTACCTGGCGTTCTTCAGCAAGCTGGAGCGTGCGGCCTGGTTTATGGAGCATGCGGTGGCCACCGCCGACAAGGCCCTCGACGACCGCGAGGTGGACTGGCTGTTCAGCGCTCCCATGGCCGACGGCGGCGACTGGGACATGGTGTGCGCCCTCGTGAAGAAGTACGGCGTGATGCCCCATTCCGCCATGAGCGAGACCCACTGCACCAATGATACCGCCGAGCTGAACACCGTGCTCTCGCACCTGCTGCGTCAGGATGGCCTGAAGCTGCGCACCCTGGCCCAGGAGGGCAAGGGCACCAAGGCGGTTCAAGAGGAGATGCTCACCGAGGTGTACCGCATCCTGGCTGTCTGCTTCGGCGAGCCCCCGGAGAAGTTCGACTTCACCTACAACGACGCCAAGGGTAAGTACCACGCCGACTTGGGCCTTACCCCGTTGGAGTTCCTGAAGAAGTACGTGCCCATTGACCTGGACGATTATGTAGGCATCATCAACGTGCCGGGCGAGGCGAACCCCTACGGCCGCCTGTATGCCGTGCAGGACTCCGACCAGATTCCCGAGCGCCGCAACCTGTACCTGAACGTGCCCATGGACGAGCTGAAGGGCTACGTCATCGAGTCGCTCAAGGACGGTGAGCCCGTCTGGTTCGGCTCCGACGTGCTGCAGCACTGCGATCGCGAGGCCGGCGTCATGGACTTCAACCTGTTCGATCTGGAGTCGCTGTTCGGCGTGAAGTTCACCATGGACAAGGCCGAGCGCTTCGCCACCCATGAGAGCCTGCCCACCCACGCCATGACCATCGCCGGCGTGGACATCAAGGACGGCAAGCCCACCAAGTGGAAGATCGAGAACAGCTGGGGCACCGAGAACGGCGGCAAGAAGACCGGCAACAACGGTTACTTCGTGTGCAGCGACGAATGGTTCGACAACTTCGTCTACGAGGTGGCTATCCGCAAGGACCGCCTCAGCCCCGCGCTGCAAAAGGCCCTGGATTCTGACCCGATTATCTGGCCGTTCTGGAACACCTTCAACCCGGTGTCTGCCTAAGGACACCCGCCGGCCGCACGCCCATCGCGCAGTCGGCTCCGCGGGCACCCAAGCCCGCACACACTATCCGCTGTCCGGCGGATCGGGACGCGACCGTTCCGCCGGACCTTCTCGTGAGGGGTAACAATGAGCTCCCAAACCGCATCTCACCCGGCGAAGGCACCGGCGAAGGGCGCAGCGAAGGCCAGCAGTGGAGCCTATATCAGCCTCATGGCACTGGTCATGATGAACGTGACCATCATCGGCAGCGTTGCCAATGACGTCCAGCAGGCTTATTACGGGCTGTCCTCCGTCACGCTCTTTATCATCGGCGCTCTCGTCTTCTTCCTGCCCACCGGCCTGGTGGCCGCAGAGCTGGCCTCCGGCTGGGGCCAGCGCGGCGGCATCTTCCGCTGGGTCGGCGAGGCCTTAGGCCCCGGTCTGGCATTCACCTGCCTGTTGATCCTCTGGTTCCAGACCTCCATCAACTTCGGCATGGGCGTTGCATCCGCATCGGCCACCATCGGCTTCTACACACCCGATTGGGACTGGGCCGTGCAGTTCATGAACCATCCGGAGAACCAGTTCTTCATCATTCTGGCATGGCTGGCCTACTATTGGGGCCTGACCTTCCTGGCCACCAAGGGCGTGAAGGCCTTCGCCCGCCTGACCAAGTACGGCGTCATCATCGGCACGTTCATCCCGCTGGCCTTCATCGTCATCTTCACGGTGGTGTGGCTGGCCCAGGGCAACGTGTCCAATGTGACCCCCACGCCCGAAGCGTTCAATCCCTTCGGCGACGGTTTCAGCCTCACCAACCTGGCCCTGGCCGCCGGCGTGTTCTTCAGCTTCGCGGGCATTGACATGAACGCCGCCCACATCAAGCAGCTGAAGAAGCCCCAGAAGGAATTCCCCCTGTCCATCTTCATCGCCATGATCCTGACGCTGATCATCTTCATCGCCGGCACGGTGTGCATTGCCATCGTTACGCCGAAGTCCGACATGAACCTGGTCTACGGCCTGTTCCAGACCTACAAGATTCTCGGTGCCACCTTCAACTGCCCGTGGATTTACGTGGCCTTCGTGTGGGTCGGCCTCGGTGCCTCCATGGCGTCGCTCGTCACCAACATGGCCGGTCCCTCGTTCATGCTCGGCCAGGCTGGCCGCTCCGGCTTCCTGCCGAAGGTGCTGCAGAACTCCAACAAGCACGGCATGCCGAGCCGGCTGATGTACCTGCAGATGACGTTCATGACCCTCATTGCGTTTCTGTGCTTCCTCATCCCGAACATCGAGGGCTTCGTCGTGCTCATCACCCAGGCCATTACCATCCTCTACATGCTGTACTACGTGCTCATGTTCGTCTCGTTCTTGAAGCTGCGCCGCGATCAGCCGAACCGCCCGCGTCTGTTCAAGGTGCCCGGCGGCAACGTGGGCGCGTGGCTCGTGGCTGGCCTTGGCCTTCTGGCCTGCTTGTTCGGCATCGTGCTGGCCATCATCCCGCCGGCCCAGGTGGCCGAGGAGGTGGGCAGCCCGGTGACCTATGTGGTGGTTATCGTGGCCATCATCGTTGTCACCTTTGCCATCTGCTTCGGCGTGTACCAGGCCTCCAAGCGCCATAACTGGGTGGACGAGAACAACGTGTTCGCCCCGTTCACCTGGCAGCTCGAGGGCTTGAAGAAGCCCCAGAAGGTGCTGTCCAATGTGCCGTCCGAGCTGATGAGCGAGGGCCAGAACCCCATGGGCATGCCCATTAAGAAGCTGTGGAACCCCAACGAGCAGATCGTGCTGCCCGACGAGTACGTGCACGGCAAGCACCATCCGTCCTCTCCGGCCATTGAGGCCGGCGACGATCCTGCGGCCATGAACCATCCGGTGAAGACCAGCGGCACGTCCATTGGCGCACTGGGCGCCATCCCCATGAGCCAGCCGACGGTGATTTCGAAGAAGGCCGGTATTGGCACGGCTGCCACCGTGGGGCTGAAGAAGGCCCCCGCGGTGCCGACGCCGGTAGAGGGAACCGAGCCGGTGCGGCTGGATGCCGCGGTGCCCGCCGCCCCTGCCGATGAGGTGGCCGCCCAGTCGGTGCCCCGCGACCCGGTGGCCGACGCCAAGCGGGCCACCGAGGCCGAGCAGGCTGCCCGTGCGGCGGCGAAGGCCTCCCAGGAGAAGGCCCATGCCTACGAGGTGGAGGCCGAGGCCTTAGAGCAGCAGGTGGAGGCCGATAGCGACCTGGCATCTGCCCGCCGCGAGGTGAAGGAGGCCAAGGCGGCCGCCGACCAGGCCCGACGCGAGGTGGGCCATCCCACAGCCGGTGCCGAGGGCGTGGCGAGTGCGGCTGCGACGGGTGCCGAGGGCGCTGACGCTGCGACCGGCGCTGCTGGCGCGGCCCCGAAGGCGTCCGACCATAAGTAGCCAGCAACGAAACGGGCCGCGCCTCGGGCGCGGGGCGCGGCCCGCCCAGGATAGAGGTGTTCTCCATGAGCAACAACGCAAAGACGATTGCGGGCGCCCCGCCGAAGGCCTCCGCATCGGTCGCGGCCGCCGTAGGCGGCGCGGCATCGGTCGGGGCGGCGGATCCGGGCAAGGCCGCCCGTCTCTCGATGCCTGAGAACAACGGCGAGAAGGTGGCGAAGCCGACGGTGGCCACGAAGCAGAACGCCGGCGACGACTTCAAGGCGACCCTCACCGTGAAGGATATGGTGGTGTGGGGCCTGATCACCATGGTGCCCATTTCCCCCATGGCCGTCTACGGCGGCGTATTCGCCGATTCCGGCGGCATGCCCACCCTGGCCTTCCTTATCGGGTTCGTGGCCGTGCTGTTCTCGGTGTTCTCCTTCGGCATCATGATCCAGCATTTTCCCTCTTCGGGCTCTATATTCACTTATGTGAGCCATGTGTTCGGCAAGCTTCCCGGCTTCATCGCCGGCTGGCTCATGCTTCTGCAGTACCTGGTCAGCCCGGCTATGGTGTACCTCATCGCCGCCATCGCCATCCATTCCATGTTGCCGGACGTGCCAATTCTGGCCCTGTGCTTCGGCTTCCTTATCATCGTGGCCATCGTGTCGCTCATCGGCATGAAGACGGCTATGGTGGTGAACAAAGTGGCCCTCGTGGCTCAGCTGGTGATTCTGGCGCTGTTCGTCGTGTGCGGCGTGATGTTCGTGGTGCAGCATCCTGAGAGCGCGAACTTCTCGCCGACCAACCTGTTCAACCCCGCGAAGTTCGAGTTCGGCGGCACCATGTCAGCGGTGTCGTTGGCCGTCATGTCCTATGTGGGCTTCGGCGCCATCGCCACCTTGACCCAAGAGGCGAAGGACCCCCAGCACGGGCCGTCGCGCGCCATGATGGTGATGGCCATCGTGCTGTGCGTGCTGTATGCGCTGCAGTGCTTCATCGCCACCTGCATCGACCCGTCGGGCGCCGCTTTCGCCGGCAACACCGATAATGCCTTCTACCTGGTGGCCAAAATGGCCGCTGGCCCCTGGCTCATGGTGGTGTGCGCCGTGGGCGTGGCCTTGGCTCAGGGCGTGTTCACCGCTATCGCGCAGCAGAACTCCATCGCCTTCGTTATGTTCACCATGGCCAACGGCGGCTGCCTGCCGAAGTTCATGGCCAAGATGGACAAGCGCACGAATTCCCCGCTGAACGCCGTCGTTTTCATCATCGTCTTGTCGGTGGTGCTGACCCTGGTCTTCCATTTCAGCAACATTGACATGAACACCGTGGTGAAGATCTCGAACTTCGGTGCGCTGTCCACCTATGTGATGCTGAACGTGTCGGTCATCGTGTTCTGCTGGTTCCAGCTGAAGGAGCGCACGGGGGCCAAGGCCGTGGCCATGCACCTGGTCTTCCCGGTGCTCGGCGCGCTCGTGTGCTTCGGCATTCTGATGTCCGTGGGCGCCGTGGCCCTCGTCGTCGGCGTAGCGTTCATCCTCATTGGCATCGTGTACTACCTGGTGCTGACGAAGGTGCTCCATCGCCAGATCAACCTCGGGTAGGAAGCGGGGCGCGTCTCCCCATTGAAGATGGCGGTCGCACAGGTTGGCGCAACGGCAACTTGGTGCGGCCGCCTTTTTGCGCGCAGAAAAGTTGCCATATTCCCTTCCCTCATGTTGCAAGCGAAGACCTCGCCTTCGGGGAACTCCCTCTTCGCTGGGCTCAAACGTCTTCCGAGGTCGTAGGGGCAACCCTAGCTGACGGCGCAACTGTGGGGATGACGATAGGGGTCTTGCCGGCAGCCACGCGACGGCGGCAATATCATGATAGCGGCAGCGCTGCGTTAAAGTACCGCGGCCAGGGCCTCTTCCAGGGCTGTCAGATCATCGGCGGTGGTGGACCAGCTGGTGACGAGGCGGATGGCGGTGTGAGTCTCATCGACCCGTTCCCAGAAGCTGAAGTGGATGCGCTCGGCCAGAGCCTCCATCTGGGTGTTCTCCAGCACGATGAACTGCTGGTTGGTGAGGCTTTCGCGGAAGAAGGTGCAACCGGCCTCGCTCAGGATGCGGCGCAGCTCGGTGGCCGCATCGATGGCGGTGCGTCCTACCTCGCCGTAGAGACCGTCGGCAAATAGCGTGTCGAACTGCACGCCGAGCAGGCGACCCTTGGCCAAGAGCGCCCCGTGCTGTTTCGCGTGGGTGAGGAAGTGGGCGGGCATGGCGCCGCGCGGGAACACCACGGCCTCGCCGCAGAGTGCCCCGCACTTGGTGCCGCCGATGTAGAAGGCGTCGCAGAGGCGCGCGATGTCAGCCAGGGCGACGTCGGTATTGCGGGCGGCCAGGCCGTAGGCGAGGCGCGCACCGTCCAAGTACAGCGGAATCTCGTAACGGTGGCACAGGGCCGAGAGCTCTTCCAGCTCGGTCAGCGAGTACAGGGAGCCCAGCTCGGAGGGGTGCGCAATGAACACCATGCCGGGGAACACCATGTGGTCGTGGCTTGCGTCGCCGTAGAAGGTATCCAGGTAGGCGGCCACGTCGGCGGCGCGCAGCTTGCCGTCGCACTCGGGCAGGGCGATTACCTTGTGTCCCGTCGCCTCGATGGCGCCCGCCTCGTGCACCGCGATGTGCCCGGTGTCGGCTGCGATCACGCCTTCGTAGCCGGCGAGCAGCGACGAGATCACCACGGCGTTGGCCTGCGTGCCTCCCACCAGGAAGAACACGTCAGCCGCAGGGTCGTCGCAAGCCGCGCGAATGCGCTCTGCAGCGCCCGCGCAGAACCGGTCCGTCCCATATCCCGAAACTGGTTCGAAGTTCGTTGCCGCCAGCGCCTCCAAAATCCGCGGATGCGCACCGGTGGAATAGTCGTTCTCAAAAGAAATCATGGATGCTCCTCAGTGTCGCGGTCTCCCCATTATTCCACAATGGTGAAGGCGACGAGCTGTCGCGCAGGCTTCGCGTTGGTCGAGCCTCTTTCCTTCTTCAGCAAATTCGGGGAACGTCCTCTTGACGAAGTTGTGCGACTCTTATACTATGCAACACATAGTATCATGCGAAAGGAGGTATGATGGACGCTCAAATGAAGCGTGGGTTTCTGGAAGCCTGCGTGCTCGCGGTGCTGAGCCGCGGGGAATCCTATGGCTACCAGATCATCAAAGACGTGCCGCCGTCGCTGGGTCTCACGGAATCGACGCTGTATCCGCTGCTCAAGCGGCTGGAAGGCGCGAGCTGCATTGCCGTGCGCTCGGCCGAGCACAACGGGCGGCTGCGCAAGTACTACCGCATCACGAGGGAGGGCCGCGCCCGCGTGGGGGCCTTCATCGAGGAATGGAACGAGGTCGAGGCCATCTACCGCTTCGTGCGCGAGGCCTTGGATGCAGAGGCGGGGTCGGAACGGCCGCAGCCAAAGGAAGGAGCCGCATCATGAACAAGCAGGAATACCTTGCCCGGCTACGGGCGGCCCTCGCCTGCCTGCCCGAGGGCGAGATCGAGGAGTCGGTGGGCTTCTATGCCGAGATGATCGACGATCGGGTGGCCGACGGCATGACCGAGGAAGAAGCGGTGGCCCAGCTGGACGATCCGAAGGCCGCCGCACGGGCCATCATCGCCGATTTGCCTGTGGTGCCGCGGACCGTGGTGCGCACTAAGCAGAGGAACCGTGCGCTGTACTGGACGCTCGTCATTCTGGGCTTCCCCTTGTGGTTCCCGCTGCTGGCGGCAGCTGCGTTGGTGGCGTTTACGGGCGTGCTGGTCATCTGGCTGCTCGTCGCAGGGCTGTGGATGCTGGCGGCAGGACTTCTCTTCGGAGGCCCGCTCGGTATCGTCGTATGCCTGTGGGGCTTGGCGAACGGGCAGATTCCCTATGGCGTCGTCGAGCTAGGGTCGGGGCTCGTGTGCTTCGGCCTGGGGCTGTTCTGCCTGCATGGGGCGCTGGCGGCCAGCAGGGCGCTTGCACAGGTCTCGCGTCAGTGGATTGCGAAGATGAAAGCGCCGTTCGTGAAGGAGAAGGTTCAGCGTGCGGCGGCGGTGCCGGGCGTGTTGGCCGAAGTGGCGAAGGAGGCCGTCGATGAAGCTTAGCGAGAAACACCCCTGGCTAACGTGGAAGAACATCCATTTGACTGCTGTGGCCTGTGTCGTGGCCGGCGTGGCCCTCATCATGCTCGGCGGTGCCCTGGCGGCGGTGAGCGCCAGCGGCTGGCACGACCTGGTCATGCAATTCGCAGGCCCTCCGCTGGGCTTCGGCGATGCGATGGGGGCCGCTCCCGTTGCGCCCGAGCCGCCGACGCTGCCCGCGCCACTCTAGGAAACGGCCGGTCGCCCGATGAGGCGGCCGGCCGTTTTTGCGAAGAGGCGAGACCGTAGTCGTCCGCGATGCTGTGCGGTGCCCATGGGTGCGCTGGAGCGTGAAGGTGCCAGTGGGCCGTTACTCTCCCTCGACCCGGTCGGTGACGAGGTTGATGAGCTCCTGTTTGGAATGGATGCCCAGCTTGCGGTAGATGGTCTTCGCGTACCACTGCACGGTGCCGAGCGCCAGGTAGAGCACCTCTGAGATGTGCTTCTGACTGTTGCCATGGGCGATGAGCGCCATGATCTCGGCTTCGCGCTCGGAAAGCCCCGCCTCGCGGGCCACGTCGGTGCAGGCCTCGTCGAAGCTGGGATGCGCATGAGGTGCGGACTTCGCGCCGGCGCTGCTTTCGGCTCCGGCTGCCGGGGCTCCTTGGATGGCCACGGCAGCTGCCGGGGCCGCCGTTGCGCCACGAGTACCCGCTTCCGCAATCGTCGACGGTGCCACCGCGCTGCCCGTGTTCGCGCCCTCCTCCTCGTCCGATTGCGCCAGGGCGCGCAGCTCGGCGGCTGTCAGGCGGTGGTTCGCGAAGGCGAGCACCGAGACGAGCACCACCATGGACATGAGGATGACTGCGGGCGCCACATCGCCCTCGGTCAGGCCGAGGTCGCTTATCACCTGGGGGAATACAAGACGCTGGAGGGCAATGGGCAGCACCTTGAACACGACCATGCCGAGGCTGACCACCATGACGGGGGAGACGCGGTCGTTCTTCACGAAGCGGAACATGATGAGGTAGGCGAGTACCTCGAAGCAGTTCAGCGCGCCGTGGGTGATACCGAGCCCCAGATAAGAGGTTGGCCCCTGCAGCCCGATGGTCATCATGGCGCCGAGCAGGAACAAGCCCGCGGCGGGAATCCACGTGTTGCGGTAGCCCTGCTCGAGGCTGGCGCCGCGGCGGGCCGACACCAGGCAGTAGGCCATGACGCCGGCGATGCAGGCGCAGCGCACGAGCAGCTCGCCGAAGGGCACTTCCTTATCCAGGTTGAAGTAGAGCCCCGTGACCACCCGGCCGCCGATGAGCAGCACCGCGAGCAGTCCCAGCAGCGCGAAGGGGGCATGGCGCAGGGCCGCCGCCTCGTGGCTGTAGGCAGGGGCAGGCACTGCGGTCGGCTTCAGGAAAAACCAGCACAGGCCGGAAAGGGCGGCCGAGGTGGCGCACAGGGCCATGCGGCCCTCGGCGGGCAGGAAGTTTCCCATGGTAAGGGCCGCATATCCGATGGCCGAGCCGAACAGCAGCACCATGGTCTGGCGCGTATCGATGCGGGCGAGAGTCATGATCCAGCAGAGCATGAGGGCCACGTAGCTTGCGGCCAGCACGAAGGTGACAACGAGCGCAAAGGGCAGCGAGTAATGGCCGATGGCGAGAGCTCCCGTCAGAAGCCCGTAGCCGGCAAGCCCCGACAGCACGAGGGCCAGCATGACGCCGCGATGGCGCTCGACGAGTCGTTCGAGGGGCCGACGCGCCACGGCGGCTACGAGGAAGAGCGCGAGGCAGAACCCCAGCAGCGTCTCGTTGGCATGGGAGTAGGCGCGGGCTTCGGGGAAGAACCCCGGGATCATCCCCGGCGGGAAGAACACCCAGCTGAAGACAAGCCCCACCATGGCCAGGACGAACTGGCCCCCTCGCAGCGTGCGCACGATCTCATCCCCTTGATGCGTTTGATGCCCGGCGTCCCCGGAGCATCGCGAATGTAGCTAGGGGCATTCTACCCGAAAGGGCGGGAGGGGGAAACGGGATACGCGCCGGCTCGAGGCGGCAACCTGAGCGGTGTGCGAAAGCAGTCAGAGGCGAAAAGGAGGCATATGATCAGGTGATTCCTTGCCTTCCCCAGCTTTTATGGGGTCATTGGAGGGGAGGGGGCGGCCGATTTCCCCATGAAACATGAGGTGATTTCCGAACGCCCGCGAGCCACAATCGGGGCGTCCCGGAAAACAAGAGGAAAAGAGCAAGCTGGGGCGCCCGGCGCGAGAGGCGCTGGGGAAGACGAGGAAGGAAGGGAAGCAGTATGAAGGCACGGAAGATGATGGTCGCCGTGGCGACGCTGGCGCTGATGGGTGCCATGGCGTGCGTGGCTGCCGCGTGCAGCCCGAGCACCGAGCCGCTGAGCCAGAGCGGCGGCGACTGGGAGGCCGCTATGGCCGAGCATCCGGACGACCCCTATGTGGCCAGCTACGAGGCGGAGGATCCCTCCACGCTCATCACCATGCACAAGAAGCTGGGCAATACCTGCGAGAGCTGCCATGACGATGACGTCATGAAGGAGGTAGGCAACTTCGCCGAGCTGGTGGGTCCCTCCGAGAACACCATAGCCACGCGCGAGTTCTGCCTGAACGACGGCTGCCATAGCTGGGAGAAGATCGTGGACACCACGGTGCTCGACGGCGACAAGACCATCTACAACCCCGAGGGCACGTACAACGTGCACGACAACCACCGTGGCGACGTTGACTGCGGCCAGTGCCACTCCATGCACGGCCAGCCGACGCTGAACTGTGTGGAATGCCACTACATGGACCTGCCCGAGGGCTGGGACGGCTTCGAGTAGGAACCCACGGAAGGAAGGGAACTATCATGACGCAAGAACTCTCTCGCCGCAGCTTCCTGCTCGGCTCCACCACCCTGGGCGCCGCCGCTTTGGCCGCAAGCGCCCTGGGGCTCGCCCCCGAGGCCGCCCACGCCGACGAGGCGGATGAGGCCGCCCCAGCCGGCGATGTAACCGCCACCTACGACTGCGACTTCGTGGTGTGCGGCAGCGGCACCACCGGCCTGTGCGCGGCTACCCGTGCCGCCGAGCTGGGCGCCAAGGTCATTCTCGTGGATGTGAACACGGAAAACGGCATCGGCGGCAACTCCCGCTATGTGGAGAACATCGGCAATGTGGCCATGGGCACCGACAACGCGCTGGAGAACGTGGGCGCGGCCGATCACTACTACGACGGTTTGGCCTCCTACCATCGTTACGCGAGCAACACCATCGTCACGCGGCGCTACGCCGACGACGGTGAGAAGGTGCGCGCCTGGACCACCGACTTTCAGGGCATCACCTACAACGAGAAGGGTAAGTACGACCACGGCGAGGACGGCACCTCCGGCGGTCTGAACGCCATCTATACTATGTACCAGCTGGCCCAGGACCTCGGCGTGCAGTTCCTCTTCGACGCCCGCGCCTATCAGCTGCTCACCAACGAGGCGGGTGCGGTGACCGGCGTGCTGTGCAAGAGCCGCACCGGTGAGATCACCCAGGTGAACGCCAAGGCCGTGGACTTGTGCACCGGTGGCTTCGCGGCCAACAAGGAAATGTTCGAGCACTACACCAACGTGTCCTACGACTGCGTTATCCCCCGCGGCTCCATGGGTACCCAGCGCGGTGACGGCCTGAACATGGGCCTCGAGCTGGGCGCGCTGCTGCACCATCCCGAGGCGATCAACTACTGCAGCTGGATCCTCCCCGGCCACTACAACAAGGGGGCGCTCACCGTGTGCGGCGTGAACCAGGCCGACGAGATCTTCCTGAACCAGGACGGCCGCCGCTTCTGCGACGAGAGCGTCATCAAGGACTGGACGCTGTCCGGCAACATCGGCTCCCAGCAGCAGCACGTCTTCGCCGTGATCGACCAGGCCTTCGTCGACAAGATCATGGCCGAGGGCGTCGTCACCCGCCGCGCCAACTATTTCGAGCCCGGCGAGCCGGTGCCCCACTTCCAAGAGGAGATAGACGCGGCCATCGTCCGCGACAACCCGCGCGTGTTCAAGGCCGACACCATCGAGGAATTGGCCGAGATGCTGGGCATGGAGCCCGCTGCCTTGAAGGCCGAGGTGGACAAGTACAACGGCTACTGCGACGGCGGCTACGACCGCGACTTCCTGAAGGCGCCGGAGTTCCTGCGCAAGATGGACACGCCTCCCTTCTACGGCTTCCGCTGCCTGCTGGCCTTCTACAACACCGTGGGCGGCCTGAAGGTGGACGAGCACGCCCGCGTCATCCGCAACGATTTCAAGCCGATTCCCGGCCTGTACGCCGGCGGCTCCGATGCCGGCGCCCTGTTCGGCCCCTACTACGACGTGTCCTGCGCGCCCGGTTCCACCCAGCTGTGGGCCCGCGTGTCGGGCTACTGGGCGGCCGACCACGCCGTGAACGAGTACTTCCCCACGCTGTAGCCCAGCGATTCCTGCGCCGTCTTCGGGCGGCGCAGTCGCATACCTTTGGCCGTCGACCCTTCCCCCTCCCCTCATCGACGGCGCTCACGAGTCCCGCCGGCGCTTCCCCATAAGCCGGCGGGACTCGTGCGTTCGGGGTACGACGGCACCCTCCCTTTCGAGCCCGGCAGCTTCGGCGGCCGGGCTTTTCTGCGCCAGGGGCCCCTCGTGCCGTTCTGGCGAACGCTGTGCCCGGACTGGATGGGAGCTTGCGAGGGGCGTGCCACGGGGGCGTCCCTCGCAACTCTACCGTCCCAGCGCGGCTTCCCAGGCGGCTTCCTTGAAGCCGGGGATGATGGTGACGTCGGTGACGAGGAGGGGGCGCTTCACGAGCATGCCGTTGGTGGCGAGTAGGGCGTATTGCTCCTCCTCGGACAGATCGGCCAGCTTCTTCGACAGCTCCATCTCGCGGTAGAGCATGCCGCTCGTGTTGAAGAAGCGCTTGAGCGGCAGTCCGCTGCGCTCGTGCCAGTGCCGCAGCTCGTCGGCGGTGGGGTTGTCGGTCACGATGTCGCGGTCGGTGTAAGTCACGCCCTGCGCATCCAGCCACTTCTTCGCCTTCTGGCAGGTAGAGCATTTGGGATATTCTAGGAACAGAACGGTATCGGCCATGGGGTTCTCCTTCTTTCAACTTCTAAGAAGAGCAAGAATTATAGTCCTTGGGCGGCTCATTCTGCGAGAGATGGTCGTCAATTTTGCTGTACGTACGAATCGCTTTATAAGCGCAGAAGATGCCTCGTAG
Source organism: Adlercreutzia muris (assembly GCF_041223505.1). NCBI lineage: Bacteria > Bacillati > Actinomycetota > Coriobacteriia > Eggerthellales > Eggerthellaceae > Adlercreutzia > Adlercreutzia muris. The sequence continues at coordinate 30,770 of NZ_JBCLQK010000009.1, forward strand.
AAGATTTGCAAAAGTGCCAGAATCATCAAAATAAAGATTTGCAAAAGTGTAATTCCGCTGGTGCAGGTAAAATGGCAGGCGATGATGATATGTCCAAACGCAAGGCCTTTAAGACCCTGGAACGCTGGCGAGGGCAGAAAAGTAAGACGGCCGCTACTCTTACGCGTTCTCTGGCTCGACGCTGGGAATTGAGCTGGGGCATGTGCGCTCGTACCCTGTCGGCTTCGTCACCGAAGTCACCATGTTTCCGATGGACTTCGAGGAGTTTTGCTGGACGGTAGGCGTGAACGATGACGCCCTTGCAACGGTGAGGGAATGCTGCGCCGCCCGCGCCGCTGTGCCGGACTTTCTGCACGCGCGGCTTCTCGCGCATTTTCGGGGCTACATGGTAGTAGAGGGAATGTGGGCGGCAGTCCAAACGTTCATCGACTCCCGAGGCGTTGGGACTAGAAGGCGAGGCGGTTCTTGGAGACGATGAGGGGCCTTTCAAGATCGTGCTGCCATCCGTGTAGGGCTTATCGAGGGGCTTTTGAGGCGGTTTGCAGGTGCGGTCAACAGAGGGCCACGGGCGTCAGGTTTTGCTTGAGGCAGCCGCAGAATGGAGGTTTCGGTGTGCCACCGGTTTGAGATGGTGAGTGGGGAAGAGGCCGATGCGGTGGTGGATTGGCTGTACGCGGTGCGCCGGGCCGTGGCGTTCGGGGCGGGCGTGGCGTCGGTGCCTCCGCTGTCGTTCGGGCGCCCCGCCGACATTCCACTTGAGGCTATCGACTGCTATCCCGGTGCGGAGAGCCCGGTTGTCATCGCGGAAGGCGACGAGCTTAGGCGCGCCGATCTGGCCTGGGGCGTGGAAGTGCCCTGGAAGCGGGGGCTCGTCTTCAATGCGCGCATCGAGTCGGCGCTGGGCGGATCGGGCCTGTGGCATAAGGCCATGGAGCGGGCCCGCTGCATCGTGCCGGTGCACGCCTTCTACGAGACGCGGAACGTGGACGCGCCTTCCGGCCGGCGCCCCCAGTACCGGTTTTCCGCCCGCGGAAGCGAGGCGCTGCTGCTGGCCGGCCTGCGCCTGGGCGACCGCTTCGTGCTGGTGACCTGCGAGCCCGATGCCGTGGTGGGCGCCGTGCACACGCGCATGCCGCTGTCGCTCACGGCCCCGGAGGCACTCGCGTGGCTGAACGCCGCCGCCGACGCCCGTGTCCTGCTCGACCGCCACGCGCCCGTTCCCCTTACCTCCGAAGAGGAGCCCGTGCCCGCACAGCGCCCGAAGCGTTCCGCCGACCCCGACCAGCTGTCGCTGTTCTAGGATGCCTCGGGCCGGGGGCTCATGAGGTGCTCCACGCTGTGGAGCGTCATGGACCCCAGCAGCTGGGCGGCCTCTTCCACGGGCACCACCTTCCCCGCGCGCACCCATTCGCGATAGCACTCCAGGGCCATGTTGCGGATGAGGGCGCAGACCAGCTCCTCCTGGTCGGGCGTGATGCCCTCGCGCCAGAACAGCTCGTCGGCGAAAGCGCGGTAGCGGTTCATCTGGGTGGCGTAGATGCGCTCGCCGAAGTCGTAGAAGCTCGGCGAGCAGACGAGCCGCTCGATCATGGGCGGCTGGGCGGCCAGGTAGCGGAAGAACCGCCGGGCGTGGCCGTCCATATCCCACGGATCGTCGGGGGTCTTCTCGTAGTAGGCGAAGAATTCGTCCATGATGCCGTTCATGATCTCGTCGTAGAAGGCCTCGATGGTCTCGTAGTGCAGGTAGAAGGTCTTGCGGTTGATGCCGGCTCGATCGGTGAGGGCCTTCACGGTGATCTTGTCGAGGGTCGTCTCGGCGATCAGCTCCTCGAAGGCCCCGCGCAGGGCGTTGCGCGTGCGCACGACGCGCAGATCGCTTTTCCTGTCGATCATCGTCCCCTCCTCGCGGCCCTGCTTCTTGTCGTTGTTCGTATCTTAGCGGGTGTAACGCCGTTTCGGCGACCTCGTTAATGCCCACATTTCCAAAAATGGGGCATAAGCCCCGCTCTCCCTCAAATGGGCAGTGATTTCCCTGTTGACGCTTCGTAGACTGCACCCAGGAATCGCCGCTGGCCTTGGGGAAGGCGCGAGCGGCCAAAGACGGGTACGAGAAGAGCAGGAGGATACCATGGAGCAGAAACCGAGGGGGAGCGCGCTGAGCCGCCGCAGCTTCCTGAAAACCGCTGCCGTTGCCGGTGCGGTCGGCTTCGCGGGCGCGAACCTGGCGGGCATCGCCGAGGCAGCTGGTTCGCCGGCCGCGGGATCGGCGGGCGAGACCCAAGCCTTTACCTATCACAACGAGCATTGCCTGTGCAATTGCATGCTGCAGTGCACTGTGCGTGACGGGCGGCTCGCGATGATCCAGCCGCGCCCCAATGAGGACCATCGTTTCCAGAACGTGTGCCTGAAGGGCCTTTCCGAGGTGCAGAACATCTACGGCGAGGCGCGTATCCAGCGCCCCATGAAGCGCGTGGGCGAGCGGGGAAGCGGCGAGTTCGAGGCCATCAGCTGGGAAGAGGCCTTCCAGATGATCGCCGAGAACTTCAAGGCCATCCAGGACAAGTACGGCAAGGACGCCCTGTGGATCCAGTTCTCCACCGAGGCCTCGCAGCGCTTCCCACCGCTTCTGGCCAGCGTGCTGGGGGCCCAGGCCGGCGGCATGAACGGCTACGACATGGGCCAGGGCAACGGGCAGATCATGGCCTTCTCGCCCTGGATCGGCATGTTCGCGCAGAACACCATCTGGGAGTGGCCCGAGGCTGCCGTGGTCATTCTGGCCAACACGAACCTGGTGGAGACGAGCCTCACCTGGTCGCGCGGCATGCTGGATGCGCAGGAGGCGGGCACGAAATTCATCTGCCTGGACCCGCGCTTCAGCCCCACGGCGGGCAAGGCCGACCAGTGGGTGAACCTGCGGGCCGGCACCGACCCGGCGTTCTTCCTCGGCATGACGAAGTACATCCTGGACGAGGACCTGTTCGATCGCGAGCACGTGCTCGCCCACACGTCGCTGCCGTTCCTCATCGATGCGGAAACGGGTGCGTGCCTGGTGGACGTGACGCCGGGCACCGATCCCGAGACCGGCGAGCCGGTGGAGTTGAAGACCTTCTACGTGTGGGACGAGAACACAAACGCGGCGGTGCCCCAGGAGACCGCGGGCGTTGCTGCCGCCCTGGAAGGCGAGTTCACCGTTAACGGCACGCGCTACCTCACCCAGTTCACGCGCCTGCGGAAGGACATGGAGCCCTACACCTTGGAATGGACCGCTGCTACCTGCGACATTCCCGCCGATGTGGTGGCCGATGTGGCCACCCAGTACGCGGCCGGCCCCTCCATCATCGATAACGGCGTGGGCGGCATCGACAAGTTCGGCAACAACGACGTCGCCGGCCACTGCTACGCGCTCATCGCCTCGCTCACGGGCAACTACGGCAAGCGCGGCACCGGCTGCGGTATCTACGGCTACCACGTGACGCCCTACGAGGCGCACCTGGGCGCCTGGCCGCTTCCCGAGGGCATGGCGCCGGCACCCAGCCCCCAGGGCTTCTACGATGTGGTCAAGGGCGACACCATCCACGGCGCGATGTTCTTCGGGGACATTCCCACCCAGAAGGCCGCGAACTGGAACAAGACCCTGGAGTGGATCGACTCGCTCGACTTCGTGTGCCTGGCCGACATCTACCACAGCTCGGTGACCGATTTCGTCGATCTGGTACTGCCCTCGTGCAGCAAGTTCGAGTGCGCCGACGCCGTCGGCGGCATCAAGTGCGCCAACGCCCATATTCTGGCCAACCTGAAGGTGCTCGACCCGCTGTTCGAGAGCAAGTCGGACTTCTACATCGAGAAGGGCATCGCCGAGGCCATGGGACTGGGAGACGTGTTCCCGGCCGACGGCGAGGAGTACGCGCGGGCGCTTTTGACCACCGACGACCCGCAGGTGGCCGGCTTCACCTTGGAGAAGCTCCAGGAAGCCGGGGGCGCCTTGCGCCTCATCGGGTCGGAGGACCTCATTGCGCCCGAGGTGGGCTTCACCTACGGAACGGCATCGGGCAAGCAGGAGCCCTACTACGAGGCGCTGCTGCAATTCGGCCAGGCGTTCCCCGCTTGGGAGCAGCCGTGCGAGGCCTATCCGGAAAACCCGCTGCGCGAGAAGTACCCGCTGCAGTTCAACCAGGCCCGCTCCCGTTTCCGCGTGCACTCGGCCTACTCGGGCGCGAAGTGGATTCAGGAGGTGAGCGAGCCCCACATCGAGCTGAACCCGGTGGATGCCGCCGCCCGCGGCCTGGAGGACGGCGATGCGGTGGAGGTGTTCAACGACCGCGGCTCCTTCCGCACAGTGCTGCGGCTGAACGAGTCGGTGCGCCCCGAGAGCGCCTTCATGGTGGAGAGCACCTACCGCCAGTACCTGGACGGCACCATTATGCAGGCGGTGTCCAACGACACGCTGAACGAGCGCGGCTATGCGCTGCCCTTCGGCCCCATGATTCCCTATAACGATACGCTCATCGAGATCAAGAAAGCTGGTGAGTAGCCATGACGAAGCTTGCCATCGGCATCAACCTGCGCCGCTGCATTGGTTGCAACACCTGTGCGGTGGCCTGCAAGATGCAGAACAACGTGCCCGACGGAATGCTGTGGAACCGGGTGCTGACCGAGGGCTGCGAGCAGTTCGACGGCGCCGAGGGCGTCTACCCGCACCTCACGCGCACCTACCTGCCCCTGGCGTGCCAGCATTGCGAGAACCCGGCTTGCGAGCGGGTGTGCCCCACCGGCGCCACCTACAAGGATGATATGGGCCGCGTGGAAATCGACTACGACAAGTGCATTGGCTGCCGTATGTGCATGGCCGCCTGCCCCTACAACGCCCGCACGTTCAACTGGAACGAGCCCGTGCGTGCCACGGGGGCTGCCTATGGGGATGCGCGGGTGCCCGAGCGCGGTCGCGGCGTGATGGAGAAGTGCACCCTGTGCAAGGAGCGCACCGACGAGGGCGAGGTACCCATGTGCGTGCACTGCTGCCCCGGCGATGCGCGCATCTTCGGCGATCTGGACGATCCCGATTCCGCCGTGTCGCGCCTGCGCCGCGAGGGCAGCGCCGAGGTTCTGCTGGAAGATAAGGGCACGCGCCCGCAGGTTTTCTACGTTCGCTAGGGGGATTGCGCTATGACTTCGTTGATGAAAAACCCGCTTGTCGTTGGGTCGGGCGTGCTGGCCCTCGTAGGCGCCGGCGTGTACGTCTACCAGCTGATGTTCGGGCTCGGCATAACCGGCATGAACAACTCCACGAGCTGGGGGCTGTACCTCACCTGCTTCATGTTCTTCGTCGGTCTGTCCGCCGGCGGCCTCATTGTGGCCTCGTCGGCCTCCATCTTCGGCATTAAGAAGTACAAGGCCGTGGCGCTGCCGGCTGTCATCCTGTCGCTCGTGTGCATCTGCTGTGCGGGAGTCTGCGTGCTCGTGGACCTCGGCGGTATCCAGCGCATCTGGCGCATGGTGACGGGGCTGAACTTCATGTCGCCTCTGGCCTGGGACATGATCGTCATCACGCTGTACCTGGTCATTAACCTGGTGTACCTGTACTTTATGTGCTCGGCGAAGGCCGATCCGGCGAAGGTGGCGGTGGTGTCGCGCTTCGCGCTGCCAGTGGCCATCCTCGTGCACTCCGTGACCGCGTGGATTTTCGGCTTGGAAATTGCCCGCGAGGCCTGGCACACCGCCATCCTGGCGCCCATCTTCGTGGCCTCGGCTTTGGACTCTGGCCTAGCTCTGCTGGTGCTTGCCCTGTTCGGCCTGCGGGCGCGCGGCGTGTTCCAGACTCCCAACGAGCTGATCACGAGTCTGGCGGGGCTTTTGTGCACCTGCATCGCCGTGGACGCCTACTTCATCGGCTGCGAGATCCTCACGACGGCTTACAACGGCACCGAGGGCGGCCTGGCCGTGGTGAACACGCTGCTGTTCGGCGGCACGGCTCCCTTCTTTTGGTTCGAAGTGGTGTGCGGCCTGGTGATTCCCTTCTGCCTCTTGGTGTTCGCGAAGAACCGCCGCAACATGAAGATCGTGGGCGTGGCGGCTGTGCTCGTGGTGGCCGGCGTGTTCTGCAAGCGCTGCTGGCTCATGTTCACCGGGTTCGCCGTGCCCAACATCGTCGGCGGCCCGGGCATCACCCTGGGCAGCGCGGCGGCCCAGACCGGGGGTGCTGCCGATATGTGGGCGATCATGGGCGTGTATGCGCCCACGGTGCCGGAGGTCGTGCTGACCGTGGGCATCTTCGCGCTCGGCGTGTGCGCTTTCACGGTGTTGTGCCAGCTGCTGCTGAGGAAGTAGCCGACGCGGGGCCGTTGGCACTGCGACATCCGCCCGGTGCTTATCTTCTCGGTCGTCTCTTATGTGCGGAGGAGGCAGTCCCACGGGGCTGCCTCCTCCTTTTGTCGCCAGCGGTATTTTTTGGCTTGACGATAAAATCTTCCCTTGACCCTTCCGCAGCGTGAGGGTTTATGCTGGGGCTCGACAGGATGGATGGAAGAGGTACCTATGGAAGAAAAGGCCTACACGGTGGGGCAGTTGGCGAAGTTGGCGGGAGTGACGGTGCGGGCCCTGCACCATTACGAGGACGAGGGGCTGCTGCACCCGACTCGCACAGCCAACGGCTACCGGCGCTACGGGGCCGACGATGTGGCGCGGCTGCAGCAGATTCTGCTGCTGCGGTCGTGCGGGCTGGCCTTGGGCGACATCCGCGCGGCCTTGGCAGACCCCACGTTCAACTTCCACGACGCGCTGAACGGCCATCTTGTCACGCTGCGCGCACAGCAAAAGGAACTGGAAACCCTGGTGGGAACGGTGGAGAAGACCATCGCGTCCCTGGAAGGAAGATGTACGATGACTGATGCAGAACGATTCGAGGGCATGAAGGCCCGTGTGATTGCCGAGAACGAGGCTGCCTATGGCGCCGAGGTCCGCGCGGCCTATGGCGATGCGGCCGTGGATGCGGCCAACGAGCGCATGGCCGCCCTGACCGAGGAGGAGTGGAACGACGCGGAAGCGCTGGGCGCGGCCATTCTGGAGCAGCTGAAGGCGGCCCGAGCCACGGGCGATGCGGAAAGCGCCGAGGCGCGCGAGCTGTGCGCCATGCACGCCCGCTGGCTGCAGATGCACTGGGGCGCGGGTGCCTACTCGCCCGAGGCCCACGCCGCCCTGGCCGAAGGCTACGTGGCCGATCCGCGCTTCACGGCCTACTACGACAACGCCGCCGGCGAGGGGGCTACGGCCTTTCTGCGCGATGCGCTCGTGGCCTGGTGCGCGGAGCGGGAGTAAGGGCGGATCGACGACGTAGCGGCAACGATCCGTTGCGCCTGGGGGCAGTCTCGTCATTCTGCCCCCAGGCGGCGCCGCGGGGCGAACAGCTGGCTCGTCGGTTCAGGCGCGCTCCTGCACAAGGGCGATGTCCGCGAGGGTTCTTTCCGGAGAATAACGGGAAGGTCGGCCTACGCCAAATCGTCCGATGGGGAAGTGCCGGGCGGTCGCGCTCTTCTCAAGGCTCTGTGTCCTTACTTCGGGTCACCGGGAATCTTTTTTCGCGCTACACTGGCCTCCAAAAGAAGAACAAATGTTTGGAATAGGAGGGAAGCTATGAGTGCGAGAGCAAGCAGGGAGGCTGTAGAGGTAGCGTCGGGTGCAAGGGGGTCGTCGTTGAAGGCGCGGGTGCAGGCGGCGGTGAACGACCTGGCGGCAGAGGGGAAGACTCCGTCGTTCTACCAGGTGGCCCAGCGCGTAGGAGTGGCCCGCAGCACGCTCTACCGCCGGGCGGATCTCAAGGCGGTAGTGGTTCAGGGGCGCCGGGCCGCAGCCGATGGGGGTGGCGCTGCGGGCCGTGCCGGCCCTGCCGAATCCTGTGGCGACGTGGGGGCTTGTGCCGCCGATGATCGGGCTGAACGGGCAGCCTTGGAAGCGGCACTGGAGGCCCTCCAGAAGGAGCGCGACGCCCTGGCTTGGCGCTTGGCTTTGCGCCAGCGGCTCGATGATCGGCCGCGGTTCGTCTACGCCGTATGCCGCCTCGGGGATGCAGCCTTAATTGGGTGAGTGCCAAGCGCGACGGTATTGCAAGGGGCGCGGTTTGGGCCATGGTGCCTTACAGGTTGCCAACGGAGCGGAATCGGCCCCTTGCGATCTCTGCATTGTTTGGGGCATGCTGAACGCTGTCATCGGTCGCTCTGCCCGAGGAGTGGTGCCCGGCGACTGTCCAAGAAAGGGGGCTGCCATGGAATTCACGTCGGCAAGCGCTAACAAGTATCTGCGCCGGCTGCAAGATGAGAAGGGCTTCATTCTTGGTATTGAGGCAGAGTGCAGCACCTATGTGCTCGGCGATAAGGAGGTGGCCGATCCGCCAGCGTACAGCTATGAAGAGACGCGGGCGAAGGTGGCGGAAATCGACCGTACCACGATGGTCGTGCGCCATGCCGTGCATCAATTCAACATGGCAACGGTACTTTCCCAGTGCGGACTTACCATCGGCGAGGTCCTGATTGCCCTGGCTTAGAAGACTGACGTTTGCGCATACAAACGTTATCAGGGGGCATCGATGGCGTTATCCGCGAGGACAAGCTCGGCTTTGAAAACATCTACATTCAGGCAAAGCGATGGGATCTGAATGCGAGTGTCGGACGGCCCGACTTGCAGGCATTTGTGGGCGCTTTGACGGGAACGGGCGCGACAAAGGGTCTTTTTATCACAACGGCGCGATTCTCGAAAGGCGCCCTTCAGTTTGCAAGTATGCAGCATGCCATAAAACTTGTGCTTGTGGATGGAGATCAGCTCGCACGTTTGATGGTCGCCCATAATGTTGGCGTCTCGGTTCGACACACCTATGAGATCAAGGGTATTGATCGCGACTATTTCGATATAGGCGATTAGACCGAAGTTGTAAGTGCACTTTGGTTATGAGGTGGTTGAGGGTTCGCGTGCTGGGACGGTTTTGGACAATCTGGAAGTGACTGTCTACAGACGCAAACTGAGTGGTGACGATGCCTGTGCGCCTCGCGGGTCGAACTGGCTGATCGGCTGGGGGTCTGGGAGGTCTGCTGCCGGGGCCAAGGGTAAGCGTGGAAGGGCCCGGCAGTGGTCGTAACGTGCCGGGCCCTCTTTGCGCTGCAAGCAGAATGCTCGTAGTGGTATTCGGCGGATGGGGCTACTTGTCCAGCATCTCGCGCACTTCTTCGCGGCCCTCATCGTGGAGGCCCTTCTCATCGGGGGCCAGGCGCTCCAGCAGTTCCAACAGCTCGCCCATATGCTCGCGCTCTTCGTCGCGAATGTCGGAGAGCACCTTCTTCGCGTCTTCGTTGTCCGTCGCCTGCACGTGGGCGTCGTACTCGTGAATGGCTTCCAGCTCGCCGATGATGTCCTGGCGGATCGCGTTGATGAGCTCCTGATCGGTCAGCTTCCGCGGCACTTCCATGACAAACGGATCAGAAATAGTGGCCATGACAGCTCCTTTCACCCGACGCCCCGCCTCGGCGGCCGCGTCCTCGGTACCTCGCGCCTCGTGCCGTCGCAACGGTTTTTCGAGCGCTTCGGAGTATCGTAGGTGACGAATGCGGCGCGGTGCGGCAGAGACCCGGGTTGCCATCAACCTGTAGACGCTGCGACAAGGGGGCGACGAAGGAGCAACGGCAGGACGGTCGATGGCGCGGGCCTTTCCCGACACGCGTGCGGCCCTTGAGCGCATGCGGGCCGGTAACGCCGCCGGCTGCGCCACGGTGGCCGCCCTCTGGGGCATGTTCTCCGCCGAGGCTCTTGCCGCCGAGAATCCCACAATGATGTGCGCATCGCTGAGCGCGATGGTGGAGCGCCTGTCGCTTTGAGGACGCCCTATCGCTGCCAGTGCTTCAAGTGGGGGACGATAACGCCCATGAACGAGACGGCCTCGTCCTGCGACATGCCAGTCGCCTCCATGAGGAAGGGGGTCGTTTTCTCGATCAGCTCGTCTTCGCTTTTGTACACGAATTGGCCGCTATCGTAGCACCACTGGCAGTAATCCGGGTTCTCTGCACCGTCGGCTTCGGTGCCGCGGGGCATGTTGGGCACCGTGAAAGGGGTCCCGCAGCATTGGCACAGCTGTGTCGTGTCGATGTCGAAGAGCCGGATCGCGGGGATGTCGAGCACCGTCGCGATCAGCTTGCGCATATCCACCGACGGCTCGGTCTCGCCGTTCTCCCAGCGCGATACCGCCTGCCGCGTGACGTAGAGCTTGCTGGCGAGTTCCTGCTGGGTCATTCCACGCTGCTCGCGCGTCTCGACGAGCGTTTCCTTGAACGGCATGAGTGCCTCTTTTCTCTCAGTTTCGGAACTGACTTCATTCTGGCTGGGCGGGCATCCTCATTCAAGCAACGTTTTGTTGCGCTGAAACCTTCTCTCGGCGCAACGTCGTCATCGTCGGGTTCCCGCCGCCCATTCGATGCAGCCCGGCTGCCCCCTAAGCCCGGCACCTCATCTACAGCCCCAGCTCGGCCTCTCCCCATTGCTTCATGGCCAGAAGAATGGGAACGAAGCTCTCGCCTCGGGGCGTGAGGGCGTACTCGACGCGCGGGGGCACCTCGCCGAAGTCCGTGCGGGCGAGGAAGCCGTCCTCGACCAGCTCTTTGAGCTGCTTGGAGAGCGTGGATTCAGAGATATTGCCGATGCAGCGGCGCAGCTGGCCGAAGTGGCGCACATCTTTCAAGGCGATGTAGAAGAGGATCTCGATCTTCCATTTCCCGCCGATCATGCGCTGGATAGTCGAGACCGATCGGCAGCGCTCGATCTCCTCGCCGCGCCTTTGCGCCATGGGCTCCTTTATGCACTACAGAAAAAGACAGTACTTCACGGTTCGTAGCTCTTCTCCCATGATAGCAGCATGTAATGTGTTCCTATAGTTTTGTCAACTGGTTTCCTCGATTGTCTTTCCAAAAAAATGGCAATGCTGGCGCGGGGCCCATGGGCCCCGCGCCTTTCTATGGAAAACGGCTGGCTAGGCCGAGTACGGGACCTCGTCCCTCATAATTGCGCAGATCACCTTCATCCTCTTCCTGGCAACGGCCTTCAGGGCCTCCCCGTGGACATGCCGCGGTCCCTGCATCTGCGGTAGTAGTCGCCGAACCGGCCCTTGCTGCGGCTGAGCGAGCTGCAGGAGAAGATGAGCAGGTTCTTCAGCCGCTTGTTCCCCTGCCGGGACGAGCTCACCGACGATATCGACTTGCCCGACTGCCGGTTCCTGGGCGCGATCCCGCAGCAGGATGCGAGGTGGTCGTGGTCGTGCTCGGTGTTGGCCACGGGCCCGCTTCCCAGCACCTCGCCCCTCCTGCTCACATGGCATGCCCAGTGGGAGAACTTTCCGACATCGAGCCCTATGACGGCATTGCAGGTGGCGGCTTCGCTCAGCATGGTGGTATCCTTCCAGTCGTCGGTCGATCGGAGCGCTGCCTCGCGCGACACCTACATTGCCTGGCCGTGGCGCTCTTTGGTCGGAGGAGCCCGGCAGTTTCCTATTAGTCGTCGGAAGCAGCAGTGCCCGCGTCGGCGACACCCCCCGGGCCCTCGAGGGGCAGGGGCAGAAGGCCGTCCGCGGGCGCCCGACCGGCAGTCCCTCGGGACATATGTCAATCGTAACCCGACTGGCAAGGCAATTGCACTAAACAGTCGGACTAACTGCTTTTCAAACTGTAATGGGGATGCGCACATCTATGATGCTGTTCGCAAGACGCTGAGCGGAAGCGCTTGCCCGCATTGTCGCGAGCCTCGCACAATGAAGCGTACGGCCCTGTTGTCGGCTAGCGGGATGCCGCGGGGCCGTGTCCATGGCCCCGCGGGCGCGGCCTGTCGTCGTTGCGATCGCGGGCGAACAGGTAGACGGCCAGAAGCCCCACCACCACGATGGCCGTGCCGATGGCGCAGACGGTTTTCAGATGAATGGCCGGAATACCCACGAGCATACCGATGATGTAGGGCACGAGCCACAGCAGCCACACGACGGTGCTGAAGGTATGGAAGCGACGGCGCGCCTGCTGGCTGCCGCGCAGATAGGTGAAAGTGGCCCACAGCGCGTGCACGATCATGAGCACGATGGCCAGCGCACCGGTGAGGCCGTGGATACCAAAGCCGGTGGCGTTCGATTGACTGGCGATGTTGCTCATGATGAGGGTGCCGGTGGTATCGCAGGCAAGGCCTGCCCAGAATAGCAGGACGTACTTCAAGTTAAGCGAACCGTGACGGCGTTCACCGAAAACGCCCCACGTATAGAAGAGGAGTGCCAGCGAAATAGCCACGGTGGAAACAATAAGCTCGGGGGACATGAATCTCCTTTCTCAGATAAGGCATAAGAGCGCCAAGCTCCTATCATGAACATTGTTCATTAATGAACAATGTTCATGATAGGAGCAGCGGACAGCGAGGGCAAGGGCGATTGTGCGGATTCGCAAGGTTTTCACGGACTTGTTACGCCGCGGACATTCATAATGAGCACTGTTCATGTTGGTATGCTGGAAAGGACAGGTCATGGGGAATCGCCCTGTTATCAGCAAAGATCAGATTTTGGGTGCAGCCTACGAGATTGCCACCACGCAGGGTTTGGGTGCGCTGAGCATTCGGGCTGTTGCGACGGCGTGTGGGGTGGCGGTGGGTACAGTGTACAATTCGTACCCCACAAAGTCCGATTTGGTCAACGATGTAGTGGGCCGGTTCTGGCAACGGGCTCTTTCCGGCTGCATGGCCATGGCCAATGGGGGCGAGGAGGCGGAAAGCGCTAATAGCTCCAGTCCATGTAGTTCGGCAGAGTTCGAGCACGACGACTTCGTGGCGCTTTGCCGTCAACTGTCCGGTGAGGTAGGTCGGGCTTTGGAGGAGTTCCGGTCCGATTTTCTTGAGGGGCTTGCTGCGCTCGGGTCTTATGATTTGGCCGGGGCACGCCGTCGTGAGGCGGCGAGTTTCGCCCATGTGCGCCAGGGGCTGCAAATGGCTCTCGAGCGTGATCCTGCCATCTGTCGGAAGAAGCTCGTGGGCGCGCTTGCCCCCGATCGCGTGTGCGATCTCGTGTGGGAGACCATGGTGGATGCTGCGCGCCGCAAAAAACCCCTCGACGAGACATTGTTCGCCCTGCTACGCGACGCACTGTACAGCTAGGGCAATAAACGTTTGTCCTTACAAGCAATATGAGCCGGCGTTTCGCCATGCTACAATGTTTCCCACTGTTTCCGCTGGCGTTGAAGGAGGTCCTCTGTGATAGAAATCGCCGATCTTCGCGATTGCGCTCCGAGTGGCCTTTTCTATGGAGGCCGGGCGGGGCAGAAAGAGGGCATTCTCATCAACGGGGAGCCTTGGATTGCCAAGTATCCGCGTACGACGCGCGATCTAGTGGGCAAGCATCTGCCGTCGTACACCTCGAGTCCCGTTTCCGAGTATCTCGGCTCGCATATCTACGGGCTGCTGGGCATCCCGGTTCACGAGACGACGCTCGGGTACCGCGCCGGCAAGATCGTATGCGCGTGCCGCGACTTCACCTTCCCGAATGCGCGTCTCTTCGAATTCAAGGAGATCAAGAACGCCCTTTCCGATGACGATGCGGGCTTCAGCTCCGCGCCGTCGGATGGGGAGGTTATTCTTCTCGGCGATGTGCTCGCCGCTATCGAGACGTCGGATGTTCTGAAGAAGGTGCCGGGAGTGCGCGAGCGTTTTTGGGACATGTTCGTGGTGGATGCCTTCATTAAGAACCCCGATCGTAACAATGGGAACTGGGGCGTTCTCATGACGGCGCCAATGGCCTACGAGCTGGCTCCCGTCTACGATATGGGGAGCTCTCTGTTCAGTAAGCGTAGCCCCAGCGTTGCGGCGCGTCGGCTGGGAGATGAGGCGGCTGAGCATGAGGATGCTTTCGGGACGAACATCTCGTGCTATCGGCTTTCTGATGGCGAGGGCGGCAGTAGCGCCATTCATCCCTTCGAGTACATGGCAAAGACGGCGAACCCCGATTTGACCGCTGCCATCGAGCGTTTTGCGGCAGCGGTGGACATGGATGCCATCGATGCGCTCATAGATAGCGTGCCCGAAGAGGCCTATGGCATCGTGCTTCTGTCGGAGCCGAGGCGCGCGGAGCACAAGCGACTGCTGAGAAAGCGCCTTGAGGAGGGTATTCTCCCGTTGCTGTAGGTGAGGTGCATCAACTGTTCTACAATGGCTACCAATCCCATCGACCTCACCGCGGAAAGGCTTCCATGAACGATATCCAGGGCATCTTGTTCGATGCCGACGGCACGCTGATCGACACCTACGACATCATTCTCGCCTCCATGCGCTACGCCATCAACGACGTGCTGGGGCGCGACCTGTCCGACGATGCGCTCATGGCCGGCGTCGGTACGCCCCTGCGCGATCAGATGGTCGGCTTCGCGGAAGGCGACGAGGCCCTGGCCGAGCATTTGCTGACGACCTACCGCGAGCACAACGTGGCCGTGCACGATGCGCAGGTGCGGGCCTTTCCCGACACGCGCGCGGCCCTCGAGCGCTTGCGGGCCGCGGGCATTCCGATGGCGGTCGTCACGTCGAAGCGCCACGCTTTGGCCGAGCGAGGGCTGGCCATGAGCGGCATCGCCGAGTTCTTCCCCGTGCTCATCGGCCCCGACGATTGGCCCGAGCACAAGCCGGCGCCCGGGCCGCTGCTGCGCGCCTGCGAGCTCATGAGGCTCGATGCGACCCGCTGCCTCTATGTGGGCGATAGCCCCTTCGACATCCAGGCCGGCAACGCCGCCGGCTGCGCCACGGTGGCCGCCCTCTGGGGCATGTTCCCCACGGAGGCTCTTGCCGCCGAGAATCCCACGATAATGTGCGAATCCCTCGCAGAGCTGGCAGACCGCCTCGGCTGCTAGCGCCCGATGCGATCTGAGATCGCGTTCGCGTGCATGTCTTCAATCGGCCGCCGTGAATCCACAGGATGCCCGGCGTCTGCTCGGGCGGTCGAGCGCTTGCCACCGGCCGCATGACCAGCAGGCGGATGTCGCGCCCGGTAGAGGGAATGGTGCGCCACTCCTCGCTACGATGCCTCTGTTCCACGGCATGTCGCCTTTCTGTTCGGCTTCCTAAAATCCCAGTACCTCGCCGACGTGGGCGGCGATGCAGAGATCGGCTGTGTCGTCGCGCCCGCATATCGATTCCAGGCGGTAAACGCAATATGGGGCTTGCCTCCTAGCCGGCATCGGCGAATCGTTCCATGCGCTCGGCTTCCGCTTCGGACAAGCGGCAAAACATGTCCGCCAACCCTTCGTAGTCACTCCGGGCCAGCGCCTCCATGTACGCGGCGCGCTCCTCCACAGGGATGACCACAGGGGCAAGCCCGGCTCGCATAAGTCCGCGATTTATGAGAATGCGCCCCGTGCGCCCGTTGCCGTCTTCGAAAGGGTGAATTCTCTCGAATCGGATATGAAATTTCGCCTCGCGCAGGAAGGGGTCCTCCCCCTCGTCGTGGTTGTACTCCCATACCAGCTGCATCATGAGCTGGTTCACTTGGTTAGGAGTCGGCGGCATGTGCTCGGCGCCGCGAATCACCACCTGCACCCGCCGATAATCGTCAACCTCGCTGATGTTGCGATTAATGCCTTGTGCTATGTCCTTGATGAGCCTCTCGGAAAGACTGGCGCTCAGTTCGCCCGTGGCGACGCCGAGAGCATACTTGTGGTTAATTGCCTCGTACAACTCGCGCGCCGTAGCCGTCACCTTCATGGAATTATCGTTCCATAAAATGGCATACGTCTCAGCATAAGACAGCGTGCTGCCCTCGATGGCATTCGAGTGGTATGTGCTGCGCGTCACGTAATCTTCGAAGTAAGCTTGATGATCGCGCATGAATTCCATGACATCCACGGGGCACTCCTTGGAGGGGGTTCGGTCATTGGGGGTTTCATTTTAGCACGCAAGAAAACCCTCCCTCTCGCCTCTGGATGGGAGTGCGCCGCCATGGTGCTGGCGATTGCGAAATTCAGTGCGGACTCGCTTCGGCTACAATCCCAGCTCGGTCTCTCCCCACTGCTTCATGGCCAGAAGGATCGGTACGAAGCTCTCGCCTCGGGGCGTGAGGGCGTACTCGACGCGCGGGGGCACCTCGCCGAAGTCCGTGCGGGCGAGGAAGCCGTCCTCGACCAGCTCTTTGAGCTGCTTGGAGAGCGTGGATTCGGAGATAGTGCCGATGCAGCGGCGCAGCTGGCCGAAGTGGCTCACATCTTTCAAGGCGATGTAGAAGAGGATCTCTATCTTCCATTTCCCGCCGATCATGCGCTGGATAGTCGAGACCGATCGGCAGCGCTCGATCTCCTCGCCGCGCCTTTGCGCCATGGGCTCCTCCTTTATGCACTACAAAAAAAGACAGTACTTCACGGTTCGTAGCTCTTCTCCCATGATAACAGCATACAGCGGGACTGCCGGCGGGCAGCTGAAGGGAAAGGAAGCAAGTCATGCACTACACGGGAACTATCTGGCGGCCGCCCTACGAGGCCGATTCGCTCATCATCGAGGCCACGGCGGGATGCACCCACCATGCCTGCAAGTTCTGCACGCTTTACGCCGATTTGCCGTTCAAGTTCAGGCCATCCCCAATCGAGCATATCGAGGCCGATCTGTTGGAAGCGCAGACTTGGTACCGCGATCCGCTGCGCAAAGCCGAGGAGCGGCTCTTCGAAACGCGGCGGGCGAGCTGCGAGCGCATCTTCCTGGCGGGCGCTAATCCCTTCGGACTCAAGGCGAAGGGGCTGCTTGAGATAGCCGGTCTGGTGCACGGGTACTTTCCGGAGTGCCGAAGCATCGGATGCTTCTCGCGCATAACCGACGTGACGCGCAAGACCGATGCTGAACTGACCGAACTGGCGGCGGCCGGCTACGACGGTCTCACCTTGGGGATCGAGACGGGGGATGACGACGCGCTCGCGTTCATGAACAAGGGCTATGGGGCCCGCGACATCGTTGAGCAATGCGCCCGGCTCGATGCGGCGGGCATCTCCTACGCCTTTTTCTACCTGGTGGGCATTGCGGGGAAGGGGCGCGGCCTTGAGGGCGCCCGGCGCACGGCCGCCGTGGTGAACCGCACGCATCCGTGGCTTATCGGCGCCAACATGCTCACGGTATACGAGAACTCCGAGCTGCACCGGGAAATCGTCGCCGGCAATTGGCAAGAAGCGGCCGAGGTGGAGAAGTACGAGGAGGTAAAGGAGCTGGTGGGCGCTCTTTCCGTGCCGACCGAGTTCGCCATGCTGGGCGCCTCCAACCCGGTGATGCTGCAGGGTCGCTTGCCCGAGCAGCGGGAGCAGATCCTGGCGGCTCTCGACGCCATTATCACCGACATCGGCGAGGAACGCCTGCGGAGCTACCGCACCAGCCTTCGGCACTTGTAGGGATTTCGACCTCCCACACTCTCTTCTTGACAAAACAGTAAGCGACAGTAAAAACTCCGGCTGCTCCGCGTTCAAGGAGGTGCTTACTTCCCCTGCTCGCGGTGCAGAAGCGCGTTGGCGCCGTAGAGGCGGATTGGGCCGCCGTCGAGCTCGTTCACCTCGCCCACGTACTCCCAGCCGCATTTCTCGTAGAACCCTACGAGGTCGGTAACCAGGTACAGGCGGCTGTGGTCCATCGTTTCTTCCTTCGCATTGGCTCGCTCAAAGATGATAGCCTAACGGTCCGGCGCAACGCCCCACAAGGATGCTGCAAATGAAATCACACTTCGCTCGATCTGGACGATGGGGCGTGCTCAGCGAACGCGCAGTTTGGCAATGCCGTCGCATCGCTCCGTGTGCCAGGCAGTTTGCGTGACTGCGTCGGCCAGCTGCCGGTCGTGGGTGACGAGGAGAACCGCGCCGGGGAAATCCGCGAGCATCCGTTGGAGTGCCTCGATGGATCCCACATCCAGGTGGTTGGTGGGCTCGTCCAGCATGAGGAAGTTCGGCTCTTGCACCAGCTGCTCGGCGAGCAGGAGCTTGCGCAGTTCGCCGGGGCTCATATCGTCGCCATCGAGCAGCCTGTCGGGGTCTGAGTTCAGCTGAGCCACAATGGAAAGGATGCGACCGCGCCGCTTTGGGGAGTGCTCGCGAAGCTGGCCCAGCGCGCGCTCGCGCTCACCAACTCCGACGTCCTGGGGCACGAAGGCCACGCGGACGCTTTCGGGAGCCGATGCAAGCGCCGCGCGCACGACCAGGCTCTTGCCCGTGCCATTCTCGCCCGTCAGCACCACGTGCTCGGTCGGTCCGATCCAAAGCTCCGGCACCTCGATGGCGAACTCGCCCGCGCGCAGGGCCTTCGCTTCCAGGTGGGCCACGAACGGCGCTCGCGTTGCCTCGCCGAATATGCTGATGCGGTGCTCATAGCGCTTTGCGACGAACTGCTCCGCAAGAGCCCCCTCGGCTTGGGCGAGCCGTCGGTCCATGGTTGCCGAGAGCCTTCCCGCAACGCCGTCTTTTCCGGAGACGATGGCCCGCCCGATTTTCTCGCGGCCGTCGCTGTCGCCCTTGGCCAGGTTGCGCTTGCTCCGCCTGCCCCGTTGCCGGGCGGCCTCCTCGCTTCGACGTTGCGCCTCCGCTTTCAGGCGCTTTGCCTCATGTGCGGCCTTTTCGCGCTGGCGAAGGGCGGAGGCCCTCTCGCTTTCCGCTTGGCAACTGGCCTTCGAGTAGCCGCCCGGGCGCATCATCCAGCGGCGATTCTCGCACACCAGGCTCTGGCCGACGAGGCTGTCCAGCAGATCGCGGTCGTGGGATATGAGGATGCCGATGCCACCGAAATTGGAAAGCGCTCCCTTCACAACGTCGCGCGTCACGGCATCTAAGTCGTTGGTCGGCTCGTCCATGACCAGCACGTCGGGGCTCGTAAAGAGAGCGCAGGCGATTTGGAGTCGCTTCCGCTGGCCGCCCGAGAGCGTCTCGTAGCGCCAGAACCACTCGTCTTCCAAGTGCAAAAGCCGCCGGATACGTTGGCCGTCCTGACCCCAATCCGACGCGAGGTCGGCCAGGTTGGGCGGCGCTTGGGTGGAGTCCTGCTGGCAGTAGGCGGAGAACAGCTGCGGGCTCACCGCTCCGGCATCGGGTTGAAGAAGGCGCGCGGCGATGCGAGCGAGGGTGCTCTTGCCGCATCCGTTGTCGCCGATGATGCCCGTCCAGCCAACGGGAAAGGTGGCGCTCGCATCGGTAAGCGCGGGCGCAGTACCGCCGGGATAGGTGTAGCTGATAGAGGTGAGATTCAGTTGCATGGCGAGCTCCTTGGGAAGGAGGCCGCGCCGAGGTGAGGCTCGCGGTATGTCGGTTCTGGGAAGAAGAAGCAAAGGCGATGCGGCACCCTGAAAGCGCGACCGGGAATGCGGAAATGGTCGAAGGGGCGCCCGAATGGGCATCGCTAGTTCTTCATCAAACCTAACCTAACCCGAAGCGGAACTTGCCAAAGGCTCCGCTAAATGACAAGGTGCCACGATTATAGCATTCCGCGACGGGGCGGGCCAGGTTTATGCGGGCACCTTGTGGCAGTCGAGGTTTGCGTGTAGCAACTTTTCTTGTTTTCGTAGAAAATCGAGTTGAAAACTTTATAGCACACACTCGATTCGACGGTAATTGAAACGAACCGGGATCGCCGCTGCCGTATCGATTGCAGTCGAAAGTTCAAATGTGGCGCTTCTCCCCTCGCTGCAGGTGCGGGATGGGGGTCGGGCCACCCCTGCCGTCGGCTTCCGAGCTGCCGACGGCAGGGGCGAAGCCCCGGCACGGGAGCGATGGGCGTTACTCCACAACGAGCTCGCGGACGCTGACGTCCTTGATTCTCCCCGACATTCCGAAGGCCGAAAGAGCGAAGGCGAGGGCGAAGGCCGCGCTGATGGCGAGCGCCTCCCAAACAGGCAGCGCGAGGCTGAACGCGCCGACGCCGAACAGGCCGAACAGCGAGCTGATCAGAGCGCCCCCAGCTGCCATCGTAAGAGCCGACCCCGCCAGGGCACCTACCGCCGACACGCCGAGAAAGCGCAGCGCGAACGAGGCGCGCAATGAGGCCACCGTGAATCCCATGGCGCGATAGATGCCCATATCACGACGCTCGGAAAGGAGCGTTCGCCTGCTTATCAGCATCACGGCAACGCAGGCAAGGGCCATCGCAAATGCGGACATGACATAGCCCATGATCGTCAGCATGTCCCTGCAGAGCAAAAGCATGTTCGTGCTCGACCCGAACAGTCCGGTCAGCTCGGTGTCAACGCTGTCCCCGAACCTGCTTGCAAGCGCCTCTACCACTTCTTCGGCCTTATCGGGATCGGCCAGCTGGTACTGACGCGAAACGTCCGTGGCGTCCGCCCCCAACTCCACCAGCTCCTGAAATCCCTCATGAGTGAGGACGACGCCATTGCCCCCATTGAGCACCGATGACAGCAAACCGCTTACGATGTAGGTTCGCTCCTCGCCGTCGCCCTTCTCCACCTGCAGCTCATCGCCCACCGAAAGCCCCTTGGCGCGGGCAAGGCTCAATCCTACGAGCGCCTCGTTGGCGTGCTTTGGCGCGCGTCCCGAGACGATGGACGCCTCCTCCAGAACGCCCGTGTCGGACAGTCCGATGAAGGTGCAGGCCTCGCCGCTCAAATTGAGAATCGCTGCGCTTTCTTCCCACTCGCGCGTTATGGGAGAGATGCCCTCTATGGTTTCACGCACCTCGTCAAGGCTCACCTCCTGCCCGTCGAAGCGAACCGAGCCGTCGCTCTTCCACACGCCAAAGGCCTTGTACATCGCGTCGTCTCCGGCAACCGCGCCGCCGATTCCGAAGCACAGCGCGACGAAAGCGCACAGCAGCAGGGAGCAAACGCCGATTCCAAGATAGCGTCCCTTCTCGGACACGATCGCCCGCCATGCCAGCGACGCCCTCAGCCGATTGCCCGATATCGCGCTCGCCCCACGTGGCGAGAAGCGGATGTCGCCATCGCCTTGCCGGAGTGCCGCCAAAGGCGTGATGCGCCCTATCTTGCGGGCCATCACGGCAACGCATACCACGAGGGCCGCCAAGAGGGCAGCACAGCAGCAAAGGCCCACCCAAGGAAAGGATGCCTCAACCACGAGGATTCCCGTGATGAGCAAGAACATCGGCCAGAAGAGCGGCTCCAGAAGGCAGCCCGCGACGAAGCCGAGGACGAGGCCAATGAACGCGACGAACGCATACTGCATGACGAGGGCCCTACGGAGCGCATTGCGCGGAAGCCCCACCCCTTTCAGGACGCCCCAGTCGGCATAGCCGCTCTGTATGTTCGAGGACGCCGTGTGCAGGCACAGGATGAGGGCTACCACAAACAGGATGAGCGAGAACACGGCAAGCACCGCGGTGATGACCTGCACCACCAAAAGACTGTAGCCAGCGAGAGTCTGCCGGGAGAAAAGCGTGTGCGCGGATTCGCCCCACGAGGTCTCATCGTCGATCAGCTGCGTCAGATCGTGCCCGTCGATGCCCTGGGAGCGTGCCTCGGGCGTCAGCATCACGTTGATCTCCCTGATGGGGTACGCTTCCTTCTCCATGGCCATGGCGCCGCTGGAGACACCGGCGCCGGATACGCCCGTCTCCTCAACTTCCGCCAACAGCTTCTCGAAAGTGCCGGAAGACAGCAGATAGCGCTTTATCTCCATGAAGGGCGTCCCCATCTGCGGATCTTCGTAGAATCCCGCGACGCGCAGAGAGGTCTCCCGTCCGCCGATATCGAGCACCAGGTAGTCGCCTATCTGTATGTTGTGCAGAGTGCGCTCCGCAATGCGGACGTAGGCCTCGCCGTCCGCCGGCCCTCTCTCATCGTCGCGATACGACGAGAGGTCATCGGCGAAGACGTTGAAGTCGAGGGATGAGCCCCAGGCCTCATAGGCGCTTGCCGACGGCGGTGCGGTTTTCACGACCTCGTTTCCCTGGGCATCTTCGACGCGCGTGGGTGCGGCGAAAGCCTCGGTCACCTTCACCTCGGCAACTTCGGGAAGCGCCTCTATCTCGCGAACGTCCTCATCGGTGAGGTTCGCGATCAGGTCGTTGGCGAAAACATCTCCCGCTTCGGCCTCATCGAGCAAGGCCTCCTCGCGATTGGAGAGGTCGGCGAAGAGGCTGGTGGTCAGCGTCAGTGCGAAGGCGGCAAGGAACAAGAGCAGTGCGAGGCCGACGAACGTCCCTTTGTCCTTCCGCAACCCTGCGAGCACAAGCGTGCGCAACGGTTCCATGGCGCACCCCCTACCAGGATAGCGAGGCAAGCCAGGCGCTCGCCATGGCCTCGCGCTCGCGAACGTAGGCTTCGTCGCCGGAGAGCACCGGGTCCCAAGGCGCC
Source organism: Adlercreutzia muris (assembly GCF_041223505.1). NCBI lineage: Bacteria > Bacillati > Actinomycetota > Coriobacteriia > Eggerthellales > Eggerthellaceae > Adlercreutzia > Adlercreutzia muris. The sequence continues at coordinate 53,079 of NZ_JBCLQK010000009.1, forward strand.
AACTCCAGCTCGCCGCGGATGCCACCGTCCTCGAAGTAGAGCACGCGGTTGCCGCGGACGGCGCTGCGCACGTCGTGGGTCACCATGAGGATGCTGATGCCGTCGCGGTTGAGCTCGCCCAGAAGGTCGAGCACCTCCAGGCTGTTCGCGCGGTTGAGGGCACCGGTAGGCTCGTCGGCGAACACGATCGCCGGCTCGTTCACCACTGCGCGGGCCACGGCGCAGCGCTGCTTCTGGCCGCCGGACGCTTGGCTGGGAAGGTGCGAGGCAACTTGCGCCAGCCCCATGCGCGCAACCAGCTCGTCGGTGGCGCGCTTCGTCTCGGAGGCGCTGCGCCCCCGCTTCAGATAGCCGGGCACGGCGATGTTCTCGTACAGGGTGAGGTTGCTCACGAGGTTCGCCGCCTGAAAGACGAACCCGAAGCGCTGCGCCCTCAGCTCGGAGAGCCGGCCCTGCCCAAGGCGGGCGATGTCCTCGCCTTCGAAGATGACCTCGCCCGAGGTGGGGGCATCCATGCCCGAGAGGCAGTAGAGCAGCGTGGATTTTCCCGAGCCTGAAGGGCCCATAATCGAGGTGAAATCCCCCTGGTAAAGATCGAGGCCGACGCTTCCCAGGACATGGGCCTGCACGCCGTCCGCAACGTAGGTCTTCGACAGTTTTCGCGTCGAGAGTATGGTTTCGCGCATGGTTGGTCCTTTCCCTTGTGCGCCGTCGGCCCCATCATAGAAAGACGGCCATTAAGGAATCATTAAGGCCGCAGGGTTTGCGGCTCAGGGCAAAAGGGGAAGCTCTATGGTGGCCTTGAGCCCCGGGTGGGCATTGACCAGGTGCAGGCGGCCGCCCATGCGTTCTGCCAGATAGGACGAGATGTAGAGCCCCAGCCCCGAACCCGGCTTGTCCGACGCGTTCGCGCCCCGATAGAAGCGCTCGGTGGCAAACGGCATGTCCTCAGGGGGCATGCCCGGCCCGTAATCGCGCACCGCTATCGTGTACAGCCCGTTCTCGGCCGTGGCCTGGATATCGATGGCCGAACCGCGCGCGTACTTGATGGCGTTGCCGATGAGGTTGCCGATGGCCTGGGCGAGCCGCGCCTCGTCGGCTTCCACGCGGGCATCGTCCACGCGCAGGCAGGAAATCTGGGCCAGGCCGGACGAGTCGCTGGCGCAGCGCCTCACGATGGGGGCCGCCTGCACGGACTCGCAGGCCACCGCGATGCGATCCATGTCCGAGAGCGCATGCTGGAACAGGTCCTCCACCAGAGATGAGGCCTCGTCGCATTTTCGGATGATGGCACGCTCGTATTCCGCCCGTTCCTCCTCCGAGTTCACTAGCCCCATGTCCAGGGCCTCCGCATAGGCCCTGAGGGACGCGAGCGGGGTGCGCAGGTCGTGGGAGAGCGAGGCGAGCGCGGCCTTGTGGTCTTTCCTCGCGCGTTCCTCGTCCTTCCGGGCGCGGTCGAGTTCCTTGCGAAGGTGGTCGAATGCCCAGGTGAACTTGCCGAAGGGGTTGGACCTTTCATAGGCGAGCGGCGCATCCAGGTTGCCGGCCGCCACTTCCTCGGCGAAGCCCTCCAGTCGCGTGAAAGGTCGCGCCACCGCGCGGTGCAGGTAGATGACCAAAAACGCGAGGGCCGCAACGGAGACGAGCGCGGTGAGCGCCACGGCGCCGGCCGCCGCGTCGTTGCGGGATTCGGCGGCATCCCGCAACGCATCCTGGGCGCCTGCGAGCGCTTGATCGGCCACCTGCAGGGAGCCGTCGCGGCCGTCGGGCGCAGTTTCTGCGATGTCCTGCCGGGTGTCGTTGAGCTCGACCACTTGGCTTCGCAGTGCATCCTCTCCGCCGTTGGTGACAACCGCGATGCCCGAAGCAGCCGCAATGACGACGGCAAGCGCGGAGGCGAGGGCCGCGCCGGCAAGCCGCTTCGTCAGGCGTTCTCCCTGCTTCGCCATCAGCGATCGCCTTCGGGAAGATCGAAGCGATAGCCCTCGCCGCGAACGGTCTTGAAGTAAACGGGGTGAGCTGGGTCGTCCTCAAGTTTGGCGCGAAGCCAGCTCATGTGGACGGAGACCGTCTGCGGCTCCACCTCGGCAAAGGCGCCCCACACCTTCGCCAAAAGGGCGTCGCGGCTGAGGCTCTGGCCGGCGCTGCCCATGAGGGCCGACGCGAGCTGGAATTCCCGGGGCGACAGGGCAATCAGTTGCCCATTCTTCCGGATGGTCTTGGCCCTGCCGTCAAGCTGAAACGGGCCGGCGGAGAGCACGGCCTCGTCGGCGCCGGTTTTCCGCTCGGGCCGCATCATGAGCGCCTTCGCCTGGGCGAGCATTTCCCGCAGGCTGAACGGCTTGGAGAGGTAGGCGTCGCCCCCTTCCTCCAGGGCGCGGATGCGCGCGTCGGGCTCGATGCGCGCCGAGGCGAACACCACGGGCACCCCGCTGCGCTCGCGCAGGTTGCGGCAGAGGGCGTAGCCGTCGTCGCCCGGCAGGTTCACGTCCACCATCAGGCAATCGAAGACGGCGCTGGTCAGAAGGTCGTACGCCTCCTCGGCACTTCCAGCGATATCGGCCGCAATGCCGTCCGCTTCGAACGCACGACGCATCAGCTGCGCCAGCTCCCGCTCGTCCTCGACAATCAACACCTTTTTCATGATATCGCCCACGTGTCCTCCTGCGGCTCTTTGGGACAATGCGCAGCAGTGGCAGCCTTAATTGCGTTGACCATCGTGCGAAGAGATGCGAGCGTATCTTGCCAACTGACAGACTCAGCGAAGGAATTGGCCGCCTGATACCGGCTCCAGTGCCCCTCCATCATCTCGCTTCCCTCTAGCAGGACGATTATCTCATCGCTCCGATCAAGCGACGCCGTGCTCGCGCGCACTGCCATGGTCGCATCAAGGGCATCCCCCAGGAGCCTGAAATCGATATTGCGGCCCGATTCCATGAGGGCATAGATGTCGTAGAAGTCGCGCATCCGCGTGGTCTGGGTTGCGAGCGAGAGGATGGTCTCCAGCTTTTCAGCGAGCGCCGTCTCGGTGTTGTACGAGCGCAGCGCGACTGATCTGTCCTCGAACAGGAGCTTATACTCGTACTCAATCGCATCCGGAGTGATAGCGTCTCCTGTGGAGATGTCGATTTTGAAAGCCGTCTTCGTCTTCTCGATGGACGCACTCACGCCAATGCGCATGCCGCCGTACTCGGAGTCCTCCATAATCTTCTGTGGCTCCCCGAGCTCGAAGGTGAAGCCGTCTCCGATGTCGATGGAAGCGACCTCGGCAAGGATGCGAGAGACATTATCCAAGCTCATGTCGTGCCCGCGCATCGTGGCGTCGATGTCTCGCGTGGAACGCTCGTCCACGCCGACGAGGGATGCCACGAGCATACCTCCCTTGATGACGAAGTCATCGCGATAATCGGACACGGACAGCCTCTCAAGCAGGCGCTCCATGGCGTAATGCCGAAGCAGCATCTGCGACTTGGCGCCGTCTCCTTTGGCGTGGTTCCTGATGAGGTCTTTGATTCTCCGGGCTCCCGTGATCACAGTGCCACCTCCATTACCTCATAAACGCGGGATTCTATGTTCATCGCGCGCGCATAGTCAGACAGGCGCGCAAGATTCTTATCCCTTGAACGCGCGTAATCGCGGATTGCCTGTCGGAACACTGCCGGGTCGAAAGCGGCGCGCTTGCGGATGAGGTCGCAGATGGTGCGCTCCTTGTCGTAGGCCATCACTTTGGCACCGCTCGGCGTTTCGACCTCCGCGAGCCCCATCTCGTACCACTCCGGCTTCGTGTAGTAGATGCGCACGCCTTGGGCCTTCAGGGGGCCGGCGTTGTAGCCCGAGTCAACCGTGACCGAGACTGGAATCGGCTCGCGGTCGGTCAGGTCATGCAGGTAGAGCGCCGATTCATGGGAGAACGCGGCTTTAGGGAAGCGCTTCTGGAGGAGCGCCATTTCGTCTGGGAATACATCAGGATCAATGTAGACCCCACGCGATGTTCGCTCAAGGCCGTGTCTGCGGACGTAGTCGGAGAACGCCGGGCGCGTAGCCCCTGCCTCTTGCGCCTCGGCAGAGGTTATGATCCCCGCGTTGGCTTCGAGGATAGAATTCAGTGTCTTGTCGTATTTGGTAATCATTTTACAATCACGCTGATATTCTAACGCATATTCAGCGTGATTGTAAACTATAGCCTAGTGGCAAACTGGTAGGCAAGCCCGGTTCTTTTTCGTCCAGAAGATCTTACTGCGCTGATGCTTTCGGCCCGGCCGTCGCAAAATCGCGTTACAAGAGCGGCAGTCAACCGTCGGTTGATTTAACGGCGGGCAAAGTCAATCGGCTCTCGCTTGCTGCGATTTCTTAGTGCGGAGATAATTGAAGGTGTCGAAAGGACAACCGATGAACCGTTCCCTTTTATCCGAGCGCATCCTAGAAGAGCGCATCCGCAACCATCTTACGCAGGAGGAACTTGCCTGCCGACTCGGCGTGTCGAAAGCGGCCGTATCGAAATGGGAATGCGGCCAGAGCTTGCCCGACATCGCCCTTGTACCCCAGATAGCCTCCCTATTCTCTGTAACCTTGGACGACTTGTTCGGGTACGAACCCCTGGCAAGCGAGGAAAAGCGGGAAGAGGTCACGGAGTGGCTGCAAGCGCTGCTTGCGGAGGATCCTGCCCAGGCTGCCACGTATGCCGAGCGACAGTCTGCCCGATACTGGTCCGATCCTGAGCTCCTCAAGGCTGTCGGCCTCGCGCTCTATGTGAAAGCGATAGAGCCGAGCATCTCAGACGAGGCGAATTGCCCCGAACCCACATCGCGCGTGGCCGATCTCGCTGAGAGGATCTTGCGCCGCGTGCTGCAGCTCGATCCAGACGGCCCCTCCACAGACTTCGTCTTGCAAGCGCTCTGCATATTGCTCGCGTCCGAGGGGAGGGAGGGCCAGGCAGACGAACTCATCGAAAAGATGGTTCCCGCCAAGCCGAACATGGCCGCAATCATTCTCGCAGGCATTGCCATAAGAGCAGGGAACCCGAAGAGGGCCGAGATCGCGCTCAAGCGCCAGCTCCTCTTCTCGCTCCTCGAAGTTGCCAGCTGCGCGCAGGCTTTGGCCGGGGTCGAGGGTGTAAGCGCCGAGGAACTCGAAGATATCCTTGTTCTCGCGGCGGCCATTCAAGCGCCGGATGGGTTTGCGGCGCTCTCCCCAACGCTTGTCCCAATCATTCGGATCGCGTTGGCGACGCAGCTCGTGGAATCGGGGGATAGCGACCGCGCGCTGGCCGAGCTGGAACGGTTCGTCGAAGACCTGGAGCGCTGCTGCGAGACGTTTGAGAACCCGCAGAACCCGCCTTTCTTCAAGCCTGTCGACGAGTTTTTGTGGCGGAACGGAGACGAGAAGGCGGATGAGGCGCGAGGAGAGGCTGCGGCATCGCTACGCTCGTCCTTCGTGAGCAGCATCACATCGAACGAGAGCTGGGGCGCGCTTCGCGGCAACCCAAGGTTTGATGCAGTCATGCGCCGCCTGGGGGAGGAGGTCTCCGTATGAGCGCCATCGATTTGGTCTTGAGGTACGTGATCATCTCGGTTGCCTTCCAGCTCGCTTGCGCCTGGGCGCATACCTTCCAGTCGCCCTGGCCCCTGGTCGACGCCTTCGAGCTTGCGCCAACCGCAGAGGATCAGCTGTTCAAGTCGCTGGGCATTCGCTTCGATCCCTCAACGATTGGCGCGTATCAAGTTACGGCGCCTCATTCCGCAGCCTCTTTAATCGCGGCGGCGAACGCCTTTGGGTCGTCAACGCTCACGCCGATGGCGCGCACGTGCTTCGTGCCCAGAAGCGTCCGAACTTCAACGGAGCTCTGCATCACCAACCATGCATCCGGGCGATAGAACGTGCCGTAGTTGAGCCTGTCTGACTCTTCGATATGCCCAATTTCGTTATCCGAAAGTGCGACCATCTCGATATTGGAGGCGGGAATGACGGTCTCCATCTGAATGCCGCATTCCAGGCGAACGGAGCCTTCCCCGACCACGATGGGGCGCAGTATGCGTGCGCGCGCGTCGCCCACGAGCCAAATAGCCGCATAGACGGAAAGCGCCGTAACGACGATAGCGGCCGAAACGCTCCACTGTGACACCAGGAGGTGCACCGCGACGATCTCCACGGGGAATGCGAGCGCGAGTCCGAGCATCATGTTCATGTAGCCGCCGGCGTTATGGTAGCTGAACGCCCGCTCGCCTGACAGTATGTAGGGCTTCTTTCGCCACGAAAGCAGCGCGTAGTACCAAACGCTCAGCTCGGCTGCCGTCATGTGAGCGGCGATGTCTTTGCGGACGAGGTAGAACATCGTCTCCCTGAACCAGGCCATGGGATCAGGGCTCTTCGCCTTGGCGGTTTTGAAAGTGTGGGCGATCTTCAGGCATTCCCGCGCGGCGATGGCGAGCTCCACGGGAATCAACGCGGAGAGCAGGGCCGGCAGGATACCTGCATCTGGCGCCCCGAGTGCGAGCGCGCTCAGCGCATAGCCGATCCAAATAACGGGAATGACCGAGAGCAGCGTGAGCCTTCTTGGCCGAGCCACAAGAAGGTAGAAGCCAAGCGGTATCCCCACCATGAAATCAAGCGGCAGGGCGATGCCTTCGATGTGGCTTGGTATGCGCGGCGCGGAGGCGATGCCATAAACGTAGAGGGTCAGGCACAGCGCGCAGAAGGCAATCAGGCCTATTCGTCGACTTCTGGCTACGCTCATCTTCCTCCCCTTCCGAACAGATTAGACTCCCTTAAGTATAACCATCGCGCAAGGATATGTCCTTTGGAGCGCGATGCCCAGGGTTTCTTCTGCATGCTTTGCAATGTTAAACTATGCTGCCGGTTCGGGCGCGATGCGTGGTCGCGGCCAGCCAATACTCGCACGGGATATGAGAGGACGTGCCTTCTCCTGCCCGGTAACCTGGATGCGAAAGGAGGCGTGGATGAGCCAGCTTGAGAACTTGAACCGAGCCATGGGCTACGTTGAGGAGCACCTGGACGGGACGCTTGACCTGGAGGAGCTCTCCCGCATCGCCGGATGCTCCCAGTACCAGCTCCAGCGGATGTTCCCCTACCTGGCGGGTGTGACGCTTTCGGAGTACGTCAGGCGCCGGGCGATGACGAGCGCCGCATACGACCTTGCGTCAACCGATGCGAAGGTGATAGACGTGGCCCTGAGATACGGGTACGACTCTCCGACGTCGTTCAGCAGGGCGTTTCGAAGCGTGCACGGCGCGTCGCCGAGCGAGGCGCGCCTGCCCGGCACCAAGCTCAAACTCCACCCACGCCTCGCGTTCACACTATCCGTGAAGGGAGAAGAGGCAATGGACTACAAGATCATCGAGCAGCCGTCTTTCCGCGTGGTCGGGATACCGTCCGACAACGGGACATGGGACGTCGAGAGCGCCGGGGCGAAGGCCACCGAGTACTGGGCTAAGATCGGGGCGGACGTCCACAAGGTGCTGGACCTGATGGACGGCAGCGAGCCTGCGGGCCTGCTGGGCGTCCAGTTCTGCGACGACGGCGAGTTCGACTGCTACATGGCCTGCGTGGCCACAGGTCAGCCGTGCCCCGAGGGCATGGGGGAGCGCGTCGTCGAGGCGGCCACCTACGCGGTCTTCGAGTGCGTCGGGCCGATGCCCGATGCCATGAACGAGCTGTGGCATCGCATCCTCGCCGAGTGGCTGCCGGCCTCTGGGTACCAGTGGGCCTCGGGCACCGACGTCGAGAGATACTTCACGCCGGCCATGACCGCGCCGGACAGCAGGAGCGAGGTCTGGCTTCCCGTGGTCAAGGCCTAAGGCCCCTGGCCGCGTTCGCCGACGGCGAGCTGATAGCCAGCAGCAACCATCACGTAAGGAGCGAGGAACCCCATGCCGTTCGACTACAAGAAAGAGTACAAGGACATCTATCAGCCGTCGAAGAAGCCGGCTCTCATAGAGATGCCGCCGATCAACTATGTGGCGGTGCGCGGTAAAGGGGATCCGAACGAAGAAGACGGCGAATACCAGCGTGCCCTCCAGATGCTCTACGGCATCTCCTTCACCATCAAGATGTCACCCAAGTCGGGTTACGACATCGAGGGGTATACGCCCTACGTCGTTCCGCCGCTCGAGGGCTTCTGGACTTTTCCCGAGCCTATCGAGCGATTGGATCCGCAGCGCAAGGCCGAACTCGAGTGGATGAGCTGCATCCGGCTGCCCGAGTTCGTGACGCCCGGCGTGTTCGACTGGGCAGTGCAGGAGGCCACGCGCAAGAAGAAGGCCGACTTCTCGAAGACGGAGATGATCACGGTGGACGAGGGGCTCTGCGTGCAGTGCATGCACACCGGGTCCTACGACGACGAGCCCGCGACGATCGACGCGCTGAAAAGCTATGCCGAGTCGGAGGGCCTGCGGTTCGACCAAAGCGAGAAGCGCCTCCACCACGAGATCTACCTCTCGGATCCGCGACGGGTTGCCCCCGAACGCCTGAAAACGGTTCTCCGCATCCCCGTAAAGCCCGCCTAGGGCAAGCGTGCCGTAAGCCGCATATCTGACCAGAAGAAAAGGCCTGCCGAGCGTAAAACGGCAGGCCTTGCTATGGTTGTGCCGCCGCGGGCGACAGATGCGGTACTGGGTCATTGCTGCGACCCTATTGTGCTGTCGGGTGATCTGTGCCCGTAGCTCCGCATCGAAGCCCCATTCGCCCTCAATCGGCAGTATTGGCATGAACATACACATGAACCGAGTTCGTGTGTATGTTCGTGCTGTGGCCGCAGCAGGTGTCAAGATAGAAAGCGTTTCGAAGGGGCCGAATGGGTTTCCGACAGATTCTGGGTCTATGGCGGCGGCAAGACAACCAAAGGTCGAAGGGCTTGGTGGATGAAGCGGGCTACCATTCAAGAGTATCGCCACCAAATCTTCAAGCGCTTGTGCTAGTATAAGCAACAGCAAACCCGGCCGGCCTCTCAACGATGCACACTGCCGGGTCTTCTTGTATTCTCGCCTAGGAGGGTCCTTGGAGTACGAAAAGCCATGGTTGTCTTACGAGCAGCAAGCAGATCTGCTTATAGATGAGCGTGGCTTGAGCGCCAACCGAGAGAACCTGATTCGACATCTTCAGGAGGTCGGCTATTATCGTCTGAGTGGGTATTGGTATATTTTCAAACGCTCTAACATCTCAGATTCCAAAGGTACTCACGATGAGCGCTTCATCGAGGGAACAACGTTTGATGAAATCTGGAGCCTCTATACATTCGACCGGCAATTGCGTTTATTGACTCTCGACGCTATAGAGCGTATTGAGGTTTATTTTAGGTCTCAGCTTGCATATGAACTCGCGAAAGAAACTGGTCCATTTGGATATCTGGAACCAGAAAATCTGCCACGTTTAGATGAAGAAGAATATAGCGAATTTCTGGAGCGCTGCGAAACCCAGTATCTGCGTTCTAGTGAACCGTTTGTGCGACACTTCAAAGAGAAGTATGGCGATAGTAAAGAGCTGCCCCCGTATTGGATCATGGTTAATCTCATGGAATTCGGGACGATGCTGCGCCTCTATAAAGGTGCGTCGTCGGAAATTCGAAATGAACTCGCAGGCAAGCTCGGTGTAACCACGCGTGTGTTGAAATCCTGGCTTGTTGCATTAAATACCACGCGCAACATATGTGCTCATCATGCACGACTCTGGAATAAAGGTATTGGTACAAGACCGGTTATTCCAACCAAAGCAAAGAATCCCGAGTGGTATGAACCTTTTCAGATTCGCGCCGACAGAACCTGCGGAATTCTCACTATCCTCAGCTACCTGCTCGAAAGAGTGGCTCCTGACACGTCTTGGCGGTCAAAACTATTTAGCCTTCTGGAGACCAGGTCGGCAGACGAGCTCAATCGTATGGGGTTTACTGATGGTTGGAAAGAAAGTCCTCTGTGGAAATCCTGGGTTAAAACCGAAAGCGAATAATCTAGCGGTTAGCGGTCTTTTGTTTGCGCAATCGTCCGTGAGCACTGAATGAGTGCAAGTTCGACGTAACGCTCATGCTTTTAGAAGATGTGTGAGTACAAAACTGACTGGATCCGCATAATACAAGCTCAAGCGCATTATATCGAGACGCAAGGATTTCATGCTTCAGCTTCATAGGTTTGAAGGGGGCGGGCCAACTAAAAAATGCTCCTTCGGAATCAACCGAGGGAGCATTTCTAGAAACTATGGTCCAACTGGCTTGGAGATAACTATGGGCTTCGCTAGTTTGCCAAATTGCACCAAAATGTACCCGGTTCAAACCTCACGTGATGTGCGCGCCTATTCCCACTCGACCGTGCCTACGGGCTTGGGGGTGAGGTCGTAGGCCACGCGGCAGATGCCGGGTACTTCGTGGGTGATGCGGTCGGTCATGCGCTTCAAGAGCGCCCAATCCAGCTCCGGCACCTCGGCGGTCATCACGTCCACGGTGTTGATGGCGCGGATGATGGCCGGCCACTCGTAGGCGCGCACGCCGTCGCGCACGCCGGTGGCGCGTATGTCGGGTACCACGGCGAAGTACTGCCAAGCGCCCACGTTCGCCGCTTCCATCTCCTCGCGCACGATGGCGTCGGCCTCGCGCAGCGCCTCCAGGCGGTCGCGGGTGATGGCGCCCAGGCAGCGCACACCCAGGCCCGGGCCGGGGAAGGGCTGGCGCTCCACCATGTTCTCCGGCAGGCCCAGCTCGCGGCCGACCACGCGCACCTCGTCCTTGAACAGCAGCTTCACGGGCTCCACCAGGTCGAACTGCAAATCGTCGGGCAGGCCGCCCACGTTGTGATGGGCCTTCACGCCGTCCTGGGATTCCAGAATGTCGGGCCAGATGGTGCCCTGGGCGAGGAAATCAACCTCGTCGCCCACCTTGCGGGCCTCTTCCTCGAACACGCGGATGAACTCGCCGCCGATGATCTTGCGCTTGGTTTCCGGCTCGTCTACGCCGGCCAGCAAATCCAGGAAGCGGTCGGTGGCGTCCACGTACACCAGATTCGCGTCCATCTGGTTCTGGAACACGTCGATGACCTGCTCGGACTCGCCCTTGCGCATAAGGCCGTGGTTCACGTGCACGCACACGAGGTTCTTCCCGATGGCCTTGATCAGCAGCGCCGCCACCACGCTGGAGTCCACGCCGCCGGACAGGGCCAGCAGCACCTTCTTGTCGCCGACCTGCTCTCGAATGGCGGCCACCTGCTCGTCGATGAAAGCCTGGGCCAGCTCGGGCGTGCTGATGCGCTCCATGTCGTCGGGGCGAACGTTCTGATCCATAGGGACCTCCTCGCAAATTCGGGCCGTGATTCTCTCTGGGACGATTATAGCGAAGGCCAGGTCTGGGTGCGCTCTTCCTGGGGGAACTTCTCGAGGTTTCAGGCGAGCGCCCTCAGTAACTCAGCCCGAAGGCCCACAGGGGGATGACGTTGCCGTGGCCGTATTCGATGTCGTCCTTTACGATGAACCCCTGCGCCGCATCGCGAATCTGCTTCGCACCCTTGCTTTTGCCGCCTACCTCGAAGGTGGCGCCGTCGATTTGAAAGTCAGAGATCGGTGAGCTGAAGACCTTCTGGTTGACACGCATCTGATTGAAGAAGAACGTCTCGCGAACCGTGCCGACATCCGGGGCTCCGTCGCTTAAGTTGTGAAGGATGTTCGTGTTGTCCAGGTAGACTTTCTCGACCTTGCCCAGGGCATTAATGCTCGACGAGGGCTCACGCAGCTGGGCTGTCATGCCTGCTTTCTCGATGAACAAAAGGTAGTCCTCCAGGTTGTTGCGGCTGGCTCCAATCTGCGAGGCTAGTTTTGCCATGCTGGGTTTGAAGGGGGCAAGCGTGCTGGCAAGGGCCATGAGCTTGCGCAGCTTGCGACCTGTCGAGGCGTTCATGTTCGCGAACTGGGGAATGTCCACTTCGAGCGTGCGGTTGATGACCTGAGCGAGCTCGATGGAGAAGTCGGGGTCTTGCCCGAAGGGGTAATAGCCGCTGATGAGGTATTCCCGAAAGTAGGGGAGGGGGTGGGTTACCCCGGGAATGGAGGCCCGGTGCTCGATGATGTCCTCCAGGGAGAAGGCCGGCGTCTCTATTCCGTGGCGCATGGCGAGGAACTCGCGGAAGGAAAGGCCCTGCAGGTGGTACTTCGGTGCCCGACGACTCAGATCCGCCTCGCCGCGCTCGATGTCGAGGATCGACGAGCCCGTGAAGTACACGTGCATATCGGGGAACGAGTCGTAGATGGCCTTCAGCTCGCGGGACCATCCCTCATATTTATGAATCTCATCGAGATAGAGGAATGCGCCGCCGCTTTTGCTGAAAGCCTCTGCCGTATCAAAGAGCGTGTGGTCCGAGAAGTACAAGTTGTCGGCCGAGGCGAAGAGTGCCCGGTCGGTCTGGTTGGCATGCTTGATATGCTGCAAGAAGAGTGTGGTTTTGCCGACGCCTCGCGGTCCGACGAGGCCGAGCATGCGATTGTCCCAGTTGATGCGGTCGTAGATGTACCGGTGAAATTCGCTCGTCGTGTTCTCGAGCAGGCGGTACATGGTTTCGTAGAGGCGTTCCATGGCTGATCCTTCAATGAATGCACTTATTGAGTGCAGAAATTGTACCATAAGTGCACTCATTGAATGCTATATCTAGGAAAAACCTGCACTTATTGAGTGCATGTTTGGAACAGCTGGGCTGGGGCGTGGGGTGATGCCAGGTTGTGGATGGGCGGCCTAAAGGCCGCCCCTGCGGGTGAGCAGTGCATGGTGGTGACAGGCTGGGGAAGGGGGCGGGTTGCTGCAAGCGAGCCGTCGGCACGGGGGCAGTCGGTTGGCTGTTCGGCTCCCCTAGGCATCCAACGCGCGTACCGACTTCGGCAGGTACAGCACGAGCCCCAGCGCCAGGCAGGCGAGGCCGTCGACGAGGAAGAACGGCGCAATGCCGATCTGCTCGGCCAGCACGCCGCCGATGGCCACGCCTACCGGTGTGGCAAGACCCATGGCCGCCGTGAGCAGGCCCATGGCGCGGCCCATCTTCTCGTCGGGCACGTGGCGCTGAGTGAGCGTGAGCAACGGCCCGTTGAACCAGGCGCAAGCCACGGCCATGGTGCCCATCATCAGCACGAACACGGGGAAGCCGTCGGGCGGCAAAAGCCCGCAGACCGCGGTGCACACGCCCACGATGACTGCGGCCACAGCGATGAGCCCTGCCAGGCGCCGGCCGCCGCCCCAGGCCATGAGGATCCCTGACCCTACGAGCATACCCACGCCGAAGGCGGCTTCACCGATGGAGGCGTCGTAGCCGTTGCCGCCGAAGTGGTTGTAGGTCATCAAGGGACACATGGCCGACAGCGGGCCGAAGATCATCATGCCCACAGTCACGCCGCCGATGAGCAGCAGAAGCCCGCGGGTCTTCGCAACGGCGCGCCAGCCGTCGCGCAGGTTTGCCAGCACGTGCTGACGCTCGGCCGACGGGTCTATGACGGTGGGCACCTTCGCCAGCAGAAGCCCCGCCACGGCGATGCAGGCGCCGGCGAAATCGAGGAACATCACCGATGAGAAACCGAGGGTGGTGTACAGGAAGATGCCGAAGGCCGGCGCCCCGATGGAGGCGACGGCGGCCAGTAGCTGATCCAAGGTGTTGATGCGCAGCAGGTGCTTGTCGGGCACGAGCATGGGCATGGCGGCCATCATGGCCGGCGTGTGGAAGGCCTGGCCTACCGCGCGGGCCACGCACACGGCTAGAAGCAGCGGGATAGACACGTCTCCGGCCAGGATGAGCAGACCCGCTGTGAGCGAGATTACGCCCACGGCCCCGTCGGCGGCGATCATGATGAGCTTGCGGTTGTGCTTGTCGGCCACGATGCCGCCGAAGGGCGAGAGCAGGCCGATGGGCAGCATGGCAGCGATGTTCATGAAGGCTAGCACGAGCGCGCTGCCGGTGGATTCGGTCACGTACCACACCACCGCGTAGCCGGCGGCGAAGCTGGTGATCATGGAGGCGGCCTGCCCGGCCCAGATAAATGCGATAATGGCCAGCCAGTTCTTAGCCAAGGGGAGGCCGGCCGCACTCAGGGGCACGGTGGCGCTAGGGGCGGCGGCCTCGGCTGCGGCAACGTCGCGGGTGGTGTCGTGTCTGGGAGCGGCGGGAGCGCTGGAAGCGGTCGGGGTGCCGTCGCCGGCGTTCGCGGAGGGGTCGTCAGCGATCTCGGGGGAATGCGGGGAACGTTCGGTCATGGAAATCTCCTTGCGGGATAGGGCTGAGTGCGGCGAAATGATCCGAGTAGTACTCAGCATGGGGTTGCGGAAGGGGTTGCGCCACCTACTTCAGGTGGCGAAGGCATCGCAACGAGAAGTTGCGGAAGGCGAAGCGGCGGCTGGGCATCATGCTTAGAGACCCCGGCCACTGCGTCCCGTGGATGGGGTTGCGATGCTGCCGCTGTGTCACCACGGCTTCGCTGCCGAGCTATTAGATTACGAACCTTCCGGCCATCAAAACACCCACCTCGATAGATTCCAAAGTCCGCCCAGTGTACGGGAGTGTTTGCCGTCTGTCAAACCGTTTACGGCCATGGCTCACGCCGCAACGTGGGGGCGACGGTGGCCCGGTGAATGGCGCCACGTTCTCTTTTAAGGGAACTATGGCAGACGGTAGTGCTATCATACAAGGACATCCCGTGCCGCAATCGCTGCAATTTCGACGGAGGCACGAAGGCCGAGGACGAGGGAGTTCGCATGGTTTCTTTCCACCACATCTTCCATCATGGGAAAGAACGTGACGACGCTGAGAGGCGCTTGGAGATCGCCGAGGCCCATCAGGCCGCAGAGGCCGCCGAGGCCAAGGCCGATGTGGCCACGGCCGAAGCCCAGGTATCCCAGGAATTCCTCGATCGTTTTCCCGGCGGCATGTTCCGCTATCCCGCCGAGGGGAACGACACCCTCGACTGCGCCAATGCCGGCCTGCTGCACCTGTTCGGCTGCGAAGACGTTGCGGCCTTCGAGGCGCTGACGGGCAACACGTTCTCGGGGCTCGTTTATGAGGAGGATCGCGATCGCGTGCAGCGCGAGATTGTGGAGCAGACCTCGGCAAGCAACGAAGACCACGTGCGCTACCGCATCCGCCGCGCCGATGGGACCCTGCGCTGGGTTGAGGACTGGGGCCAGCTTGTGGAAGACGCTGAAGGACGGCGCTGGTTCTACGTGACGGTGATGGACATTACCGACCAGGTGAACGACGAGGAGCAGCTGTGCCGGGCCAACGAGCGGCTCGAGATCATCACGGCCCTTTCCAACGACGTGCTCTTCGACATCGAGTGCGCCACGGGGGAGGCCCATGTCTACGGCGATTTTGAGGGCCGCTTCGGCCGCACTCCCGAGCAGGGCGATTTCGTCGTGCATCGTCGGTGCCAGAAGCCCTGCCAGCTGGCCATCACGGCCCACGATCTCTCGCCGCTCATGGAGCAGATCGGCGAGAACTCCCTCGTAGATTTCGAGACCTCGACGCCCGGCCCCCATGATGAGCCGGTGTGGTACCGCTATCAATCCGTGGTGCTCTACAACGAGGACGGCAGTCCCCAGCGCCATGTGGGGCGGCTGCTTGACACCAACGAGGCAGCGCTGCGCGAGAGCCAGTTCCGCCGCAAGGCCGAGCGCGACGGACTCACGGGGCTCTACAATCGCGCGGCGGCCCTCGATCGCATCGAGACGGCCCTGGCCAACGAGAACCGCCCCTGCACCCTCATCGTGGTGGATGTGGACGATTTCAAGGAAGTGAACGACACCTACGGCCACCTCGAGGGCGATGCCGTGCTGAAGGAGCTGGCCCAGTTCCTGAGCCAGGTGATGCGCAAAGAGGACATCGTGGCCCGCATCGGAGGCGACGAGTTCCTCATCTTTGCGCCCGGCCTGGCCTCGGGCCCGGCTACCGATCGGGTGCTGGAGCACTTGGCCCGCGGTCCCTTTGCGGCCCAGCGGGCCACCGACGAGCCGGTGCGGGCTGCCCGGGCCTCCCAGTGCCACGCAGCGCCTACCATCAGCATCGGGGCCGCCTGCTGCCTCACGCCGCCCATGCCCTTCGAAGCGCTCTTTGCCGTGGCCGACAGCACGCTCTACCAGGCCAAGGAGGCGGGGAAGGCTCGCTACCGCCTCACGGTCGTCGGCTAGCTCCCCCTAGCCCGCCTTCTGCAGCAGCAGGGGGCCGTCGCAGCGCTCAAGGGGGCGCTCGTCAGAGGTGGCCAGAAGATGTGCCAACGCCTCCACCGATCGGGGGAAATGGCAGCGATCCAGATCGCACTGATCGAAGAAGCGGTGCTCGACCATCGACTGCAAAAATGCGTGGAGCGGGTCGTAGAACCCGTCGATGTTCAGCAGGAAGCACTCGTGGGGTCCCATATCCAGGCGCACGCGGGTGAAGATCTCTGCGATTTCCTCCAAGGTGCCCACGCCGCCGGGTAGCGCCACGAATGCGTCGCCCAGCTCGATCATCTTCGCTTTGCGCTCGCCCATGGTGTCGCACACGATAAGCTCGGTCAGGTCGTGCTGGGCCACGCCGGCCTCGATGAAGAATGCTGGCTCCACGCCGATAACGGGTGCACCGCCTTCGATGGCGGCCTGGGACACGGTGCCCATGAGGCCCACGGAGCTGCCCCCGTAGACCAGGGTGTGCCCGGCGCGGGCGATGAGGGCGCCCAGGTCGCGGGCGGCTTCTTCAAAATGCGGGTTGTCGCCGAAGTTGGAACCGCAGTATACGGTAATGTTCATGGAACTCTCCTCCTCGGTGTGTTTGGGCTGGTCGGAGAATCCAGAAGCATAGCACCGTTGGCCGATCGGGGCAAACGGGCTGTTGTAAGGCGCGGGTGCGAGGGGTTGTCCGGGGCGGACGGCCGCTGCATCGTTTCAGTGCCGGCGAGCGAATCTGGTTCGCTTCGTTTGGAGGTAAGCGGCGGTGCCCCTTACGGCTTCCGATCACTTCGCTTACTTTGCCGTCACCTTTGCTGCGCGTCCGCGGCGGTCGCGCTATGCTGGCATCCTCGCCAAGGGAGAGACGGGATGAGAAAGGGAGGACCATGGGCGCCGTCAAGCATTTTCTGGGAAACTACAGCGAGAACTTTGCCGCAGCTCTAATTCTGTGGCCTCTGGCTTCGCTTGCGCTTACCCTGCCCATTCTGGCCTACCTGTACCATCGGGATGGTCGGCTGCGTTTCGGTTCGGTTGCGGGCACCTATCTTACCGTGCTCTACGTTGTCGGCATCGGCTGCTTCACGCTGTACCCGTTGCCCTCGGGTGATGCGGGCCCGGGCATAACCTGGGGCGTGGCGCCTAACTTCAATCCGCTGAACTTTGCGAACGACATCGCCAAGGATGGCTTGCGGGCCGTGTTCCAGCTTGTCTTCAACGTCGTGTTCTTCATGCCCCTGGGGTTCATCGGCGGCCGTCTGCTGCGGTTGCGCTTCGCCACGACGGTGCTGCTCGGCCTG
Source organism: Adlercreutzia muris (assembly GCF_041223505.1). Taxonomy (NCBI): domain Bacteria; kingdom Bacillati; phylum Actinomycetota; class Coriobacteriia; order Eggerthellales; family Eggerthellaceae; genus Adlercreutzia; species Adlercreutzia muris. The sequence goes on from NZ_JBCLQK010000009.1 coordinate 70,536, forward strand.
GCCGCATCGGTGCTCGTGGAAACGGCCCAGTTGACGGGGCTCTTTGGCCTGTACCCCTATGCTTACCGCTGCTGCGATGTGGATGACGTTCTCACGAACACCCTCGGCGCGGCCCTCGGCTGGCTGTGCGCGGCGCTGCTCGGACGGGTGGTGCCGCCGGGGAAGCTCGCCGAGGCCGAGCCGACCGATCGGCCGGGGTTTGTGCGCCGCTGTGTGGCGCTCTGGCTCGATCTGGTTATCGTGTGGCTTGCGGCCGTGGTGCCTTACGGCGTGGTGGCGCTGGGGCTGGAGGCGGCTGGCGCATCGGTCCTGCAGCTGCCTGGGCTCACAGCGGCTCAAACGGTAGACGCGGTCATGGGCGCCTGCACCGTAGTGGCCTTCGTGCTCGTAGAGCTCATCATCCCCTGGACCCACGACGGCTCCACCCCGGGCGGCGCCTTCGTGCGCATGACCTTCGAGACGCACCCGCGCACTATGGGCTACCGTGCGCTGTTCTACCTCGTGCGCACGGCCACCCTGGTCGCAACCCTTTTCGTGTGGCCGTGGCTCGTGCTCCCGCTGCTTCTGTTCTATCTGGTGAAGCGAGAGATGCCCTACGACCTCATCCCCTGAGGCGGCCGTTTGGGCAAAAGCGACCGTTTCCCGCAGTGCAGCCTGCGCGATGAGGGGAATCGCGAAGGGCGCACCTGGGAACAGAGCGCGCTGGAGCCGGGCGGGCTTCGGGCAATCTACGAGAAGCGGTTGTTTTTGGCCAATTCTCGCGAGGGAGGCTGTTTTGTGCAGTCGCTCAGCAGCTTGCGGGGCGTTTTGGCCCCTCGCGGAGGTGAAACGGGGTGGTAACGGAAGCCGTGCCATAATAGGCGAGGTCGGCTCGCGGAGCGGCCGCGCCGGCAGCCACGCAGCGCGCGTAGCGGGGCGCGCGACGCACGGGGCGGGCGGACCTGCCTGTTCGCCGCGATGATGCGAGGTTTGCCAATGAGCGATACCAAGACCGTGCCCACCATGGGCGCCGACGATGCCCCCGACGCCGTCTACGATGCCCGCACCTTGGGTGCGCCGAAGATGACCATCTTCGGCATCCAGCACATGTTCGCCATGTTCGGCGCCACTATTCTGGTGCCCACCCTCACAGGGCTTTCCGTGTCGGCGACCCTTCTGTTTGCCGGCTTGGGCACGCTGCTGTTCCATTTCCTGGCCAAGGGGAAGGTACCGGCGTTTCTCGGCTCCTCCTTCGCGTTCATCGCCGGCTACGCGGCCATCGCGCCGAACGGCGAGGCGGCGCTTTTGCCCTACGCGTGCCTCGGCGTGGCCTGCGCGGGCCTTCTGTACCTCATCGTCTCGGCGCTGTTCAAGGTGTTCGGGCCCCAGCGCATCATGCGGTTCTTCCCACCCGTGGTCACCGGTCCTATCGTCATCTGCATCGGGCTTATTCTGGCCCCCTCGGCCATCGCGAACTGCGAAACGAACTGGCCCGTGGCCCTCGTAGCCATTGCCATCATCGTCATCAGCAACATCTGGGGCCGCGGCATGATCCGCATCATCCCCATTCTGCTCGGCGTGATCGGCTCCTACGTGGCAGCCGCCTTCGCCGGCGTCGTGGACTTTGCGCCCGTGGCCGATGCCGCCTGGATCGGCCTGCCGGTGCTGTGGGACAACACGGTGTTCGCCCTGTTTGGCCCCAATTTCGATGCGGGCCTGGCCATTACCGCCATCATCACCATCATGCCCCTGGCCTTCGCCACCATCATCGAGCACATCGGCGACATGTCGGCCATCAGCTCCACCTGCAACCGCAACTTCATCGCCGAGCCGGGCCTGCACCGCACGCTGCTCGGCGACGGCCTGGCTACTATTGCGGCGTCGCTGTTCGGCGCTCCGGCCAATACCACCTACGGCGAGAACACCGGCGTGCTGGCCCTGACCCGCGTGTTCGACCCGCGGGTGGTGCGCATCGCCGCCTGCTTCGCCATCCTGTTCTCGTTCTGCCCGAAGTTCGCGGCGGTCATCTCCTGCATGCCGGCCTGCGTGATCGGCGGCGTGTCCCTCGTGCTCTACGGCATGATCTCGGCAGTGGGCATCCGCAACCTGGTGGAGAATCACGTGGACTTCATGATGAGCCGCAACGTGCTTATCACGGCGCTCATTTTAGTGCTGTCCCTCGGCATTGCCTCCAGTGCCGCCGGGGCCATCGTTTTCGAGGTGGGCGGCGTGACCGTGGCCCTGTCGGGCCTGGCCGTGGGCTCCGTGGTGGGCATTCTGCTGAACATCATCCTGCCGGGGAAGGAAGAGGGTTGGGACGGCGGTCTGGCTGCCGAGGCCGAGGCCGAGGCCGACGATGTGCCCCTGCCTCTGGAAGCCGAGGTCACGAACCTGCCTATTGCGGACTAACGCGGCGAATTCCAATCGACTGAGCGCGTGCGGGCCATTCTCGCGCGCGCTTACTTGTTTCGGGCGGCGCTTTATCTGGCGGATGATGGGGAGCGCCCCGCGATTTTATCGCAGTGCTCTGGGGGCTCCCGGGCTCGATCTGACTCTCGTCTTCGGAAAACAGGCATCGCAAGGATGCGCCCGCTTTTTCTGGGGTGGGGAATCTTCGCGCGGCGGTCTTTCCCAGGGCGCGCTGCGTTAGTCGCTGTGGGGCGCCCCTAGGCGTGCTTGGGAAGCCACTGGGCCAGGACGACGGCCTCGTTCTCCTGTTCGTTGCGGGCGGCGTACAGCAGGGTGACGCGCGGATATGCTGCCATTTCGGGACCGGAGAGCTTCTTCGCGAAGGCGAGCGCCTCGGGATTGGCATCTAGCTCTTCCACGTACTTTGCCTGGAACATGTCCCACTTCGCCGGGTCGTGGCCGAAGGCCTTCCGCAACTCGGTGGAAGGGGCCAGAAACTTCGCCCACTCGTTGTAGTGCACGCGGGCCCGGGTCAGGCCGCGAGGCCAGAGTCGATCGACGAGCACCCGGTAGCCGTCGCTTTCTTCGTAGGGCTCGTATACACGTTTGATCTGGATTTTCATCGAGGATGCCTCCTTGAGATGCTGGTGAGTCAACTCCGATTATCGCGCATGCCCCGGTTTCGCGGCGTCGCTCTGCGGGTCCTGTAAGCAAACCGCCCTTCTCTTGTTATGGAAGGGGCAGGCGAGCACTCCTGCATTTTCTGGACAAAAAGTCGTCGAATGAGCTCTTCGATGGGGGCTGGGCGTTGTTTGTCTTCAGAATGAGCTAGAAATTAACGAATTTCGTTTACTGAGGCCTGCGATATTACCTCTAAGGGTCTCAGAACAACTCACTCGAAGCCTTTTTGTCCAAAAAATCGGAAAGTGCTCTCGGCAAGTAGGGCTTCAAAACAAGAGGCGCGGCGGAATCGGCTCGAAAACCGATCCACCGCGCCTCGCTCGGCGACGTTGCGTGACGGTGCCCTACAGGGCCAGGCGGTAGATTTCCGCGGCGTCCTCTAGGGTGAGTTTCTTGAAGCTGCCGAAGGGAACGCCCTTGTTCTGGGCCAGGGTGGGCAGCATCTTCTCGATATCGTTCTCCTCCACGCCCAGCTCGGCCAAGGTGGTGGGCATTCCCAGGCTCGCGAAGAAGCTGCGGGTTTCGTCGATAGCCGACAGGGCGTCGGCGTTCGCGTCGCCGGTGGGGGTGAGCCCGAAGACCGCCTGGCCGTAGAAGGCGAAGCGGGCCGGGTTCTCGCCGTGCACGTACTCCATCCAAGCGGGGAACATGACCGCCAGGCCCGCGCCGTGGGTGATGGCCGGGTCCAAGGCCGACAACTCGTGCTCGAGCCCGTGAGTGGCCCAGTCCTCGTGGCGCCCCACGCCGGCGAGTCCCTGGTGGCAGAGCATGCCCGTCCACATGATGTTCGCGCGGGCATCGTAGTTCTCGGGATCGGCCAGCACCCGGGGCGCCTCGGCGCGGATGGTGTTCATGAGCGACAGGTTCAGGTTGTCGGTCACGGGCACCGCGCCGTAGTCGTCGAAAAATCGCTCCAGCAGGTGGCAGTACATGTCGGTAAGGCCCGCGGCCGTTTGGAAGGGCGGCAGAGTGAAGGTGAGCTCCGGGTTCATGAAGGCGAACTTCGGACGTTGGGCGTTGTTGGCGTAGCCGGTCTTGCGACCCAGCTCGTCATTGGAGATCACGGTGTTCTTGGAGGCCTCGCTGCCGGCGGCCGGAATGGTGAGCACCACGGCGATGGGCAGCACGTCGTGATCGAGGGCCTTCGTCTCGAAGAGCTCCCATACATCACTTTCGACGCAGGCGCCGTTGGCGATGGCCTTGGCCGAGTCGATGACCGAGCCGCCGCCCACGGCCAGAATCCAGTCGACGTCGCCCTCCTTGCACAGCCGCACGCCCTCGCGCACCAGGGTGATCTCGGGGTTCGGGCGCACGCCGCCCAGCTCCAAATGCTCGATGCCCGCCGCGTCCAGCGAAGCGCTCACACGGTCGATAAGGCCGCTGCGCCGGGCGCTCTCGCCGCCGAAATGCACCAGGACGCGCTTCGCGCCGACCGCTGCCAGCTTGGCGCCCACCTCGTTTTCCACGCCGCGACCGAACACAAAATGAGTGGGGGAAACGAATTCGAAGTTCTCCATGAGGATCCTTTCCGTCAAAGAGCGCCCCGCACCGGCCGCTAAGGTGCAGCCCCACGTGCGAGACGTCTAGGGCCCAGTATAGTGCTCAGGCCGCAGACGGGCACCTTGATCCAGGAAGAATTCGCGCACGGCTGCCCGATCCGCCGAACAGCGGGTCGGGCAGCGGGTCGGGACGGGCGGGCTGGTCCTGGGGACGGCCCGCCCGTCTTGCAGGGTGCGGCCCGCCGAACGAGCGGGCCGCACCAAGAGGGGAGGGGCGACTCAGAGGAGGGAGGGATGCTCCGAGCCGCCCCTCTCAGGGAGGCTTAGGCCTCGGTGGATTGGGCGTAGGCGCAGGCCACTTCGCCGGAGAGGCGGCCGAGCACCGAGTAGCCGCTCATGACGCACCAGTAGTCGCCGTTCATGATGCCGCCGGCGGCACCGGGCACCGCGTACAGACCGGCGATGGGCTGGGCGTTCGTGCCCATGACCTGGGTATCGGTGTTGATCTTCAGGCCGCCGAAGGTGGCCATGATGCCGCCGACCACGGGGATGGCGTAGAAGGGGGCCGTGGTCAGCGCCATGGCCGGCACCGTGCCGAGGTGGGGCACTTCCAGCTGGTCTGCCGTACCTGCAGCCGCGGCCTCGTTGTAGGCGTTCACCGTCTCCACCATGTTTCGGGCGTTGAAGCTCACGCCATCGGCGGTCTCGGCCACGATCTTCGCGCCCAGCTCATCCAGGCTGTCCGCCTGCACGACGGTCATGCCGCGCTCGATCATGGCATCAATGCGGTCCCCGCCGATGACGGCGGCATTGCAGAAGGGGGTCTCGCGAATGAGATTGCGCACGCCCTCGTCCAGGATGAGGTAGGCGCGGGCCATGGGCTGCTGCATGACCTCCTGGTTCACGAGGGACGAACCGAGCCCCTCGTTGACGAAGCGCTTGCCGCTCACGTTCACGTACACGCCCATGCCCTGGATGGAGTGCTCGGTGGTGCCGTAGTAGAGCACGTGGGCGTCATCGATGTTGGTGAGGGCCTCGTAGCCCTCGGGGGTGTCGATGCCGTTCAGGTAGGTGGTCGGCCAGGGCTGGGGATGGCCGTAGAAGGAGCCGAAGCTGCGGGAGAGCTGGGCGCCGGCCTTCACGGCCATCTTGATGCCCGCGCCGTCCAGGTAGGGGACGCACTGGGCCTGGCCCAGGTCGGCGTGGCGGCCGATGTAGTGGGTGCACATTTCCTTGTCGCACTGCCAGCCGCCCGTGGCCAGAATCACGGCCTTGGCCGCAATGGTGAAGGGACCCTCGGCGTCCTCGGCCACCAGGCCCGTGACTGTGCCGGCCTCGTCCACGATCAGGTCGACGGCGCGGGTGCCGAGCAGGGTCGTGCCGCCCTTGGCCGTGAAGATCTCGCCGAACTGCTGGAGGTACTCGTCGGTATAGCTCTTCGACCCCTCCTCGGCGGGGCGCTTGCCGCCCATCCACACATAAGGGCTGCCCGGTGCCAGCTCCTCGGTGGCTAGGCCCAGGCCCCCGATCCACTCCAGGTACGGGGCCCAGTTGTCGCAGACGAGCTTGCCCAGCTCGGGATCGGACATGGGGGCCTTGGCGTAGGCCTCTTCCCAGGCGGCGCCGAAGCGCGGGCCGAAGGCGCCCGCCGCGAAGCGGCTCGTGCCGCCCACGGCCTGGGAGGCCTCCACGAGGATGACGTTCGCGCCCTGCTCGGCCGCGCTGACGGCGGCGGCCAGGCCACCGATGCCCGCGCCGGCGATAACCACGTCGCAGGTGTGCTTTGCCTCGGTGGCTCCCGTGTCGGCCAGCTCCTGGGTGCTGCAGCCCGAGAGGCTGGTCATGCCAGCCAGGGCGGCGGCCCCGGCTGCGACGATACTGGCGCCCTTGATGAAATCGCGGCGTGTCTGTTCCATGATGGTTCCCTTCCTTCTGTTGGTGTATGGCAGCGCATCGGTGGATGCGTCAGGCCCTGGATCGGTGCCCCGGCGAGGGGCTTGGCGCGGGAAGCGCCTAGTGGCAGGTGTTGCACTCGTAGACGCCGGCGTGGTGGCAGCCCACGCAGGTGTCGGCCGCGACGGTTTCCCGATGCATGCCGTGACAGTCGCTGCAGGCGATATCGCCGTGGCCGGCGGTAAGCCCCATGACCTCGTGGGGATTCACCGTGGTGCCCTTGGAATCGGTGAGGTCGGTGATATCGGCCGTCAGGGCGCCCAGCTCCTCGGCGCTCAGGTCGTGGCAGCCGGCTGCCTGGCAGGTCTGCGCTTCCACGGTGGTCTTGCGCAGCTTCTTGGGCATGGCGCCCGTGCCGTCGGCGCCCTGGTGCACGGTGGCGAGGGCCGCCTCGTCGTTGTGGCAGGTGGCGCAGTCGGTTCCGGCAGTCGTAGCGTGGACGCCCGCTCCCAAGGAGGCCTCGGTCGTCGTCGCGGCCTCGGCGCTGTGACAGGTGGCGCAGTCGGTGGCCAGGGACCAATCGGACGCCGGCTCTGCTGCGGCGGTTTGCTCGGCGGGGTTCGGTCCCTCGGTGGCTTTCGGTTCTCCCCCTTGCGGCGAGCATCCTGCCGCTATAATGATGGCCGCCACAACGGCGAGGGCCGCAAGGGGCTTGCGCAGACGCTTGATGGGCTTCATCCTTCCTCCTTCTTCGATGATCCGTTCGTTTCGCTTCCTCCGTAAACGATGGGCCGATGGTAGAGAAGGGGTGCCCTCGCTGTCATCGAAGCAAAGGCGTGAAATCGGGGGAAGCCGCCGGGAACCGTCGCTGTTCTGGGGCTTCTACGAGGGGTTTTCAAAAGATTGGAACCGTTCTCACTAGTTTCTAGTGAGGCGGGAGAGCAGGGAAGGGGAGCGGGTCGGGATGGAGAAGAAGGGCGTGTCGCTGCAATCGCGGTTCATGGCGGAGTTGAGCCGGGCCAATTTTCCCATGATGGTGGGGTTTGCGCTGTGCCAGGTATGGCTGAGCCTGTGCTTCTTCGCGCCGCAGCTGTTCCCTGAGAACTCGTCGGTGAGCGTCTACGAGATATCGCTCGTGGCCTGCGTGGTGTCGCTCGTGCCGGCACTGGCGTCCCCTAAGGCGAGCGAGGCCTGGCTCGAGCGGCCATGGAGCGTGCGGGCCGTGGCCCTCTGCGCGAGCGTGGGCACCCTGGCCATTCCGTTCTCGGCGGGAAGCACGGGGCTCGACGGGGCGCTCCAGGTGTTCGCCGGTCTTTTGACCGGCATTGCCTCGGGGTGGCTGTTCGTCGGCTGGTACCAGGCCTTCTGTAAGCTGGGGGATCTCATCGGCTTCGTGCTCGGCGTGGTGGCGAACAACCTTTTCATGTACGTGCTGACGGCGGTGGCCTATCTGCCGGAGGTGAGCCCGTGGATCATGGTGGCCGTCGCCTGCGCCCTGCCGCTCCTCTCGGCCCTCCTTCTCAACCGCCGACCGGAGACGGCCGATTTCGTGGGAGAGCCCACCCTTCCGCCGCGCCGGAGCCAGCCGCGGCGCGTTCTGGCGCTGCTGTGCGCCAGCATCTTCTTCGTCAGCTTTGTGGACGAGTTCATGCGCAACTACTATTTGGAAGGTACTGATCTGGCCTTTTACTCGGGAAGCCTCAATCTGGTGCTGCTGGTGGCCAAGGTGGCCTGCTCCACGGTGCTCGTGGTCATCATCGCCGACCGGAGCCGCAAGATGTCTTTGGTCTACCGCATCTCCTTCTTGCTGACCATGGCGGCGGTGCTGCTCATGCCCTACGGGGGCCATTGCCCCGATGTCATGTACGGCATCGCCAGCTTCGGGGCCTTCCTCTTCAAGATCATGATCATGATTCTGGCCTTCAACTTCTGCCAGCGCTATCGCACGTCGCCCTTGCTGGTCTATGCGCTGACGCGCATCACCTTCTCCCTCGACCTGCTGCTCGGCTTCGGGGGCTTCAACGTCTACCGAATGCTGGCGCCCGCAGTGCCCGACCTGCTGGGGCTCATCTCTGTGGCCCTTGGGCTGCTCGTGGTGGCCATCTACTCGTTCGTGTTCACCGATCGCTCCTACGCCCCCTCCTTCGTGGCCGCCGACGGGCCTGCGCCGAGCGGGGAGACGGTGGAGGAGCGCTGCGACCGCCTCGTGCGCGTGGGCAGTCTGTCGCGGCGCGAGTCCGACGTGTTGCGACTCGTGGCGAAGGGGCGCTCCGCTCCGCGCATCTGCGAGGAGCTGCACCTGGCCATGAACACGGTGAACACCCATACGAGCCACATCTATCAGAAGCTGAAGATCCATTCGCGCCAGGAGCTTCTCGACCTGTTGGAGAATATGGCTCCTGAAGAGGAGCGTCCTTCGGTTGGCGGCCGCTCGTGACTAAAACCAGTATACTGAGACTATTTCGACAGAAAGGAACCCCATGACCATACTGTTTGTGAATGCGTGCCTGCGTGGCGAGCAGTCTCGCACGCTCACGTTGTGCCGCGAGTACTTGGAGGGCGTCGGCGACGTGGAGGAGGTGAATCTCGCCGAGCTGCGCTTGGAACCCTACTACGGAGAGTCGGCGGCCTACCGCGCCCAGCTGGAGAAGGACGGCCAGTTCGATGACCCGATGTTCGATCTGGGCAGGCAGTTCGCCGCGGCCGATGAGATCGTCATCGGCGCGCCCTACTGGGATCTGTCGTTTCCCGCGGCGCTGAAAGTGTACATCGAGCACGTGGCCGTCATGGGTATGGTGTTCCACTACACCGCCGAGGGCCGCTGCGAGGGCCTGTGCCGCGCGAAGCACCTCACCTACATCACCACGGGCGGCGGCAACGTGGCCGCTGCGAACTTCGGCTATGAGTACCTGCGCGGCATCGCCGGCATGTTCGGCATTCCCGAGACCCGTTTCGCCGCTGCCGAGAACCTGGATGTGGTGGGTGCCGACATCGAAGCGAACCTGGATGCAGCCCGCGCCCGGCTCGCCGAGCTGAAAGCGACGCGCTAGGAAGCGGGTCGCGGCGTGGCGCGGGGCCCGTGGCGACTTGCGGGTCGCGCTGGCCCGCGGGTCGCTAGCCCTCCAGTTCGCGGGCCAGGTAGCGGCCGGTGATGCTTTTCGGGTTGGCGGCCACCTGGGTGGGCGTGCCCGTGGCGACGATACGGCCGCCAGCCTCGCCGCCGCCCGGACCCATGTCGATGAGGTAGTCGGCATTGGCGATCATGTCCAGGTCGTGCTCGATGACCACCACGGTAGCGCCCTGCTCCACGAGGCTCTGCAGCACGGCGATGAGCGTGGCCACGTCCAGCGGGTGCAGCCCGATGGTGGGCTCGTCGAAGATGAAGAGGGTGTCGCTCTGGTCGCGGCGCATCTCGCTGGCCAGCTTCAGGCGCTGGGCCTCGCCGCCGGAAAGCGCCGGGGTGGCCTCGCCCAAGGTGAGATAGCCCAGGCCCAGATCGCGCAGGGTTTCCAGTTTGGCGCGCACCTTCTTCTGGGGCGCGAGCGCTGCGGCGGCCTGGTCTACGGTGAGCGACAGCAGCTCGGGCAGCGACAGGGTGGCCACGGCGTGGAAGTCGTCGGCGCGGCTGGATGCGCCAGGGTTGGCGCTTTCCGTGGCGGGGGCGCCGGGAATTGCGTCGGATCCGCCTTCAGCACTGCTGCCCGGGTAGTCGTCAACAGCCATTTGGATGGCGTCGGCGGCTCGGCCGTAGCGGCTGCCGCGGCAGTCGGGGCAGGGGATGTCCACATCGGGAAGGAACTGCACATCCAGGGAGATCTGCCCCGTGCCGTCGCAGGTGGGGCAGCGCAGAGACCCGGTGTTGTAGGAGAAATCGCCGGCCTTGAGCCCCGCAGCCTGGGCCTCGGGCAGCTTCGCGAAAGCGCGGCGTAGGTCGTCCAGCACCCCGGAATAGGTGCCTACGGTGGAGCGCACGTTCACGCCGATGGGCGTGGCGTCAACCAGATCGACCCGGGCGATGCCGGGCGCTTCCACATCCAGCACATGACCGGGCAGGGGCTGTCCGGCCAGGGCCGCCTTCAGGGCCACAACAAGGCTCTCCAGCACCAGCGTGGTCTTCCCCGATCCGGATACGCCGGTGATGCAGGTGAGGCGTCCCTGGGGAATGGCCACTTCCAGGGGTTTCACCGTGTGAAGTCCGTCCATGATCAGGCGGATGGAGCCCTCGTCGAACAGGTGCGGAGCGGCCACGGGAGCGCGCACCCGCACCTTTGCGGTGCCGCTCAGGAAGGGCCCGATGCGACTGGCCGGGTTCGCCTCCACCGCGGCCACCGGCCCCTGGGCGATGATGCGGCCGCCGTCGGCTCCCGACCCGGGCCCGATCTCGATGAGGTGGCTCGCGTGGCGCAGCACGGCCACGTCGTGGTCCACCATCACGACGGAGTTCCCGTCGGCCAGCAGGTCGTCCATGACCCCCAGCAGCCCCTCTACGTTGGCCGGGTGCAGCCCGATGGAGGGCTCGTCCAGCACGTAGAGCACGCCGGTCGTGCGGCTGCGCACGGCGCGGGTGAGGGCCACGCGCTGGCGCTCGCCATTGGAAAGGGTCTCGCTGGCGCGGTCGAGGGTGAGATACCCCAGGCCCAGCTGCTCCAGCCTTTGCATGGGCTCGGCCATCTCACTGGTGATGGCATCGGCCATAGAACGCATATCGGCCGGCAGCCAGGGGGCCACCGTGGGCAGCCAGTCCCGCAGCTCATCCAGGGTGAAGGCCGTCACCTGGGCGAGGTTCAGTCCGTCGATCTGGCTTTCCCGGGCCTTCTCCGACAGGCGCGTGCCGTGGCAGGCGGGGCAAACCGACTCGCAGAGGAACTTCGCCACCCGCGCCATGCCCTTCTCGTCCTTGGCCTTGGCCAGGGCGTTCTTCACGGTGTTCACGGCGCTGTAGAAGGTGAAGTCCAGCTCGGTGGCGTGGTCCTTGTTCTTGGGCACGTAGAGGATATGGCGCTTCTCCATGGGACCGTGCAGCACCATGTCCTGCTCGGCGTCGGTGAGGTCTTGGAAGGGCACGTCGGTGCGCACGCCCATTTCGCGGGCCACCTGGGGCATGAGCGACCACATGAGCTGCCGCCACGGAGCCACGGCGCCCTCGTCTAGGCTGAGGGTGGGGTCGGGCACCAGGGTGCTCTCGTCAATGTCGCGCACTACGCCCGTGCCCCCGCAGGTGGGGCAGGCACCGCCGCTGTTGAAGGCCAGGTCCTCGGCAGAGGGACCGTGGAATTCCACGCCGCAGGTAGAGCAGGTGATGGGTTGCTCGGCCGCCACGTTCAGGGTCGGCGCGTTGCGGTGGCCGTTGGGGCAGCAATGGGCGCCGAGGCGCGAGACCATGAGCCGCAGGTAGTTCAACAACTCGGTGGAGGTGCCGAAGGTGGAATGCACGCCGGGCGTGCCCGGCCGCTGCCGTAGGGCCAGGGCGGCGGGTACGTGCAGCACCTCGTCCACCTCGGCGCGGCCCGCTTGGGCGATGCGCCGCCGCGTGTAGGTGGACAGCGCTTCAAGGTAGCGACGGCTGCCCTCGGCGTACAGCACGCCCAGGGCCAGCGAGCTCTTGCCCGACCCCGACACGCCCGCGATGGCCACGAGCTGTCGTAGCGGCACCTCAAGCGAGAGGTTCTTCAAGTTGTGCACCCGCGCCCCGCGCACCTCGATGCAATCGGGCTCGGTGAAGGTGGCGGGGACGGCAGACTCCGGGTTGGTCGGCGCAGTCACGGCAGGGGTAGCGGAATCGGTCATAGTGGCTCCTGGGAAAAGGTGCGGTGTCTCCCTGCTAGTGTAGCCCTTTGCCGCGGCGGAAAGGCGGTGAGTTCGTTTCAGTTCCCCGAACGACGCGTTCGCGTTTCCACTGACGGGCGGAGCGAGTCGTTGCGGGGACGACACGTACCAGGCCGTGCCGCATCGTGGAGCTCAAGAGCGCCTAATCGGGCCTATTGGCACACGATTGGCACACACGGCAAGTTTTTGGACGTTGAAAAGAGAACAGGCCGACAAGTTTTTCCTTGCCAGCCTGCGGAAATTCTGGAGCCAACGAGCGGATTCGAACCGCTGACCTACGCATTACGAGTGCGTTGCTCTACCAGCTGAGCCACGTTGGCAAAACGCTTCTTACGAAGCGACTGTCTAGTATAGCGAACAGGGCGCGTCTTCGCAAGCGGCGGAATAGGGAATTCTTCCTGCGGGTATCCACGGGGCTGGGGGGTTGGGTTGCAAAGCTAAAAACGCGCCGCCGGCGGGAGGAACCAGCGGCGCTGGGGGACAGGTATTGTGGGAGGGCCCACAGGCCGCGAGGGTAAGCACCGTGAAATCGGGGCGGAACCGCTTGCTCCTTAAGCCCAGTTCTCTAGGGTACTGGCGTGCTCAGCGGCCAAATAGGCGAACACCATGCCCGGGCCGTTGGTGCCGCCGGCACCGGTGTAGTACTTGCCCGGCGTGCCGCAGCCGGTGGCGTTGCCGCAGGCGTACAGTCGCGCGATGGGCTCGCCGCTCACGCTGAGCGCCTGGCCGTGCTCGTTGATCTGGATGCCGCCCTTGGTGCCCTGGTAGACGGGGATGATCTCGGCGGCGTAGAAGGGCGGTTTCACGAGGGCTCCCAGGGTGGGGCCGCCGTTCATCATGTTATAGGTCTCGAATTCCGACTCTCCGCGATGGAAGTCGCTGTCTACTCCCGCCTCCGCATCGGCGTTGTATTTGTCGACTTGGGCCTTCAGGGCCGCGGGATCGATGCCGATCTTCTCAGCCAACGCCTCGATGGTGTCAGCACTATAACCCCATTCGGGAAGATCCCCCTCCAGGCCGACGCCGAAGAAGATATCGCCTTTGGCGGGATCGGCCAAGGCTTCGCGAACGCTGTGATCGCAGATGTACCAGGCTGGCACATTGGTCAGCTCCATCTCGCCGGTAGTGGACTGCCCTTGGAAGCCGAACCACATGGAATCATAGTCGGAGGCCTCGTCGCAGAAGCGCTTGCCGTGGCGGTTGACGAAGATGGAGCCGGGTTTGGACTGATAGGCATAAAGAGATACGGTGGTCGAGCAGATGCCTGCTTCGAAGTTCTGCTCACTGAGTACTTTGAAGTTGATCTGCCCCCAGCCCCAGGGCATCATGGCGAGGTTGGCGCCCACGGCTTGGCCCATGAGAATGCCGTCGCCGGTGGATTCGGGAACGCACATACAGCCGCGCATCGGAATGTGATGGTAGGCATTCAGCATGGCTTCGTTGTAGGAGAAGCCGCCCGTGCCGACGAGAACGCCTCTGTTGGCTTTGATAGCGATTTCGTTGCCCTTGGCATCCTGGGCGATGACGCCGAGCACTTCCTGGGCGCCGTTATCGGTCGGGCGCGAGACGAGGCGCACCCCCGGCGTCTCAGTGAGAATGGTGCCGCCCATGCTCTGGATTGCCTCGGCTTCTGGCTGGGTGAAGTGGGCGCCGGAGCGTTTCCCGTCGATAACGCAGGACAGCGACCGCATGTCGCGGCTGGCTCCTTCCCACTGGGCATGGTAGTCGATGCGGGGGCTCACCGACCATTCGCAGCCCGTCTGCTCGGCAATGAAGTTGACCATTTCAGAGGCGCGGTCGATGTAGGCGTCGATAATGGCCTCGGTGGACAGGCCCGCAGCCACCTTGGTCATGTAGGTCTTTGCCAGGGCCGGGTCGTCCTTCTCCTGGGAATAGTCGTTGCAGGGCACCCATACCTGGCCGCCCGACAGGGCTGTGGTGCCGCCGACCTGCTTGGCCTTTTCCAATACGATGACCGATAGGCCGTCGGCTGCGGCCTTCAGGGCGCCAGTGAGTGCCGTGCCGCTGCCGAGCACGACGAAGTCGGCTTCCTGATCCCATGTTTGGGGAATGCCCGCCTCGGTTCCCGTTGAAGAAAGGGCGCCCTCCTCCTTCGGGGCGCAGCTGGCGAGCCCTGTGGCTCCTAGGGCTGCGGCGGATATGCCGGCGGCGGTGAGAAATTGTCGGCGATTCAATGTTTCCATAGGTTCCTCCTCTTAAGGGTTGCGACGAGGTTCGGCCGGGGAGCCGAACGGGGAATATCCTAGGAGCACGTCCTCCTCGCTCCATCGATCCAAAGGGCTCATCCCCTCATCCCTTTTGGTTGATATTGGCTTTGAATACCCTCGAAACCCGTGGCTGCGAGGGCATTTTTGCTACACTGGCGGTATGGAGGTGGGCTATGGCGCAAAGAGAAGACGAGAATCGCTCGGAATGGGAAAACGGGTCGATTGGGGGTTGTTGGAGGGCCGGTCTCGCTGCAGCTCCCGTATTCGCGTGGGTGTTCTCGGTGTTTCTGTCCGGAACTTTTTATCAGGGCAGCGATTCGGTCACGAACGCGACAGTGTTTGCGGCGGCCGCGGCTGTGGCGGCGGCGGTAGCGCTCCCCGCGGCCACAGCGATCATGCGGCGGTATCCGAAGGTCGCAGGGGGAAGGCCTGTGGCGCTGATGGGGCTGGGAGCTCTTGCGGGGGTTTCGGGAGCAGCCGGCATCGGATTGGCGTTGGCGATATCCGATGTCGCCTTTTCGGCGTCTCTGGGGGCCATCGCGGGGGCTGGTTGTGCTCTGGTGGCCGCAGCTGCCGTAGCCTGGGCCGCCGCCCGATCCCTTTGCGCCTGTTTTGTCTCATTGGCCGTTGCCTACGGGGTGGGTGCCCTATTGTTTTTGGGCCTCATGGCGTGGATTTCGGGTCCGTGGCTGGGCGTCGCTACTGCGGTGTTTCCCGTGACGTCGCTGCTCGTTGTCGGACTGCGGCCGCGCTGGGTGTCAATGCCTGCTTCCTGTTTTGCTGGCTCCGTGGGGCGCGGTTCGTTGCGCAGCGTGCTGGAGCCGCCGTCCTTCGCCACCTTCGCGGCTGTGAGCGGCGTGCTGTTCGGCTACTGCTACAACGTATACCCCAAATCAACGCGCTTTGCCGGGGTGCATGCGGACGCGCTCATCGGTCTGGTAACGCCGGCCGCAGTGGCATTTCTCGCTGCGGGGCTGGTCGTGGCCGTGTTGGTGGCGCTCATCTCCAAGATGGAGCGGGGGAAGCGCGTCTACGGGCTTGGCTGCATCTTGCTCGTGACTACGGCCACCCTGTATTTCAACCTGCCCACTATGCCGACGAGTCTCACGGTGTACGTTCTGGTGAACTGTCTGGCCTGTTGTGCCGAGGTGCTCGTGTGGGGTGGTTTGGTGCTCCGCTGGTCCCAAGGGGCATACGACGCGTTTCGCTCGTGCTTGCTCTGCCAGATGATCGGCGTAGCGGTTGGGGCGGTTGTGGGTGTTTTCTTCATTGAGCTGACGACGCCTTCGCCGTTGGTGACGATGCCCGTCGTATTGAGGGATTTCATGATCGTGGGTATGCCGACAGCAGGCTTCATTATTCTGGCGATGCTGCTCTTTCACCTTGCCCAAAAAGCGGTATTCCCGCCGAGGCCGGCAAGGCCCGAGACCCTCGGTCTGTCTGACTTGGCTCAGGCAACGGGCGAAATCGCGCGACGCTTCTCGCTGACCCCTCGTGAAGAGGAAATTCTGGGCATGCTCTTGCAGGGGCGCAGCGGCCCCTACATTGCCGAGGATCTCTATCTGTCGAAGAGTACCGTGAAGACCCATATACGGCACATTTATGACAAGATCGGCATATCGTCGCGCCAGCAGCTGATCGATAAGGCCCATGACGCGTGCCTGGGTCTCGAGAGCCGCGGTTAGGCGGCGTCGATGTGGGGGATGCGGGGAGGCCGTAGTGCGGCGCGGGTGGCAACGTTATACTAGGCGGGTATTGGCGAGATCGGGCGGTGTGCCGCCCTTCTACGATGGAGTGCATCTATGAGCTTGAGGTTTACGCTCGCGAAGGCGACTGGTGCGGTATCTACCTGGGGGTTGCGTCACGTGGCCCATCGCCCGGCGGCGAATCTGCCGGGGAAGATCGCGCTCAAGATGGACCCGCCGCTGCTGGGCGAGTTGCGCGGGAAGTGCGCCGAGGGCTCGGTCATCACCGTGGGCACCAACGGGAAGACTTCCACGAACAACCTGCTGGCCGATGCCTTCGAAGCGGCCGGGCGCACCATCATCTGCAACCGCACCGGGGCGAATCTGGCCGCGGGCATTGCCTCGGCGTTGCTCCAGCAGCCGGCGGCTCAGTGGGGCGTCTTCGAATGCGATGAGCTGTGGCTCGCCCATGTGCTCCCGCGCCTGCGCTCGAACTACGTGCTGTTGCTGAACCTGTTCCGCGATCAGCTGGACCGCTGCGGGGAGATCGACCGCATCCAAACCTCCATCGCCAGCGCCCTGACCGCCTCGCCCGATACCGTGCTCGTGTACAATGCCGACGACCCGCTGTGCGCCCGCATTGCGGCTGCGGTGGACAACCGCACTGTTGCCTTCGGCCTGGACGAGTCCATGGATCTGGCCCAGAACACCGTGGCCGACGCCCAGATGTGTCAGCAGTGCGATGGCATGATCCAGTACCGCTACCGCCAATACGGCCAGCTCGGCGACTATTTCTGCGAGCGCTGCGACTTCGCGCGGCCCGAGCTTGCCTACGCCGGCCGCGACATCAAGCTCGGTGCGGACGGTGTGTCCATGGAAATCTGCGGCCCTGCAGCCTGCGAGCGGGTGCGCACGCCTCAGGCCACGCCCTATGCCGCCTACAACCTGGTGGCGGCCTACGCCCTTTGCCGCGAGGTGGGCGTCCCGACTCCGGCCTTCCAGCGGGCCGTGGATGCTTTCAACCCGCGCAACGGGCGCTTGCAGCGCTATCGTCTTGGTGGCCGCGACGTGCTGCTGAATCTGGCGAAGAACCCCACGGGATTCAACCAGAACCTGAAGATCGTGGAGGCCGATGGTGGCCCTAAGATGGTGGCCTTCTTCATCAACGACCAGGTGGCCGACGGCCGCGACATCTCCTGGATTTGGGATATCGACTTCGAGGAGCTGGCCGGTCAGCCCGACACCGTGGTGTTCGCCGGCGGCTCCCGGGCCCATGACCTGGCTGTGCGCCTGAAGTACGCGGGCATCGAGGCCGCGGTGATCGAATCCATCGACGATGCCTTCGACCGCCTGGGTGCCCTTACGGCAGCGGGCCAGATGCCCACTGACGCGGCGGTCTACGCCATCGCGAACTACACGGCGCTGCCCCCCGTGCACGACGCCCTCGATGCCATGGAAGCAGCTGAGGGGACTCGTGCAGGAGCGGCTGGGGCTGCAAAGGCGACTGCGGGAACGGAAGAGCCCCGGGCGGTAAGCGGGGAGGAGACCGGGGCCGCGGCGGAGGCTGCCGAGGCTACCGAACCTGCCGAGGCTGCCGAGGCTGCTGGGGACGCGCCGTCCGAGCCTCCGGCCGAGGCGGCAGCCCCCGTGGTGATCGCGCACCTGCTGCCCGACCTGCTGAACCTCTACGGCGACGGGGGCAACGTGCGCATCTTGGAGCAGCGTCTGCGCTGGCGCGGCATTCCCGTGGAGGTGCGCCGGGTCGGTCATGGCGAATCGATCGATCTTTCCCAGGTCGATCTCGTGTTTTTGGGCGGCGGTCCCGACCGTGAGCAGAAGCTGGCGAGCGAGCAGCTGCTGGCCATGAAGGGGGACCTGGCCGCTTACGTGGAGAGCGACGGCCCCCTGCTGGCCATCTGCGGCGGCTACCAGATCTTAGGCCGCCAGTGGCTGTGGGGCGACGAGCTGGTGGAAGGCCTCGGCGTTCTCGATATGGAAACGCGGCGTCCTGGCACCTCGGCAGACCGCCTCATCGACAACATGGTGCTGGAATCGCCCCTGGCCAGCCATCCCGTCGTGGGCTACGAGAACCATGCCGGCCGCACCTACCTGGGCGAGGGCGTCGAGGGCTTTGGTCGCGTGGTCTCGTCCTGCGGTCGCGGCAACAACGATGACGACCGGGTCGAGGGGGCCCGCTACAAGAACGTGGTGGGCACCTACTCCCACGGCCCCCTCCTCTCGAAGAACCCCGAGGTGGCCGATTGGCTGCTAGCCCGCGCCCTCGAGCGCCGCGCAACTCGCATGGGGGAAGCCGTCCCGGCGCTCGCGCCCCTCGACGACCGCGCGGAGCTCGCCGCCAACGAGGTCATGACGAAGCGCCTTTCCTAGGGGATCGCGCCGGTCCATTCCCTACCTTCCCGCTCGTGGTTGGGGCGGTCAAAATGTGAATATACTGGCCGCTTCCTGTGGCTTTTCACTGCTAATGAAAGGCTCGCAGTTGCGCGGGGGGCCGCTTTTTACCAAAATGTTACCTCGATAACCAAGATGTCGAGGTCTATGGCGCCATGCCATGGCACCGGAAATACGAAAGCGAGACCGCCCCGGATGACCGAAACGTCAGGAAGCAATAATCCCCGTGCCCAGCACGCCTCCCAGCCGGTGGGCCAGACGAATAATCCCCGCCATTCCCAGCCGGTCGGGCAAACGAACAACCCGCGGCACTCCCAGCCGCTGAGCCAATCGCACAACCCCCGCCTTTCTCAGCCTGTGGCTCCCAAGCAGCAGGCTCTCGGCGGTGCCACCTTGGGCGCCACTCCCGGCCTGCCCGTGGGCGACAACCCCTATTCCCGCGGTGCGGCCGGCGACGACTACGCGCGGGACCGCCGCCGCAAGAAGCGCAACCGCATCCTCGTGGCCGTGCTGGCCATCGTGCTGGTGGGCGTCCTTGGAGTCGGCGGCGTGGCCTTCGCCACCTACGGCTACGTGAGCAAGCTCGACAACAACATGAACGAGGACGTCACTCCTGAGGTGAAGGAGGCGCTCCAGCCGGTGCCCTCCTACGAGGGCGGCACCTTCTACATGCTGCTGCTCGGTACCGACAAGTCCGAGGCACGGTCGGAATCCACCCAGTATGCGGGTGACACCTTCCGCTCCGACTCCATGATTCTCGCTCGGGTCGATCCCCAGAACAAGAAGGTCACCATGGTGTCGCTCCATCGCGATACTGAGGTGGAGATCGAGGGCAATGGCGTGCAGAAGCTGAACGCTGCCTACGCCATTGGCGGGCCGGCCCTGGCCATCAAGACTGTGTCCCAGATGGCCGGCGTGCCCATTTCCCACTATGCCGAGATCAACTTCGACGGCTTCGAAGAAGTGGTGGATGCTCTTGGCGGCGTGACCGTGGATGTGCCCATGGAGATCGACGACGACGAGGCGGGCGGCTACGTGCCGGCCGGCGAGCAGAATCTCACGGGTGAGCAGGCGCTCATCCTGTGCCGCAGCCGCCATTCCTACGACGAGTACGGCGACGGCGACCGCTACCGTGCGGCGAACCAGCGCTTGGTGCTCGGTGCCATTGCCAAGAAGGTGCTCTCCTCCGATATCGGCACTATCACCAAGTCGGTGGAGACCCTGTCCCAGTATGTGACCACCGACTTCACCGTGTCCGATATCATCGCCTTGGCTGGGTCTATGCAGGGTATCGATCCGAGCACCGACATCTATTCCGCCATGGAGCCGACGGAAAGCGAGTACCGCAACGACACTTGGTACGAGAAGCTGGACACGGCCGCTTGGCAGAAGATGATGAACCGCGTGCGCGAGGGCCTGCCCCCCACGGAGGAAGATGAGATTGACGAGCTGAACGGCACCGTGCTCGCCAGCGTGGGCGACGGCACTCCCGCTTCCAGCGACAGCGAGGGCGTCCAGGGCGTCGATGGCACCCGTAAGACCTTCGGCGAGAGCCGCACGGGCATCGTCACCATCAAGAACGGCAACGGCATCAACGGCGTGGGCGCCGAGGCCTTGGAGCGTATTAAGCCCTTGGGCTACACGGCCGATGCCAGCAACGCCAACTCCTTCAGCTACGAGGAGACCGTCGTGGTCTTCGACACGCCGGACCAGCGCGTCTACGCCGAGGAGCTCATCGACGCCCTGGGCTGCGGCCGCGCCGTGCAGAACACCAACGGCGAGTATATGTACGAGGGCGATTTCCTCATCCTCATCGGTTCGGACTGGCAGTAGGGATATTCCGTCCGCTCGAGTATCATGAAAGGCCCCGGAGAGCCCGGGGCCTTTTGCAGTAAAGGAGACCCATGCGATTCGTTTCGTGGAACGTGAACGGCATCCGCGCCGTGCTGAAGAAGAATTTCCTGGAAGTGTTCGATGCCTTCGACGCCGACATCTTCGCCCTGCAGGAAACCAAGTGCCAGGTAGGCCAGGTGGAGCTGGATCTGCCCGGCTACCACCAGTATTGGAGCGCCGCCGAGAAGAAGGGCTATTCGGGCACCGTGGTGTTCACCCGCGAGGAGCCCCTGCGCGTGCTGCACGGCCTGGGCAACGACTACCTGGATGCCGAGGGGCGCATTGTGGCCTGCGAGTTCCCCGGTTTCTGGTTCGTGGACGTGTACACGCCGAACTCTCAGAACGAGCTGGCCCGCATCGATCACCGCATGGAATGGGACGACGCCTTCCGCGACTTCTGCAAAGGGCTTGAGGCGGGCATCCTGCCGAGCGGCGAGGCGAGCGAGCCGAAGCCCGTGGTGATGTGCGGCGATTTCAACGTGGCCCATCAGGAGATCGATCTGAAGAACCCCGGTCCCAACCGCGGGGCCTCGGGCTTTTCCGACGAGGAGCGCGGGAAGTTCACCGAGCTTTTGGATGCGGGCTTCACCGACACGTTCCGCCTGCTGCATCCCGAGGAGACGGGGCGCTACACCTGGTGGAGCTATCGGTTCCGTGCCCGTTCCACCAACGCGGGATGGCGCATCGACTACTTCCTCGTGAGCGACGCCCTGCGTGACGCGGTGGTGGCCGCGAGCATTTACGACGACGTAGAGGGCTCCGACCACTGCCCCGTTGGCCTCGACCTGGACCTTGCGTAAGGGCGTCTGCGTCTCTCGCGGCTTCAGAGGGAGGGTCGGGCGCTCGTCGCGCCCTCTCGGCTGCGCCCTATCCCGACTGCGCCCTCGTGGTCCCGTAGGGGGCGGCCTTCAGCCCGCCCACCTGCCCCCCCGTCCGTCCGCCAAGCCGCACCCTCTTCCCGTAGGGACGGCCTGAGGGCCACCCGCCGAGCTCGCGGTAGCCGGCCGCGCCCTGTTCCGGCCGCGCGGAACCTCGTTTGAAAGGACCGTCATGTTGCGCATTACCGTTATTGCCGTGGGCAAGCTGAAGGAGAAGTTCTGGACGGCGGCCTGCGACGAGTATCTGAAGCGGCTGCGGCCCTATGCCAAGGTGGCCGTGGCCGAGATCGCGGATGTGGATCCGGCCCGGGCTGGGGGCGTGGAGGCGGCCCGCGACCGCGAGGGCGAGGGCATCCTGGCCGTGGTCCCGGAAGGGGCGCGGGTCATTCTCATGGCCATAGAGGGGAAGCAGCGCTCCAGCGTGGGTTTCTCTCAGCACCTGGACGAGCTGGCCTTGCGCGGGGACAGCGACCTGGCCTTCGTCATCGGCGGCTCGGACGGTGTGAGCGAGGCTGTGCGCGCCCGGGCCGACGAGACCTTCTCCTTCGGTCCCATCACGCTGCCCCACAACCTGGCCCGGGTAGTGCTGCTCGAGCAGATCTACCGCGCCTTCAAGATCTCCCGCGGCGAGCCCTACCACAAGTAGGCACGTATCCCACGCGGTATCCATCTGGCGTGCTGCCCCAAAATGACGATGCGCTCAGTCGCATCGCTCGTTCGGGGCAGCATAAGAGCTTGGATGCCCTTGAAAAGGGGGCGCAGTGGCTCAAATGCACGATGCGCACGGTCGCATCGTCATTTTGGGGCGCGAAAGGCTTGCGGAGGGGGCTGTCTGGCGGCAAAGAAGCCCCGAATGCACGATGCGCGCGGTCGTACCGTGCATTCGGGGCAGTGTCGCGTTGCGAGCCCGTCACTTCGCCACGACCTCCACGGTCACCGCGGCAGGAGCGGGCAGCTCGGCAGTGCAGTGGGGGCAGCGGGTGGCGCCCACGTTGATCTCCTCCAGGCAGAAGGGGCAGGTGGGAGCGTGCTCGATGACTTCCTCGCCCTTGGCGTTCTTGAGGAAGGGCAGCTTCGCCGTGCCGTCTTTCATCTTGTTGAAGGCCTTCACGATCATGAACACCACCCAGGCCACAATGAGGAAGTTGATGATGGCGCTGATGAAGGCCCCGAAGTCGATGCCGTTGGCGGTACCTGCCACGGGGATGGTGAGGCCGGCCACGTCGGTGCCATTGCCCCCGGTGATGAGCTTGATGAGCGGGTTGATGATGTCCTCGGTCAGCGACGTGACGATGGCGGTGAACGCCGCGCCGATGATGATGCCGACGGCCATATCGATCACGTTGCCGCGGTTGATGAATTCCTTGAACTCGGCGAGGAGGCCTTTCATGGGCAGTCCCTTCTCGTGTGATGCCTTCCGTCTTGGTATTATCCCGCTCTTTCGCCGCGCGTCTATAGCGTCGTGATAACATGGCCCCAACCGTTTACAAGGAGTTACGACAACCGTGGATACAGCGAAGATTGAAGCAGGCGTGCGCCTGATTTTGGAAGGTATCGGGGAAGACCCCAACCGCGAGGGTCTGCTGGAAACGCCCGCGCGCGTGGCCCGTATGTACGAGGAAGTGCTCGGGGGCCTGGAAGAAGACCCGTCGCGCCATTTCGACGTGACCTTCGACGAGGGCCACAGCGAGATCGTGCTGGTGGGCGACATCCCCTTCTACAGCATGTGCGAGCACCACTTGGCGCCGTTCTTCGGGCGGGCGCACGTGGCCTACATCCCCGGCGAGGACGGCCGCATCTGCGGCATCTCGAAGCTGGCCCGGCTCGTGGACGGCTTCGCCAAGCGCCCCCAGGTGCAGGAGCGCCTGACCGGCCAGATCGCCGACACCCTGGTGGAGGCGCTCAACCCCGCCGGCGTCATTGTGGTCATCGAGGCGGAGCATTTGTGCATGTCCATGCGCGGCGTGAAGAAGCCCGGCGCGAAGACGACGACCCGCGCCGTCCGCGGCTGCTTTGCGACCGACGCCGACGCCCGTTCCGAGGCCCTGGCGCTTATCTTCCGCTAGGGGTGAAGGGCGCGGGCCGCAGGGCGCGGAGCGCCTCAGGGGAGTGCTTGTCGCCTCTGTCCCCGAGGTGATCTTGCGGGCGTTTCGGATGCCCCGCAGGGCAAGAGCCGGGCCCTTGCCGCCCACGAAGGTAATCGCGCGGCCCTCGGGCCGCCTGAAAGAGAGGAACCATTATGAAGTGCGTCATCTCCGTTCTGGGCAAGGACCGCTCCGGCGTCGTTGCCGCCATCGCCACCGTGCTGGCTGACTGCGGCGCCAACATCGACGACATCTCCCAAACCATCCTCGGCGAGGGCCGCATGTTCTCCATGACCATGATGGTGTCGCTGGATGTGGCCACCGCCGACTTCAATACCGTGCAGGAGCGCCTCACCGTCACCGGCGAGAGCCTCGGCATGCAGGTCCTCATCCAGCGCGAGGACGTCTTCCAAGCCATGTACCAGATCTAGGGCGGGGAGGGCCGTTTCGGCCGCGGACCGCTCCGGTCACGCTTGACGCATCGTGTAGAATAAATATCCAGCGAAAGGAGGAGCTTTATGGCGTCCATCACCGATGTGGCAACGTACATTCTCGAAAACCTCGGAAGCGTTTCTACCATGAAGCTCCAGAAGCTGGCCTTCTACAGCCAGGCCTATCACCTCGTGAATGACGGAGCCCCCCTTTTCCCTGAGGAATTCGAGGCTTGGGCCAATGGGCCTGTGGCGCCGGATCTGTTCCGGAAGCACCGGGGCGAATTCGTCATTTCGAGGGGGTTTTTCGGCCCCCTGGATAGCGGTGCCCTCTCGGAGGCCGAAAAGGCCACCATCGATCACGTACTGAGCCGCCTGAAGGACTGGACGGGCGCCCAGTTGAGCAACCTGACCCACAGCGAAGCGCCGTGGCAGGAGGCTCGCGCAGGGTTGGCGCCCAATGCTCGGTCGACCAGGCCCATCACGAACCATCGCATCAGAACGTTTTACGAGACGAGGCCGCAGGGCAACCCGGTGTTCGCATGGACGGTGTAAGATACTCCAAGATGCAAGTGGGAAGGGCGGGGAAGACGTTGGTTTCCCCGCCCTCTTCATTTGAGGAACAAGCGAGCGCTCTCGCAACGGTCAATTATTGGCGTGAGATTCACGCCGAAGCACTTCAGCGAGCACTTGAGGACATAGAATGTCTCGACAACGTTGATTCGGATGTGCTCGTTGCCGGTCGCATCAAGAAGCTCGCGACCATTATCGACAAACTCAATCGACCAGGTACTCCTTCCGACCTTCAAACGATGTACGATATTGCCGGATGCCGCCTGGTCGTGCCGGATATGGCGGCGCTTGATAGGGTATACAAGGACCTCTCCGGTCTTCCGGCCTTCGATGCCCCCAAGACAAGCCGTCATGACTACATAGCGCATCCAAAGCCCAGCGGTTATCGCGGTCGGCATGTCATTCTGCATTACTGCGATTTGGAATGCGGCCACAAATTATTCGTCGAGGTTCAGTTGCGCACGGCGCTCCAACATGGGTGGGCTACGGCTGTGGAGATGCACGATGTGGCCGTGAAGAGCCGCCTCAAGTTCAACGAAGTGGGTAATCCCGCGGGCCGGTTTTTCAAGAAAGCTGCGCTGTTGATCGCTCAGCTAGAGCAATGGGGAGAAGTTGATGCGGGCGCCATCCGAGAGGTGTCTGCGGGAAGGCCGGAGTTGCCTTTTGCCTTGTCGACGATACAAACGTTGAAAGCAGCTTACAATGCCGTCTGTTTTCTGCCCGATGATTCGGGCGGGGGCGTTTTCGATTACTATCTTGTCGACTTTACCATTGACGAGCAGACGCTTGAACTTACCAAACTTGATTCGGTGGCGGCTCTCGTAACGTACTTTGAGGAAGAGGGCTCCGCTCGCGGTGAGAGTCACGATCTGGTTCTCACGAGGGGGAGCTCTGAGGAGCGCCTCGCCAAGCTGTACCCGAATTACTTTGGCGATATTTCCGAGTTTGTTGGACTGATCGAGAAGCATCTGGATGTTTTTGCGTGATGCGGGGATCTCTATAGTTTTGTCAACTCTGTTTAACTCGTCTTGCGCAAGGGCACCGAGGCGCACAAGAAGCTGGCGAACCGGCCTGCAAATTGGCATCTCGAATCACAGCCGCTCTCTCCGATGCTCATTGGCGTGGCGTTTTGGTTTTTCCCACGATGGTAGAATGTCCGTCATGGTACGAAGTGCCGCTGAGGCAAGCGAGGTATTTGAAGCATGACGCGAATCTATACGTGCAACACCCCCATAGAGGCCGATCTGATGGATGCATTCTGCTGGCTGCAGAAAGGGTTTACCGATCAGTTCGTGTACTACGACAAGGAGCGGGCCTGCCGGTACATGGGGCTCGGGCGCTGCATCGCCTTGGCGAGTATGCGGGATGTGGAATACGAGTACGGCACCGGTGCCGGATCGCAGCCGTATTTCGAGGCGGCGAAGCCGAATGCCCTCGATCCGGCTATCAGGCGCATGGGGGAGTTTCTCGATGCGGCCTTCTCGGGAGTGCATTCCCGCGCGGGCCATGCCGACGAGCAGCCGCCGGTGTTCTTCTCGTTCAACCGCTTCGACGGCACCAACCCCGCACCGGCCGACGACCTCATGGCCTCCTTTCCGCAGCTGCGGTTCATGCTGCCGGAAATCGTGCTCATCGAGAACGAGCGCGGCCGGTTTCTCCAGGTGAACTCCTTGGGGCCGGTGTACCCCGGTCGCGTGGCCCGCTTCCAGCGCCTCGTGGCCGCTGCGCCCCGCCGCGAGGCCGCATTCGTTCCCGTGACGGTGGAGTCCGATTCCCGCGCAACCTGGCAGAGCGAGATGGACGCGGCGCTGGCCGCCATCGCCGAGGGCCGCGTGTCGAAGGTGGTGCTCTCGCGGCGCCAGCGCGTCGTGGCCGCGTGCCCCTTCTCGTCGAAGGACCTGCTCGTGAATCTCATCGACGGCGACGCTCGCGGCACGGTGCTGCTGTATCGCTACGCCGACGTGTTCTTCTGCGGTTGCACGCCCGAGCTGCTCGTTCGCAAGCAGGGCGACCACGTGGAATCCATGTGCCTGGCCGGCACCTGCCCGGTCGGTGCCACGCCCGAAGAATCGCAGGTCCTGGCCGAGGAGCTGATGGCCGATTCCAAGAACCGCGCCGAGCACGATTACGTGGTGCAGCTCATCCGCAACGTACTCGATCGCGTCTGCTACGCCGTGGACGTGCCCGCCACGCCCGAAATTATGCGCTTGGCTCACGTGCAGCACCTGTTCACGCCGGCCCGGGCCCGGGTGCTCGCCGGCGTGACCCTGGCCGATCTCATGGAGGACTTGCATCCCACCCCGGCCGTGGCCGGTGCGCCGGTGGGCGAGGCGCGCATGCTGCTGCGGGAGATCGAGCCCTATAACCGCGGCTTTTTCGCCGGCGCCTGCGGCTTCGTGGATGGGGAAGGCGACGGCGAGTTCTCCGTGGCCCTGCGCACCGGCGTCTTCGACGGTGAAATGGGCTGGGTTTACGGTGGTTGCGGCATCGTGGCCGAAAGCGATGCCGAGGCGGAGTATCATGAGATCGACCTCAAGCTGCGCACCATCCTGTCGGCCTTCGGAAAGGATGCCCTGTGACCCCGACCCACCAGACCGATACCGCCCTGTTCGTGGCGGCCTTCTTCGACGAGATGACCCGTTGGGGCGTGCGCGACGTGGTGGTGAGTCCCGGATCGCGCTCGACGGCCCTGGCCATGGCGGCCTACGAGCTGTCCTGCCGCCGCCCCCACGACCTGCGGCTTTTCGTGGATATCGACGAGCGCGGCGCCTCCTTCCTCGCTTTGGGTATGGCGAAGGCGAGCGGGCGGCCCGTGGCCCTCGTGTGCACGTCGGGCACGGCCCTGGCGAACTACTACCCGGCCGTGATCGAGGCCTCTACCTCCCGCGTGCCCCTCATTGTGCTGTCGGCCGATCGGCCGCCGCAGCTGCAAGGGCTCGGCGCCCCCCAGACCACCGATCAGCTGAAAGCCTACGGCGATCAGGTGCGCGCCTTCCGCGCCATGCCCCTGCCGGCCGGCCGCGACCGCGATATCGCCTTCGCCCGCCAGGCGGCCCGCGAGGCGGTGCTGGCGGCCCTTGGCCCCTCGGCCACCGTGGCCGACGACCTGGCCGTGGGCGGCCTGCGCCCGGGCTTCGACAACTTCGGCGAGCTGGCGAACTACGATCCGAACCTCCAGGTGGCCGCGCGGGCCTCAGGTCACTATGCCGGTCCCGTGCACCTGAACTTCCCCCTGGCCGCACCCTTGAAGCCCGATTTCCCCGGCGCTGACATGCAGGCGGCGCTGCGCGGGGCCCGCGACTGCTTCTCGTTGGGGGCCCGGGCGGTCATGCCCGCGCGCCGCAAGGGCGGCGACGCAACGGCACTGACCGTAGGGCCGCTGCTCGGATCCACGGGCCAGCTGTCTGCTGCGGGGGTGGCCGCCATTGAAGAGGCCTTGCGCAAGCGTCCCACCCTCGTGCTCGTGGGCGAGGGGGCCTGCGAGACCCTGGCCGAGGCCGAGGAGATCGTGGCCTGGGCGCGCCGCTGGTCGTTCCCGCTTTTGGCCGACCCGCTCTCGGGCCTGCGCTCGCTCGACGAGCCTCTCGTCATCGACAACTACGACAACCTCTGCCGCCACGGTGCCTGCCCGCGCCCCGAGGTGGTCATCCGCTTCGGCCGCTATCCGGTGTCGAAGGCGACCACGGCCTTCCTCGAGAAGGTGCGTCCGCTCTCCATCGTGGTGGACGTGGCCGAGACGCGCGACTTCAGCCTGGCCACCGATGTGTTCGTGGGCACCACGCCCCTCGGCTTCGTGCGCAGTCCCTGGCACGGCGAGGGCCGCAAGGCGCAGCGGAATTTCGCCGACGCCTGGGTGGCCGCCAACGACGAGGCGCGCCTGCGGGTGCTCGCGGTGGAGAAGGCCGGCGAGGTGGAGGGCGCCTACGTGCGCGCCCTGCTGGAGCTGATTCCCGAGGGATCGTGCCTGTTCTCGGCCAACTCCATGCCCATTCGCGCCCTGGATACGTTCTATCTGAAGGACGGGAAGCCCATCGCGGTAATGGCGAATCGGGGTCAGAACGGCATCGACGGCGTGGTGTCCACGGCTTTGGGCGCGGCCCAGCACTTCGCCCAGACCACGTTCCTCACCGGCGACTTCACCCTGCTGCACGATTTGAACGCCCTAGCTTTGCAGCGGGAGATCAAGCATGTCCACGGGCACCCCGGGGAAGGGGAGGCCACTGGGTCGGCAGCCCTCGCTGCGGCCGGGATGACAGGGGCCGACGAGGTGAGCGAGAGGGCGGCGGCCGCTCCCGCCTCGCGCCGGGGAGCCCATGCTGCCCCGCGCGATCCCGATGCCACGGTGGCCTTCGACCCCATCACCGATGGCGCGCTGGTCGGCGACGGCGCTGGAGACGCCCTGGCCGTTGCCGCCGGGGATGCGGCGGCCCTGGGCGACGGCGAGTCTGAGCCGGCCGCACCTTCCACCGTCATCGTGCTTCTGAACAACAACGGCGGGGCTATCTTCGATATGCTGCCCCAGGCCTCCGACGACCCCTACTTCGAGCGCCTGTTCCTGGCGCCCCAGGACGTGGACTTCCAGGCGGCGGCCGATGCCTTCATGGTGCCCTCGGCCCGCGTGGGCTCCGTGGAGGAGTTTCGCGAGGCCTACGCCGGCTTCCTGGGACACCCGGGCATCAGCCTCATCGAGGTGCAGCTGCCCTTGCGCGGCATCCGCGACCGTTACGCTCCCTACCAGGCCTAGGCGGCCGCACGGTGCGAGGGGAGGAGAGCGCGGCGCCGGAAGAGCGGCGGAAGGCTCCGGCAGCTGGACTGGGCTGGCGGAAGGAGTCGGTCGCGGGGCGGCCGGAGAAGGCCCCGATCATCCTGCTGCACGGATTCGCCCAAACCCCCGCATCGTGGGATGGGGTGGCCCGGATTTTGCAAGGGCAGGGTTGGCGCACCTATGCCCCGAACCTGTTTGAGCCGGAGAGCGGCCTTGCCCTTCGTGCATGCGACTGCGGGGAAGAGTTGACGGCGCTTGGCGACGCGGCTCACGACCGAGCCGGCGGCCCAACGGGCGATCTGGCCGGCGACCCGGCTCGTGACGTCGCCGACAGTCCGACCGGCGATCCGATCAACCATCCGATCGCAGACAAGCCGACCAGCGATCCGGTTAGCCGCCCGACCAGCGATCCGGTTAGCCGCCCGACTAGCCACTCGATCGCCGATCCCCTCGCTTCTATGGGGGCGGTGTGCGACCGTGTGGCCGCTATTGTGCGCCTGGTGGCCGCGGCCGAGGGTGCCCCGGTGCTCGCCGGCTACTCCATGGGCGGCCGCATCGCCGCCGAGACGATGGTGCGCCACCCCGGCCTTCCCCTGGCAGGGCTCGTGCTGGAAAGCGCCGGGCTCGGTCCGGCCGACGATGCGGCCCGCGCGGCGCTGGCACGGCGCAACGGTGAATGGGCCGCACGGCTGCGCGAGGGAGGCGTGGCGGCCTTCATGGACTGGTGGGAGACGCTGCCCCTGTTCGCCACCCAGCGGGAGCTGCCCCCGGCCACCCGCGTTGCCATCCGCGCCGATCGCGAGGCCCATGGTGCCGAGACTCTCGCTCGTTCCCTGGAGGCTTGGGGTGCGCACCACCAGGCGGCGGAAAGCGAGACTGTGGCCGCTCTCGCCCAAATGCAAGTGGCCGGTCGTCCAGTTCTCTATTTGGCGGGGTCTCGCGACGAGAAATACGCTGCCCTCGCCGTCCGCGTTCGCGCTGCCGGTCTTCCTGCCAGGCTCGTGGAGGGTGCTGGTCACAACGTTCACTTGGAAAAGCCCGAGGTATTCTCAAGGGCCGTTGCGCAGCTTGCGGGGGCACCCCCTTCGGGTCCTTCGCCCTCGTAGTGCGCGACGCTGGCGGGACTGGAGCTGTTTTCTGGCTTGGAATTCACGACCTTGGTCCCAAAACGGAGCAAAAGGACACACGTTGTAAGACACGTACAGGGGAAATGCCCCTGCTGTAATACAGCAGAGCTGTTTTTGGCTGTTTTTCTGCTGCCGAAGGGGCCAAGGTCGTCAATTCCAAGCCAGAAAGCGCAGGGGGAGCCCTTCGCTGAAATAATGACCCGCAAACCTTCTTTATTGTGCTAAAGTAGCGGCCATGAATTTCGTGCAGGGACATAAAGGCGGCATGGACGACGCGGCGTTGGCCGTGGCCAGCCAGCATATTGCCCAGCAGTCGTGCGGCGTGGTGGCCTGCGCTCTCATGAGCGCGCACAAGGCCGCCCAGTGCATCGCCGAGGCTGCCCGCGCTGTGGCCAGCCAGCACTTGGCCCAGCAGTCCCCGCGCGAGGTCTCCCCACAATTTGAGTTCCGATACCAATAGCACACGGGTTTTCGCCCGTGGCTATTTTTTTGTAGCCGGGGGCGAAAAGTCGTGTGCGCCTTGCGTGTCGGCCTCGCATAGAGGGGTCGCGGGCGGCCGGGGCACTTGGCCGCCGCATCGGGTCGCGTACCTGCGGGGACAGGCGGGTGACCGGCAATATTCGCGCGTTTGAGAAAGAGGAGAGACATGATCGCGAAAATCCTTTTGGTCGTGGCCTTCGTGGCCGTGGCCGTGGCGGTGGGCATCTACTGTCGCAGGCACACCGGTACAGTGGACGGATTCATTCTGGGCGGCCGCAACGTGGGCCCGTGGATGAGCGCCTTCGCCTACGGTACCAGCTACTTCTCGGCTGTGGTGTTCGTGGGCTACGCGGGCCAGTTCGGCTTCAAGTACGGCATCTCGGCCACCTGGGCCGGCATCGGCAACGCTCTTTTGGGCTCGCTGCTCGCCTGGTGGATCTTGGGTCCCCGCACCCGCGAGATCACGCACCGGCTGGGCGCGTCCACCATGCCCGAGTTCTTCGGCAAGCGCTACGATTCCCGGGCCCTGCGCATTGCGGCGGCAGCTATCATCTTCGTGTTTCTCATTCCCTATACCGCGAGCGTCTACAACGGCCTATCGCGCCTGTTCGGCATGGCCTTCGCGCTGCCCTACGACGCCTGCGTCATTGGCATGGCGGTGGTCACCTGCATCTACGTGGTGCTCGGCGGCTACATGGCCACGGTCATGAACGACTTCATCCAGGGCATCGTCATGCTGCTCGGCATCATCGCCGTCATCGTGGCGGTCATCCTGAACAACGGCGGCTTCTCCGAGGCCATCGTGTCCCTCTCCCAGATTCCCGCCGAGGGAAGCGCCATGCAGGGGCCCTTCGTCAGCTTCTTCGGACCCGACCTGTTCAACCTGCTCGGCGTGGTCATCCTCACGTCGCTCGGTACCTGGGGCCTGCCCCAGATGGTGCAGAAGTTCTACGCCATCAAGACCGGTCCCGCCATCAAGCAGGGCGCCATCATCTCCACCCTGTTCGCCTTCGTGGTGGCCGGCGGCTCCTACTTCCTCGGCGGCTTCGGGCGCCTCTACGAGGACCAGATCGAGTACGCGGCCAACGGCACGCCGGTGTACGACTCCATCATTCCCACCATGCTGTCCACCTTGCCCGACGTGCTCATCGGCCTGGTGATCGTGCTCGTGCTGTCGGCGTCCATGTCCACGCTGTCGTCGCTTGTGCTTACGTCGTCGTCCACCCTGACCATCGACTTCATCAAGGGCAACCTCATCAAGGACATGTCCGAGAAGCGGCAGCTGACCTGGATGCGCGGGCTGCTCGTGGTGTTCATCGCCATCTCGGCGGTCATCGCCCTGTTCCAGTACCATTCCAGCGTGGTGTTCATCGCTCAGCTCATGGGCTACTCCTGGGGCGCTCTGGCCGGCTCGTTCCTCGGTCCTTTCCTGTGGGGTCTGTACTCGGGGCGCATCTCCAAGGCGAGTGTGTGGTGCTCCTTCGCCGTGGGCGTGGGGCTCACGGCCGTGAACATGGGCCTGGCGCTGTCGGGCGGCGTGCCCCTCATCGCGAGCCCCATCAACTGCGGCGCCCTGTGCATGCTTATCTCTCTGGCCATCGTGCCGCTGGTGAGCCTTGTCACGCCGGCGGTGCCCTTCCAGATCAAGCCGCCTACGGCCGAAGGCGCTACCGACCGCGAGTTCGAGCGCGAGCTCGCGCAGGAGGAGCTCGCCAGCGCTAACGCCGGAGCCGCTGCCGACGTGTAAGAGCGGCGTGCGGAAATATCTTCTCGTGGGGAACGCCGGGTCTGCGGATTCGGTGTTCCTGTTGTCGGCGGCCGCCGCGGGAGGGGAAGCGCCCGGGGCGGCGACCCTGCGCGAGCGGGGCCTGCAAGCCAGAAGGTGCGCGAGCAGGGGGGTGCCGGGCGAACGGCTTGCCGCCCCCGCTCGCACACGTACATGCTCTCAGCGCTGTTTGCGGAAAGAGCGCGTCGGGCCAGTTGGACTCGGCGCGCCGCTATATCTCGTTCGTCATGGCGCAGGGAGGCACGATCATGGGTATGAAGTCGGGCTTCGTGTTCCAGTACACATCGACGAGCACCTCGTCGGCTGGCTCGGTCATGCCGCTGGCGCACCAATCCATGAATAGGTTCGTGCAGCTGTACACGTAAGCGTCGATGAATGCCTTGCGCGGGTCGTCGGCAGGGGGCTCGTCGGTGTGGAACACGAGCTTGTAGTAGCCGCTCTTCAACATGCGGACATGGGTTTCATGGAAGTTGTTCTGGCCCCGATGATGGGGCAGCTGGCTGAAGAACGCCTTATGTTCGCGGGCGAAATCGAGAGATTTGAACGACCCCTCTCGCGTGTTGAAGATGTCGTAGTTCTCCTCAAAGTGGTACACGAACACGAAGGCGATAAGGTCGTTGATGTCGCGGAAGTTGTTGTAGAAGGTCTGGCGTGCCGTATGTGTTTCCCGAAGGATGTCGGTGACGGTAATCTTGTTGATGGATTTCGTCTCGCACAGTTTGAAAAGCGCCTTCACATAGCGCCTCTTTGCCGATGTGGCCCCTTGCTCCTCCACGGGCATCCTGCCTCCCGGTTCCCTTTTTCCCTCTCGCTAAAGTATAGAGTAAGCTGGTCTTATGCCATGCAGGCAAATGGGGCTGCTCTCTAGACAATTGGGGATGAACTGTCTATTGATGCCCGCATTTTCGGGTGCGTACAATGCGGCTATCGCGCCCGGCGAACAAGGGGAGGGCGCCTGTGGAGGAAAAGGAGGAACCCCATGAACAAGGAAGAACTGGAGGCTCTGAACGACGAGATCATGCCCAACGGCGTGCGCCGTCGCGATTTCCTGAAGGGAGTGGCCGCGGTGGGCATGGGAGCGTTTCCGCTGGCCATGCTTCTCGCGGGGTGCAACAGCAACCAGGGCGCCTCGGCCGGCGGCACCCCCGAGGCCGACGCGCTAGCTGGAACCGGTACGCCGGAGGCTGCGCAGGAGGGCCTGTCGTCGTCCTTCGGCAACTGGGTCGACCCTTCCAAGAGCGATAGCCTCATGGAGCAAGTCATGGCCGAGACCGAGGAGGTGTCCGATGCCATCTGCCCCGACGGCACCGTCATCCCCGCTGTGTTCGTGAAGCTGCGCAACCGCATCAACCGCATCGGCCAGGGCATCGGCTCCATTCCGGATGAGACCGGCTACCAGATGATCATGTACCTGTGGTCCGAGGAGGATGCCGAGAACTACCTGAAGATGCCGTTGCACCGCATGTTCACCACGGGCGACTACAAGGCGCTCACCGGCTGGGATGAGGAGAAGTGCCAGCAGATTCTCGACGACCAGGCCGACCGCAACCTCATTTGGCGCACCAACCGCGGTGGGCTGCCCCACTACGCGCTTATTCCCTATATCAACGGGTTCTGGGAGTTCAACGAGCTGAAGGCCTACTATTCCGGTATCGAGGGGGCGGTGACCGAGTTCGATATCCAAGGCATCCGCGGCATGGATCCCAACGGCGAGAGCGGCAGCACCTTCCCGCTGTTCCGCACGTATCCCATCAGCGTCGATGTGGTGGCCGAGGATGAGCTGCAGCCCTATCAGGACTGGCGTGCGCTCATCAAGCGCAACAAGAACATCACGGTGTCCCCCTGCCAATGCCGCACGCAGTGGGATGCCCTGGGCGTTCCGCATCCCGACGAGCACCCGCACCGCACGTGCCTGTCGCTGGGCGATATGGCCGAGTACTTCATGGAGACGGGCATCGGCGAGCAGATCACCCAGGAGGAGGCCATCGAGATCGTCGAGGACGTCATCGACAAGGGCATGGTGGTGGAATCCATTTGCGCGAAGAACGCCGACATCATTTGCTGCTGCCACTCTGAGAGCTGCGGTAACCTCATGGCGTGGCGCGGCCAGAATGGCGCGGGCGACCAGCGCAAGTATTTCAGCGCCTACACTCTCAACTACAACGGCGATGTCTGCATCAAGTGCGGCAAGTGCATTGAGCGCTGCCCCATGCACTCCATCACCTTCGGCGACGACGGGCTGTGCGCGATGGACGACGCCTGCGTCCGCTGCGGTCAGTGCGTGCCCGTTTGCCCGGCCGAGGCGCGCATCCTCTCGGCCACGGAAGGCTATCCCGATCTGCCCGAGGATTACGTGGACTGCAACCGCTACTTCGCTAAGGACCGCGTCGCACGTGGCCAGTTGGTCGACTTCACCGGTGGCGAGTTGGCGGCTGCTCCGGCGCCCGAGGCCTAAGCGGCCGGGGCGGCTGAAATTCTGGAGTAGCGGCCTTTCGAGGCGTCTATCATGGCGGGGCGTCGCGTCGTCGGCGCCCCCGCTGACGTTTCCGCGGGCACTTTAACCGGGCCGCTGCAGCAGGCGAGGGGGGACTATGCACGAGATGGCGCTGGTGCGCAATATCATGGAAGTGGTGGTTGAGGAGGCCGAAGCCGCCGGGGCGGCCGAGGTGACGGCGGTCCATCTCGATGTGGGCGAAGGCCGCGACATCGTGATCGAGCTGTTCGAGAGCCTCTTCCAGTTCCTCGCTCGCGGCACGGTGGCCGAGAATGCGCGGGTCGTCATCAACGCGACGCCCTATCGGGTGCGTTGCAACCAGTGCGGTGAGGAGTTCCACCTCGACTTCAAGGATCGCCTCTCCCAGACCTGCCTTGGCTGCGGGGCCGACCGCGACTATACGCTCATCAGCGGAAACGAGCTCTGCATCAACAAGATAGAGGCTATTCCGCGAACGTAACGGCCGCCTGTTTTGCCCTCCCTGAAAGCGCCGAGCCCGCGGGCCCGGCGCTTTTTGTGTGCCCTGCGGTGTGCGAAGTGGACAAAAAGGCATAGTTCTCGTAGTTTTCGACGCCTCTGCTGTCAGGCCGGACGAATTTCACCTGGAAAACGTCTCACGTGCACGGAAGGGGGCCGACTTGGGCTACGAGAACCGTGCCTTTTTGTCCCTCGGAAGTTGCGTCTCAGGGAGCGTTTGCGCTACCGCTTTGCCGTCGATGTGCCGAAACTCGGCTCCGAGTCTCGAACGGGTCCCTCAGGGGCCAGGGCGGTCTGGGCCAGCTCCTCCAGGGCCCGCTTGCCCGACACGCCGAGCTTCTCGTAGATGTGAGAGGCGTGGGACTTCGCCGTGCCCTCGGAAATGGTGAGCTTTGCCGCGATGCCGCGCATGCTCTCGCCCTCCGCGATGAGGCCGAGCACCTCCTCCTCGCGCGGCGATAGGCGATGCTGGGTTGCCATGGTTTGAATCCACGCGCGGCGCCTCTCCTTGCCGGCGAGGTCTTCCGCGAGGGCGCCGGCCTCGGCGAAGGAGACGCCCCAATGTTGCGCCAGGCCCCGGCGGTTGAGGAGCAGGGCCGCCGCCGCGAGGGAGATGACCACGAGGGCGATATTGAGGGCAATGTGGAAGGCGGGGAGCGATCCGAATGGGGAGGCGACGAGGGCCGCTCCTGCGGTAGAGCCGACGAATTCGGCGCCCATGCTGGTGCATTCGGTGATAGAGAACAACCACACGGCCGATATGCCGAAGCGACGCGAGATGTCGCAAAGCGTCGCATCCACGAAAAAGTACGACAGCAGGACGGCAGCGCTGAGGCACACGCCCATGACGAGCGGCCCCATGAGCGAGGAGAGCGAGACGAGGGCGAGGCTCGCCACCATGAGGGCCGGCGGCAGCTTCTGCACGGCTCCGAAGGAGATGCGATCGCTCAGGCCGAGCAGCCCGACCCAGAGGATCCCTGCGACCACGAAGGTGGTGAGGCTCGAGTTGACCCCGACTATCTCGGACATGTGCATACCCGAAAGACCCGAGGCGAACCCGTAGAGCGTCATGACCGCCACCACCCGCCAGGGAACCGTGCGGCGTCCCGTGGCCCGCAGGGGCGCGAGCATGACGTGGGCCTGGGCCCGACATAGACAGGCGATGCTGGCGAAGGGCAGCAGCACGAGGGCCGCAGCCTGGTAGGCCGGATACAAGCCGTTGAGCAGGAACACCAGCACTGGGGCGGCGGCGTAGGAGCCCGTGAGGCCGATGAGCACCTTGAAGGGGGTGAGCCCCGCGTACAACTCGCTCCACATGAGGACCATCAGGGTGGCTCCCAGGGCCGCAGCGGCCGTCAGAGGGCCGCTGGCCGCGGTCAGGTCGGGCATGGCCAAGGAAGCGGCGCTCGCCAGGGCATAGGCCCCCATGAGCACTGGGCACAATCGCTGGGCCCAGCGCCGAGGGCAGAGGGGCGAAAGGCGGCCGGCAAGGGGGATAACGAAGGCGAAGGCGGCAAGCATGACCAGATCGAACAGCCGGTGATCGGTCGTCGCCGAGAAGGGAACGGCTCCGTTGGGGGCGACGAACGACAGGTTCATCCATGCGCGCCACAGGGCCAACCCGAAGAATGGCAGGGGGAGTGTGCTCTTGACGCGCTGCGCCCACCAGTGCCCGCGCGATAGGATTCTCATATGTTTCCCCTGTTCAGTGAAAAGGTTGAGGCAAGGTTGATAAGGTTCAACCTCTGTTTCTCCCAAGATTATAGACCGTCGAATCGTCCCTTGGCAAAATGCGGGCCATCGGTGATGAGGGTTGCCGATGGGGCGCATGGAGACGCCCGGCGACCGAGTCTCGGTCGCATTCGCCAAAGAATCTGGAAAGGGAGGACGGGCTATGACTACGAACATGAATCGTCGATCGTTCTTGAAGGGCGGCGCGCTGCTGGGCGGTGCACTGGCCGCTGCCGGGCTCGCGGGATGCGCCCCGCAGGAGAAGGGGCCTGAGGCCGCCAGCGGTGCGGCTCTCGGTGCCACGGGGGACGCCACGCCCCGCTTTATGATCGCCCCCGAGCCCATCACCGAGTTTGCTAACACCTACGATCACGGCATCGTCGTGGTGGGCGGCGGCGTGGCCGGCGTGTCGGCCGTCATGGCGGCGGCCGAGGACGGGGCCGACGTGGCGCTCGTTCAGAAGCAGGCGACTCCCGAGTCGTCGGGCAACATGGCTGCCAGCGTCACCCCCGAGGTGCCCGAGGCGGCGAAGTCCGCTCTGGTGAGCTTCCTCATCGAGCGCAGCAACCACCGCTCCAAGCGCGAGCTCGTGCAGGCCTGGGCCGATAACTCCTACGATGCCATCACCTGGTTCGCCGAGAAGACCTCCGCGGCCGGCATTGAGGTGAACGAGGGCGAGCCCGAGGCCGAGCGCGACATCACCGTGAACGGTTACGAGGTGCATCTGCATGCCAACACCTACTTCGGCATTGGCCACGACGAGGTGGTAAAGGCCCTGGCCGACGCCATGGAGACCCTGGGCGCCCAGTGCTTCTACAATAGTCCCGCCGTGCAGCTTGTTCAGGATGAGAGCGGCCGTATCACCGGCGTGGTAGCTCAGAACGCCGAGGGCGGCTACGACCTGCACAATGCCTCGGTGGGTGTGGTGCTGGCCTGTGGAGCCTATGAGACCGATGAGGAGATGGTGGCATACTACAGCCCCGACTCCGTAGTGCTCGGCACGGGTATGCCCGGCCGCGATGGCGACGGCCACAAGATGGCGCTGTGGGTGGGCGGCCAGATGGAGCCCGCGCCCCACGCCATGATGGTGCATGATTGGCGCGTCTGCCGCGCCGACGCCCCCTTCCTCATGGTGAACTGCGCCGGCGAGCGCTTTATGGCCGAGGGTCCGAAACAGGGCTACATCAACAAGTACCTGCGCCCCTTCATCAAGCAGTACGGCGATGTGGCGCACACCGCCTACACCTTGGTGGATGCCAAGTGGCAGGACCAGTGGAAGGCCTGGCACGAGGAAGACCCCACCATCGACGCCCATAATGTAGCGTGGTACTTCGAGGGCAACACCTGGGCCGAGTGCGTGGAGGCCATGCACGCCGACCCCGACGCCGAGGGCTGGGATGTGGATCCCGCGGCGCTGGAGAAGACCGTGGCTCGCTACAACGAGCTGGCCGCCAAGGGCGCCGATGACGATTTCGGCAAGAACCCCAAGTACCTCCAGGCCTTGGACACTCCGCCCTTCGCCATCATCCCCCGCAGCTTCGACGGCTCCCTGCCCATGGGCGGCATCATCGTGAACGCCGACAACATGGTGCTCGACGCGAATGACGAGCCTATCGAGGGCCTCTATGCGGTGGGCAACAATGCCGGCCCCTTCTACGGCGGCACCGACTACCCCATGGACGTGCTCGGTCTGTCCATCGGCCGAGCCATCACCAACGGCTACTGCGCCGGCAAGTTCCTGGCGGAGAAGTAGCGGCCCCTTACCCTCCCCTGAAAGCGCCGAGCCCGCGGGCTCGGCGCTTTTGCGCATTCCGTGGCCCTTTTCCCTTACCAACTCGGATATACTTATGTCCATCTGTCATACCGAGCGTCCGGGGGATTGCGGGGAAGGGCGCCAGCGGAAGGAGAGTTATGGAAGGATTCGATCTCATCGCCACGGGGCTGTGGTCCATCGTGCCGCCGATTCTGGCACTGGTCCTGGCTCTTATCACCAAGGAGGTGTACTCCTCGCTGACCGTGGGCGTCTTTACGGGCATGGTGATCTACCAGTTCACGCTGAACGGCGCCGGTGGCGAGCAGCTGGTGGCCTCGTTCACCATGGTGCCCCAGATGATGGCCGAGCAAATTGCCGGCAACGGGGCGCTGTTGCTGTTCCTTGCGCTTTTGGGGGCGCTCACCGTGGTCATCGCCACGGCCGGCGGTTCCCGGGCTTACGCGGAATGGGTGACCACCCACGTGAAGAACGCCCGGGCTGCCTCCATCCTCACGGCGCTTCTGGGCATCATCATCTTCGTGGACGACTACTTCAACTGCCTCACCGTGGGTGCCGTCATGCGCCCGGTGACCGACAAGTTCAAGGTCAGCCATGAGAAGCTCGCCTGGATCATCGACTCCACGGCGGCCCCGGTCTGCATCATCGCGCCGGTGTCCTCGTGGGCCGTGGCCGTGGGCGGCTACATGGGCGAGGACGGCTTCAACACCTTTGTGGCCTCCATCCCCTACAACTTCTACGCGCTGCTCACCATCTTCTTCGTGTTCTTCATGCTGTTCATCCAGAAGGACTTCGGCCCCATGGCGGCTGCTCAGGCCGCGGCCGACGATCGCATTCCGGCGGCCGGCTCGAAGCTGGAGGCCGTATCCTTGGCCCGCATCGCCGATAAGGCCCAGGTCGATCTGGAGGGCGCTCCCAATATCCCCACGGTGGTGACCGAGGAGGGCGACATCGACGATGCGGCCGCCGGCGCCATCGAGGAGTACAAGGGCCTCAACATCTCCGATCGCGGCACCATTTGGGACCTCATCGTGCCCATTCTCGTGCTCATCGTGTTCTCCATCCTGGGCATGATGTACATGGGTGGCTTCTTCAGCGGCGTCGACTTCGCCACGGCTGTGGGCGAGAACCCGGTCATGGGCCTGTGCATCGGCGCGGTGGTGGCCCTGTGCGTGGCGGCTGCCATGTTCCTGCCGCGCAAGCTCATGAACCTCGGCGGCTTCGTGGAGGCCATGTCCGAGGGCGTGCGCTCTATGATCGGCGCCATCATGATCCTCGTGCTGGCCTGGTCCCTCGGCGGCTGCTGCCGCTACCTGCTGGGCACCGGTGAGTTCGTGTCCGGCTTCCTGAACGGCCTGGGTGTGGGCCTCGATCTTCTGCCCGCGGTCATCTTCCTCGTGGCGGCGTTCATCGGGTTCGCCATGGGCACCAGCTGGGGCACTATCGCGCTCAT
Source organism: Adlercreutzia muris (assembly GCF_041223505.1). Classification (NCBI taxonomy): domain Bacteria; kingdom Bacillati; phylum Actinomycetota; class Coriobacteriia; order Eggerthellales; family Eggerthellaceae; genus Adlercreutzia; species Adlercreutzia muris. The sequence continues at coordinate 111,088 of NZ_JBCLQK010000009.1, forward strand.
CCTGCCCATCATCATCGGCGTGTTCGATGCAAGCGACCCGCTGTTCCTCGTGGCTGTGGGCTCGGCTCTGGCCGGCGCGGTGTACGGCGACCACATCTCGCCCATCTCCGACACTACCATCCTGTCCTCGGCCGGTGCCAAGTGCAACCACCTGCGCCACGTGGCCACGCAGATTCCCTATGCCACTCTGGTCATGGTCATCTGCTTCGTGGGCTACATCATCGCCGGTATCACCAAGACGCCGTGGATCTCCCTGGGTCTGGGCCTCGTGCTCATCGTGGTGGCCGTGCTCGTGCTCACCAAGATGGAGGCGAAGCGGGCTGCTGCCGAGAAGTAGGCTGCCTGGCGGGTTTCCTCGTTTCCCGCGAACGCGAAAAAGGCTCCCTGCGGGGAGCCTTTTTCGTGGAGTGATTCGGACTGAGCTGGGGGCGGCCGCGGGCGGCCCCGCGGGCGGCCTGCGTTCCCGACACTGACCCAAATCATGAAAAAGCCCCTGTTTGGGGGCTTTTTCTGTGGGTGATTACGGAAGCGGCGCGGTCCTAGGCCGCGGCAGCGGCCTCGGCGAGCAGGCGCTGGCTCTCGGCGATGAGGCGCCCGGCCAGGAATTCCTTGCCCATCTTCTCGTCGCGGGAGCAGTCGAGCAGCATCTCCAAGGTGATGCTGTCGAAGTAGGCGTCGTAGCCGTCGAGCACCAGGTCGTAGGCGCGCTTGATGCCCTGGACCATGGGAGCGCCGGCGCGATCCTTGCGGCGGGCGCGCGTGGTGTCCTTGGCGTCGTCGTCCAGGGCGTTCACCACTTGCAGCAGCGTGATCTTCGAGGGTTCCTTTGCCAGACGGTAGCCGCCGTGCTTGCCCGGGCGCGCCTCGATGATGCCGGCGTTGCGCAGCAGCTGCGCGAGCTGAATGAGATAGTCGCGGGGGATGGACATATCCTGGGCGATATCCTTCGACGAGCAGGTTTGGCCCTGCGCGGCCAGATACAAAACGGCACGCAGTCCATAATCGGTTGATGCTTTGAGTTGCACTGCAGCCTCCTAACGGGTCGACACCTCGGGGCTTGCAGCGTGCGCCGCATCGACGGCCGCATCCGACGAACCGCCGGTGCGCGTCACCCCAGGTGTGTCGGAGGGCGGTCTTCTTGCCTTCCGACACTTGCAGTATGCGATGGGCGGCCCGCTAATACAAGGGATGTACCAAACGATGAGCGCACCGATTCGCATACGTTGCCGCCACGTTGAAATCGCTGCCGATTTCGCAGGCAGAGGGAGTTCGCGCCGGCACGATGCCGCGGGAGGGGCGCCGTGCCGGGGTTCGCGCCAAGAAGGGGGTGCTTTGCTGCGCCCGCGCTCCGTCAGGCAGGCGCTAGGCCAGACCCATCACCTGCATGACCAAGAGCACCGCAGTCAGCGCCGCCACCACACCCACGGTGGCCCACAGCAGCACCTTCGACACGCGGCGTGAGCGGTACGCGCCCATGATGCGCTTGTCGGCCGAGATGATGGCCATAAACGCCAGCAGGATGGGCAAAATGACGCCGTTGACGAACTGAGCCGTCAGCATCATGGCCAAGAGGTTCACATCGGGCAGGAGCACCACGATGGCCGAGAATGCGATCACGAAGGTGAAGATGGATTTGAACGTGGGGGCCTCGCGCCACTTGAACGACACGCCGGCTTCCCAGCCGAAGGCCTCGCAGATGACGAAGGCCGTGGTCAGCGGCAGCACGCAGGCCGCCAGAAACGATGCGGCGATGAGGCCCACCGCGAACAGGGCCTCGGCGTAGGGGCCGGCGAAGGGGGCCAGGGCCGCGGCGGCGTCGGCGGCCGAGTCGATGGAGATGCCCGCGGGGAAGAGCACCGCGCCTGTGGTCACGATGATGAACCAGGCCACGATGCAAGCGGCGATAGTGCCCGAGACGGCATCCACCCGCTGGGAGAACAGATCCTTGGTCGTGAGGCCCTTCTCCACCACATTGCTCTGGGTGAAGAACATCATCCAGGGGGCGATGGTGGTGCCGATCATGGCGATGACGAGCGAGATGAATCCCACATCGCCCACCACGGCGGGCACCACGGTGTCGTGGGCCGCCTCGGCCCAGTTCGGCTGGGCCAGAAACGCCGCTACGATATAGGTGATGAACACAAGCGACAGGGCCAGAAACACGTTCTGCACCCGCTTGTAGGAGCCGCCGACCACGAGCAGCCACACGGCCAGGGCCGCCACGGGCACCGAGATGTACTTCGACACGCCGAACATCTCCATACCGCTGGCGATGCCGGCGAATTCCGAGAAGGTGGTGGCCACGTTGCCAACGAGCAGGGCCAGCATGGCGAAGGCCGCAAGCCGGATGCCGAAGCGCTCGCGGATGAGGGCCGCGAATCCCTTGCCGGTGACCGCCCCCATGCGCCCGGCCGTGGTCTCCACCACGATGAGCAGCACGCACATGATGGGGATGACCCACAGCGTGCCGAAACCGAAATTGGCGCCGGCCGTGGAGTAGGTGGAGATGCCGCCGGCGTCGTTGCCGGCCATGGCCGTAATGATGCCCGGACCCATGGCCGCCAGGATGAGCAGTAAACGGCTGGGCGCGCGCTTGGCGCCGACGCCCGGCTGCTCGCTGGCGGGAATGCCGGTCTCGGCCAGCTCGGAGGCGGCCCGGGCCATCTCGCGCTCGTTGGCGGTGAGGGACGGGGCCGCCGCAGCACTGGTCGTCTCGCGCTTCTTCGCATTCACGGATATCGCCTCCCTTGCCTAGTAGCGCAGGCCGCCGATATGCAGCGAGCCGGCCAGTTGCAGCAGGATAAGGGAGTACAGGAACAGCCCCAGCAGCACCGCCACGGTAATGCCGGCGATGGACAGGGCGCTCATCTTCGTCTTGTCGCTGGCCACGTCGTCCTCGATGGCATCCCAGGCGTCGTCGGTGGTGACGATGCCGAGCAGGGTGCCGTGCTCGTCTACCACGGGCATGGCGGGAATGTCGTACTTGAAGATGTCGGCGGCCACGTCCTCCTCCTCTTCGGAGGGCAGGCAGCTGATGATCTCGTCGTACATGATGTCGCCCATGAGCCGGTCGGCGTTGAAGAGAACGAGGGTGCGCAGGGAATTCACGCCGAGCAGCTTGCCATACTCGTCGGTGACGTACACATAGTGCACCGTGGGGTGGTCGTCGGGCAGGGCGCGCAGCACCTCGATGGTGTCGCCCACGGTATAGGTGCGGGGCACGGCCACGAACTGGGTGGTCATCATGCCGCCGGCGGTGCCGTCCTTGTAGCCGAGCAGACGGCGAATCTCTGCAGCGTCCTCCACGCCCATGAGGCGCAGCAGCGTCTCGGCCTTCTCGTAGGGAAGGTCGCGCACGATGTCGGCGGCATCATCCGGGTCCATGTTGCCGATAAGCTCGGCGGCCTTGGCATCGGGCAAATCGTCGATGAACTCGGCCTGGTACTCGTCTTCCATCTCGGAGATGGCCTCGGTGGCCCGGGCGTCGTCCAAATGCTCGAACACGCTGGCGCGCTGCTGGGGATCCAGCTGCTCTAAGATGTCGGCCACGTCGGCGGGGTGCAGCTCGTCCAAGCGGCGGTGGGTCACCGACAGCTGCACTTCCGACAGGTCGCGGTCGAGCAGGTCCATGTAGTTCCAGGCGATGAGCTGCTCGTCCACCTTCTTATGGAACAGCTTCGCCACGTTTACCACGGCCCGCTCGATCACGGGATGCAGCCCGCGCAGGATGCCGCGCACGCCCACCTCGGCACCGAGCAGCCGCAGCTGGGTGCCCGATTGGGACAGCTTCAGGTCGTTCACGCGCACGACCTTCATGCCCTGGGTGTCCACGATTTGGCGGTCCATCAGGTCGCGGGCCAGCAGCACCTCGTCGGGCTGCAGGTAGCTGAAACGGATGTCGTGGGCATCCACGGACAGCGTGATGCCGTCCTCGTCGAAGGTGTCGACGTATTTGCGCCACGAGATCATGAAGGGCACGCGCCCGGGGCCCTGGAAGGCCAGGCTCGTGATGCGCGGGAAGACCTCGCCCGTGGAAATGGCCAGGTCGGAAATGGTGCCGAGGCGCTCGCCGGTCGCATCGACGACGGGCTCCCCGATCATTTGGGACAGATAGAGCATAGATGTTCCTCCGTTGGCGAGCGCTGGGAGGAATGGGCAAACGGGGCGCTTACCGCGCTGCCTGCCACAGGGGCCCAGCGCACAGTAGTCGTTTCTTCCGACTACCGCCACGGGGAAGGAGCCGGAAGGTTACATACTGTGAGGTTTCGATTTTCGAACCTTCACGGTGTTCCTTTCTGGTCGGCCTACAAAAAAACCGCTCGAAAGCGGTTCATGATGCAAAGTGGTGCGCCGTGAGGGATTCGAACCCCCGACGTACTGATTCGTAGTCAGTCCCTCTATCCAGCTGAGGTAACGGCGCACTTCAAAACAGCAACGACTATTTAACCATCTCCTTCGGGGCTTGTCAACGACTTTTTCGAACTTTTTTGAAAGGCCACCGTTCGCCGTGGGAGCGGGGTGGGGGTTGCAGCTGGGCGCGGGTGCGTCTTGCTCGCACGGTACAATACACTGATACACTGCGGCCGCATCGCCGGCCCCGCTGGGAGAGGAGAGCCCCATGGCCATGGAAATCGACGAAGCTGTTATCCGCGTGGACAACTGCGCCGATATCGACGGCGCCGAGCCCATCGAGATCAGCGAGGACGAGGCGCGTCGCGTGCGCCTGTACGAGAACTTCTACCAGGTGAACACCATCGACCCCGAGCATTATCAGACCTACGACGTGAAGCGCGGTCTGCGCAACGCCGATGGGACCGGCGTGCTGGCGGGCATGACCAACGTGTCCAACGTGCACGGTTATGTAGTGTCCGACGGCGAGAAGATGCCGGCCGAGGGAAGCCTGCGCCTGCGCGGCTACGATATCTATGATTTGCTGGGCGATTTGAATCCCGAGCGCCGCTTCGCCTACGAGGAGGTGGCCTACCTGCTGCTCATGGGCGAGCTGCCCACCCGCGAGCGTCTGGCCCGCTTCGTGGAGGTGATCGATTCCCAGCGCGAGCTGCCCGACGGCTTCACGGCCAGCACCCTTATGGTGGACACCTCTCCCGACATCATGAACATGATGTCCCGCTCCATCCTGCGCCTGTACGCGGCCGACGAGTGCGCTGAGAACCGCTCGCCGGAGCATGAGATTCACACGGCGCTGTCGCTCATCAGCCGCCTGCCGCGCATCATGGTGCTCGCCTACTACGCCAAGCGCGCGGCCTTCCACCACGACTCCATGATCATGCACCGCTTCGTGCCCGGGCAGTCCACCGCCGAGACGATCCTCTCCATGCTGCGCCCCGACCGCGCCTTCACGCCGGAAGAGGCCCGCATGCTCGACATTATGCTGAGCCTGCACGCCGAGCACGGCGGCGGCAACAACTCCACCTTCACCACGCGCGTGCTGTCTTCATCCGACACCGATCCGTACTCCACCTACGCGGCGGCGTTCGGGTCGCTCAAGGGCCATCGCCATGGCGGTGCGAACCACCAGGTGCGGGCCATGCAGGCCGAGATCAAGGAAAACGTGAAGAACTGGGAAGACGACGACGAGGTGGCCGCCTATCTGGCGAAGATCGTGAACAAGCAGGCCTACGACAAGACGGGCCTGGTGTACGGCATGGGGCATGCGGTCTACACGCTGTCCGACCCGCGCGCCATTATCGGGAAGCGCTTTGCCGAGCAATTGGCCGCCGGCACCGAGTACGAGGCCGAGCTGAACCTGCTCAAGTCCATCGAGCGCCTCACGCCCGAGGTGTTCGCCCGCGAGAAGGGATCGAGCAAGGCCCTATGTGCGAATGTGGATATGTACTCCGGTTTCATCTACTCCATGATGGGCATCCCCGAGGACCTGTTCACGCCCCTGTTCGCCTGCGCCCGCATGGCCGGCTGGGCCGCTCACCGCTTCGAGGAGATCGCCGCCGGCAAGCGCATCATCCGCCCCGCCTACAAGAACACCGTCCGCGGCACCAAGCCCTACGTGCCCATCGAGAGACGGTAGGTGAGGAGGCCCAGGCTCCCGGCCAGCGTCGCATTTCTCAAGCAAAGCGCCCGCCCGAAGCGACAAACGTTTCAGGCGGGCGTTTTTGTTAGTCGTTGCCCTGATGTCGATATCCTGGCTAACGGGGACGTCGTTCAAGATAAATACCGCTGATCATAGAAGAAAAAGACGACTGAGTGTACCGAAATCACCCCACATAACGCAATACAACTCCGTTGTGTCTGGCTACTACTGAAATAATGACTGACTTGCATGGAAAAGCTTTTATACTGTGAAGTACCAGGTGCAAGAGGAAACAAAAAAAGAGCCCCGCAGGGCTCTTGAGTGAGTCAAATTGCCGCCTACGCGGCGCCCGAAGGCATTTAAGACTAGGTCTTTATTTTGACTCGCAGTGACATCTTGACTGGTATCAAGACGCTTTTACTTTAGCACAGGGGCTTGAGAAAGGGAAGATATGAACCTGCGAAATGCGGATGAGTACAATATCGGGCTCGACATAGGGACTGGCTCCGTCGGGTGGTCTGTGACCGACGACGAAGGTAACCTGCTCCACTTCAAAGGTCAACCTACATGGGGTAGTCGTATTTTCCCAAATGCCGAGCCCGCTTCTGAGGCGCGCACACATCGCGGCCAGCGTCGTCGCTATGCCCGCCGTCGTTGGCGTCTGGATCTCCTGGAATCGATATTCCAGCGAGAAATTTCCGAAGTTGACCCCGATTTTCTTACGCGGTTGCGCCAAACGCATTTACTCAAGGAGGATAGAGATCCGCAATTCGCTGATTATGCTGGAATGATTTTCCCCCAAGCTGAATTTTCCGAGAAGGATTATTTCAAGAAGTTCCCGACTGTCTACCACCTTCGTCAATGGCTGATGAAGACTGACGAGAAGGCTGACATTCGCCTCGTCTATCTTGCCCTGCATAATATCGTGAAGCATCGCGGTAATTTCTTGCAGCAAGAAAACGAGGGGCTTACCTCGCATTTGAGTGTCAAAAATTCAGTTGATCGTTTTTGCTACGAACTGCAGGGCTACTGCGATGCCCTCGATGTTCCTTGCGATGCTCAGAATGCAGTTGATGATGTGGTTGCGATATTGGGGGACACGGCGTCGTCGAAATCTAGCTTACAAGAAAAGATTTTGGGCAAGCTGGGTATTGGAGAGGCCGGGCTGCTTGATAAGCAAGCGGCGAAGAAAATATCCAAGGCGTTGGCTGCGGCGATCGTGGGCCTTAAGGCCGATATGGCCCATATCTTCTTTGCGGGTGAGGAGGCTCCTGAAGGCGTTGCAACGGGTATTTATCTATCGAATGATGAGCAGGTTGAAGCTTTTGAGATGGTGCTGCCTGACGAGGGGAAGGCGCTATTCGAGGCAATGAGGGCGGTGTATTCCTCGTATGTGCTGCAGGAAATCCTGAGTAGTAAGCCTGATGAGGGCATCTCGGCCAACAAAGTAGAAGACTACAATCGATATGGCGAGGATTTGCGCTTACTGAAGTCCCTCGTCAAGCAATATGTTCCCGAGAAATACGACGAGTTTTTCCGAGGAGCATTTTGTGCTCCCACGCCTCTTCATCCCCAGAGGCATGTTTACGACAAATACGGGAAGGATCAGATTAAGGGCTATACACGCTACAACGAGATTCGAAAGACGAAATACGAGGACTTCAAGAAGGAGGTTGAGGCGCTTTTCAAGGGAACCGCGGCAACAGATGATTCTCGGTATCTTGTCATGATGGAACGGTTCGGCTCGGAAAGGTTTCTCAGCAGGCTTAAAACGAGCGATAACGGCGCCATTCCCTTTCAGCTTCATCGAGAGGAAATGCGGGCCATAATCGACAATCAAGCGAAGTTCTACCCCTTCTTGAAGCGAGAACGGACGAAGTTGGAGTCGCTCGTTTCGTTCCGCATCCCTTATTACGTGGGCCCTCTTACAAAGAAAAATGCGCGAAAGACCGCAGACGGTAAGCTTCGGTTCGCCTGGGTCGAGCGGCAGGAAGGGAAGGAGGATGAGCGAATCTACCCCTGGAATTGGGAGGAGATTGTCGACAAAGACCGTAGTGCAACGGCCTTCATCCAGCGAATGACAAGTACTTGCACGTACCTACATGGCGAGCCAGTTCTGCCCAAATGCTCATTGGTCTATGAAGAGTACTGCGTGCTGAACGAGTTGAATGGGGCAAAGTTAACGCAGGATGGAGATCGAGAGCATCGGCTCGATTACAAAGATCGTACTGAAGCAGTCGAGCAGCTTTTTAGGCGCGGTCGTGTGACCTACAAAAAGATGGAGGAATGGCTCCGCAAGCGTGGTGTAAGCAATCCCCATGTATTTGGCGGTCAGGGGGAGACGGGCTTCGAGTCAAAGATGGGCTCGTACATCTTTTTTGCGAAAGACATCTTTAACGTTGGTGAGATTCCCGAGTCTGATTACCCCATGATTGAAGAGATAATTCTCTGGAGCACCCTCTTTGAGGATAGGAGCATTTTCCGCGAAAAACTCAAGCGGAATTACGGCGACCGTCTTACCGATGAACAGATCAAGAAGATCGTGCGCAAACGTTTTGCCGGATGGGGAAAGCTTTCGAAAAAATTGTTGTGTGAAGTGAAGGCGGAGACGGACTGCGGGCCACGTTCGATAATGGATGTGCTTCGTGAGGGAAATCCCAACAGTGATAATCCATCGCGTGCCATGGTTCTCATGGAGATCCTTCATGATGATAATTTGGGATTTGAGAAGCTCATCGATGCCCGGAACAGAGAGCATATGTCCGATGTGGGAATGTCGCTTGAGGAGCTTCCTGGTTCGCCGGCTTTGCGCAGGAGCGTGAACCAAGCATTAAGTATCGTAGATGAAATTGCGGGTATTGCAGGACATGCTCCGGCGAACATTTTTATTGAGGTTACTCGCGACGAAGACCTTCGGAAAAAGGGTTTGCGTACGAAGCGTCGCTACGATGATTTGAAAGAAAAACTTGCAGCACTTAAGCAGGAGGCGCCTGAATGGTGGAGCTCAAATGTGAGTCGAGAGCTGGTGGATTGTGCTAAAGCTAGTGCGGATCTCAGCGAGAAGCTGACGCTGTACTTTATGCAGGGCGGCAAATCTCTGTACTCGGGAAGGCCTCTCGAGATTGAGCGTCTTTCCGAATATCAAGTGGATCATATTATTCCGCGGACGTATATCAAAGACGATAGCTTTGAGAATAAGGCGCTGGTGCTTTCGTCTGAGAACCAAAGCAAGTCCGACCAGCTTTTGCTGAGCGATGAGGTGCGTAGGAAAATGAGGTCCTATTGGGGTGCGTTGCATGACGCGAAGCTCATCGGCGATAAAAAGTATCGTAACTTGCTTCGAGATAGCATTTCGGAGCAGCAAATGAAGGGGTTCATTGCGCGGCAGCTTGTAGAGACGTCTCAGATACTGAAAGTAGTGCAGGACCTTTTAAGGGAAACGTATCCAGACACTCGTGTGATGCCAGTAAAGGCTACCCTATCTTCGGAATTGCGTCATGAAATCGGGCTCGTGAAGTGTCGCGAGGCAAATGATTTCCATCATGCGCAGGATGCGTTGCTTGCCTCTGAAATAGGTCGATTCATCCTGAAGCGCCATGCTGCTATGCATGAGAACCCTATCGGATATACGCATGTGGTGCGCAATTTTGTGAGAGCTGAGAGCAGCCACGCGAAACGCGGAAAGATGCCAGGGTCGGCCTCGTTCGTGGTGGCGAGTTTTATGAAATCGGGATTTGACGAGGAGACGGGGGAGCTGTTCCGAGACGATTGGTCTGCTGAGCGTGAGATCGGTCGGCTGAAGCGGTATTTCAACTATCGGCAGTGTTTCATTTCGCGTATGCCAGAGGAAACGAGCGGCGCTTTCTGGGATGCAACGGTCTATTCGCCTCGTGCCGCCGGCAAGAACATGACGCTGCCCTTGAAGAAGGGGCTTGATGCGGAAAAATACGGCAGCTATTCGGGCGAGCAATTCGCGTACTTTTTTATCTATAAAGCGGAGAAGAAAGGGAAGGATGTTCTTGAGTTTGCACCTGTGCCGGTGAGCGTTGCATCAGCGATTGGGCGGAATCAAGAGGCATTGGTTGAGTTTGCGAAAGAGCTTGCGGTGGCCAGCGATCTTGAATTTGTTGAGTTGGTTCGAACGAAGATCTATAAATACCAGCTTGTGGAATTCGACGATTCGAGGATGTACTTGACAGGCCTAAAAGCAGTCAAGAACGCTACGCAATTTGCCTTCAGCTTGGAGGAGGTCAAAGGACTCAAGGAAATATACGAGAACGATGGTCTCAGCGCTGAGAATATACTTGGAAAGATTTTTTATACTATCGTGAAGTCTTTAAAACGATACTCGCCAAAACTGACGGGGCTTTTAGGTGTGTCAGAATGGGCGAATATTTTCCCCGGTATTTCTTGCGACGATAAGGCCAATTTAATCAAGGGGCTGATTGCCATTGGCAATGGGAAAACGGATAGATTCGATTTGCGAAGTGTGGGCAAAGGTAAGTGCGCGGGAAATATGCAGCCCACTTTTAGCTCGATCTTGACTAAGGGCGGTGGTATCACTTTCATCGATCAATCGGTGACGGGCATGTTTGAAAGGCGGACTCATATTGGCCTTTAGGACAGTTTACATAGAAAGTTCATGCAAGCTCTCCTACAAAAGCGGATACCTTGTCGTCCGGAAGGAAGATGATACGGCGAAAGTGCATTTGTCGGAGATATCAACCATTGTTCTGCAAACTATGCAGGTGTATATCAGCGCCTATCTCATGGCGGAGCTTGCGAAGAACAAGATATCGCTGCTAGTGAGTGATTCTCAGTGCAATCCCGTGGGACAGTATTTGCCGCTTTACGGTGCCCATAATACCAGCAAGCGTATAGCGGAGCAGCTCGAGTGGGGCGAGCCTATCAAGAAACGCGTTTGGCAGCGGGTAGTTCGCGACAAAATTCGCGAGCAAGCACGATTTTTGAAGGAGCGAGATTACGAGAGGGAAGCCCAGCAGTTAAGTCAGATCGTTCCCGAGGTGCGTTCTGGTGACACGACCAACCGCGAAGCTCAAGCTGCGCGGCTGTACTTTGCAGCGCTTTTTGGATCGAGTTTTAGCAGGGAGAGCGATATCCCCATCAACGCCGCCTTGAATTATGGATATGCGGTCCTCCTGTCGCTCGTTAATCGCGAGATAACGGCGCGAGGCTGCATAACTCAAGTGGGAATATGTCATCGGAATGAATACAATCAATTCAATTTGACCTGCGACCTGATGGAACCTTTTCGCCCAGCTGTTGACCGGCTTGTGGTGGATTATCTGGCAGTCGACTTTGATGTCGATATGAGACGAGTGCTGGGAGGTTTGGCAAATACTCATGTGGCCTATAAAGAAGGATCCTATCGTCTGGGGTCGGTTGTTTCTCGATATGTGCAGCAATGTTTGAATGCATTAAACAAGCGAGCGGCCGTAGAGGAGATTGAAGAATTCCGGCTTCTATGAGTGGCGAGGGGCAAAATACGAGGAATAGGTTTATGAGGCTCATGGTCTTCTTCGATCTCCCGGTCGAGACTGCAATGCAGAGAAAGGAATACCGCCTGTTTCGAAAGTTTCTTATTAAGGACGGCTATCTCATGTTGCAAGAGTCGGTCTACGCCAAGCTTGTCGTCAACGATGGCGCGGCAGGGGCAGCAGTTGTGCGACTGAGAAAACATCGACCGCCGGAGGGGTTGGTGCAGGTTCTCAAGGTAACCGAGAAGCAATTCGCTACTATGGATTACATCGTAGGAAATCGCGATGCGTACGATGAGGTTGACACGATGGAGGAGTTCGTTGTCCTATGATGATATCGTTCTCCGGCTTTGAACGCTCTATCGACATGCGTGACTCTCGTGTGTTGGCGCTGCATATAGCGAATCAGACGCTTTTCGCGCGTGTAGTCGCAGCGTTGTTATCTGGCCAAGGCGAGCAAGCGTCTGAGCCGTACACCCTCTGGGGAGATGATGGGCAGCAGTTGCGAGCCGGCAATGTGTTTCTTCCCATAGCAAATCCGTTCGACCTTCCTTGGAAGCATAAGTGTTTACTAGGAGCACTTTACTCTCGCTTTGAAGAAGCTCTGCTCATCGATGAAGACTTGCGATTGAGAATGCAAGAGTTGCACTTGGGGATGAGGTCCTGCGTCAATCAGATTGGTTTTCAATTCAATGCGGAGTACGACTTTGGCGTAGAATGGGAGCTGCGTCATTATCTGAAGGCCTTCGACTATGGAGTTGGCTCTCGAGAGACCAGTTCGCTCCTTGACAACCTTATACAGTTTATCGACTTAGCTGCTGATGTTGCTTGTGATATGGTTCTTTTGTTCGTGAATCTTAAAACTTTTTTTGGAGAAAACGACCTGTTAGAACTCTACGGACGGATGATTTTTCACGGAATTAGGGCTATTCTGATCGAGAATCAGAATGCTCCTTTCTATAATGATCTTGAGAGAAAAGTCATTGTTGACCAGCACTTTATCGAGTATGAAGCAACAAATTGGTCAGAAAGTACGCCTCTCCCGCAAAAGAGGATTTGCTTCAACGGTTTTGGAGCAGTGACATTCTGACTGGTGATCAAACGGCGACGAGGAGAAGCTAGTGAACCGGCAGGTTTTGGAGCAGTGACATTCTGACTGGTGATCAAACACTCATTTCGCGCCCGCTTCTGCCTTGCCGTTTTGGAGCAGTGACATTCTGACTGGTGATCAAACTGCGTGGCGTACAGCTCTTCCGGGCCAAGGTTTTGGAGCAGTGACATTCTGACTGGTGATCAAACGGGAAGCGCGAGACCCTGCGCCGCCTCTACGTTTTGGAGCAGTGACATTCTGACTGGTGATCAAACGTGCGGGCATAGGTGTACCCGACACGGTTCGTTTTGGAGCAGTGACATTCTGACTGGTGATCAAACTGGCGTATTCGAGATCGTCTTCCCTACTAGTTTTGGAGCAGTGACATTCTGACTGGTGATCAAACAACGCCGTAGTTGAATTCCGTCATTTCCATGTTTTGGAGCAGTGACATTCTGACTGGTGATCAAACTTTGTACAAGCTCAAGATGTTTTGAGCGTTGTTTTGGAGCAGTGACATTCTGACTGGTGATCAAACAGCATCGAGGGCGCCGTCGAGTACGCGTGGTTTTGGAGCAGTGACATTCTGACTGGTGATCAAACAAGGTATACGAGATGCGCTACGGGGCGCTCGTTTTGGAGCAGTGACATTCTGACTGGTGATCAAACCCCGCCTGCTTCTGGTCGCTGCACGAGTCGGTTTTGGAGCAGTGACATTCTGACTGGTGATCAAACTAGAGCACCTCGCCGTCCTCGTAGGCTCCCGTTTTGGAGCAGTGACATTCTGACTGGTGATCAAACCAGCTTGCCGAGCTCGAGGAGGTCGCAGCCGTTTTGGAGCAGTGACATTCTGACTGGTGATCAAACTGCTCATGTTCGCGACCAAGGGCGCGCCTGTTTTGGAGCAGTGACATTCTGACTGGTGATCAAACATAATTGCAGAAGCATGCACCAAAGGCTCCGTTTTGGAGCAGTGACATTCTGACTGGTGATCAAACAGGACGGGGGCCTCTGATGGGCGTTCAGGCGTTTTGGAGCAGTGACATTCTGACTGGTGATCAAACCCCGGCATCCCCTCCCTTGACGAGCTCTCGGTTTTGGAGCAGTGACATTCTGACTGGTGATCAAACTTTTCGATGACATTGCGGACGTGTTCCCCGGTTTTGGAGCAGTGACATTCTGACTGGTGATCAAACCGGGCCTTCAGTGCTTCCTCCGTGTCATCCGTTTTGGAGCAGTGACATTCTGACTGGTGATCAAACGGCTGTCAGGCGATCATGTGCGATGAGCGTGTTTTGGAGCAGTGACATTCTGACTGGTGATCAAACACAACGAATCTGCAAAGAACGCAGCCGAAGTTTTGGAGCAGTGACATTCTGACTGGTGATCAAACGGATCCGCCGTCGATGTCGATGAAAGCGCCGTTTTGGAGCAGTGACATTCTGACTGGTGATCAAACTCGGTGATGCCGTTTGCGTTGATCTTGATAGTTTTGGAGCAGTGACATTCTGACTGGTGATCAAACAACTTGGGGAGGCTTTGCAACAGCTAGGTAGTTTTGGAGCAGTGACATTCTGACTGGTGATCAAACTGCGTTACTCCTCAGCGGACTAGGAGGTCAGTTTTGGAGCAGTGACATTCTGACTGGTGATCAAACCGTCCCCGGCATCTTCGCCCAGTTGTTGCGGTTTTGGAGCAGTGACATTCTGACTGGTGATCAAACTTCTCACACCGGAGAGTATATTCCATGCGAGTTTTGGAGCAGTGACATTCTGACTGGTGATCAAACTGATCGCCCGCTTCCGGCCCCCAGTACTGCGTTTTGGAGCAATGACATTCTGACTGGTAATCAAACTGCCTCGGCGTGTCGGAATCCCGCCTCGCCGTTTTGGAGCAGTGACATTCTGACTGGTAATCAAACCCGCATCGGCTACGACCAGGGCCAGCGCACGTTTTGGAGCAGTGACATTCTGACTGGTGATCAAGCCGCCGTTGCGGACTTGAAGAGGTACTCTTTCATGGCCTTCCCCTTTCATCGGGTGTATACTTGTCGGAAACCAAGGGACGCGGAACCGAACCGCGCCCCTCGGGATCTCAAGTCCGCTCGCTCGGTTCTCCATCGGGGGCGGGCTTTTTTCGCGCCCTAACGGACGCGCAAGCCCACTTGATGGCATCCCAAGCGGCTGCGGACACGAGGCCCGCCAGCACTGACAGGAGCGTTCCCATCATCGGTTTCACCTCCTTCCTAGGTGGAGGGGTGCGCTGGGCCAGCCGCCCCGGTGCGGGGCGGTCTGGCGGCCTTCGGTATCTGGCCGTGGCGTATTTCACGGGGGACGGTTGGACGGGCCGGTTTTGCCGCAGTGACATTCTGACTGGCGATCAGACGCGCTCGCGGGCCTTGCCGTCCCGGCGGCTGCGCAGCGTCGCCGTCACTGTCTTGCTGGTCTTAGACAGCCTCGCCGCCAGGACGCCCGACTTGTAGCCAGCGTTCCAGCAGCAGATCATGTCGGGTCTGAGCTTGCGGGCCTCTATAGCCTCGTGGTGGCCGATTCCCTGGAGCCATACCGTCTTGCTTAGGTCTTCCTCTTTCGTCGATCTCCCTTACTTGAAAGCCCCCACGCTCGCCTTCGGAGCGGGTCTCGGAGATGCTGCTCTTTAGGCCTCGTGCTCTTTCGCGGTTATCATCTCTGGTCTCCTTCGGCTCGTTTCGTGGTATGATGGCGGGGATGCGGGGCCGCGTCCGCTGCTAACTTCAGCGGCCCCAGTCGCTATCTGGCGCGTCTCCTGTGGCGCGCCCTTTTGATCTTCCGGCACTGTCTCAGTTTTTGGAGCAGTGGTATTCTGACTGGTACTCAAGCGGTCTCTCGGTATCGCCGGCGAACTCACCGAGGCGTTCCGACGCGGCTACCACGTCGATGCAGTCCGCTGCCTTCGGCACGACCTCGGCCCTCGCGGCGTCGCGCTCGGCCTCGACCTGTTGCATCATGCGCTGGTGCTTGTGGACGCTCATGGTGCTTCCCGCAGCCGAGGCCCGCGCGCCGGCCTCGGCTGCGGGCGCTGGGTCCGTCGTCGCGGCGCCGCCTGCGCGGTGGGCTCGGTGTCCGCTGGAACCTGCTGCCGCGCGAGCTCCGTGGCTGCGGTCTCTGTCTGTGCGCGTTCCGTCGCCTCTTCCGACCTTTTCCGGGATTTGTTCGCTGCGCTTCTCTGCGCGCTTCGGCGCCCGATCGCTGCTCGGGCAGGCAAATCGGGGTCGTTCGTTGCCGCTGCCCCTCGCGATAGTTGGGAGTATCGGAGAGGCATCGCCAGGTGGGTTTCCGGGCGTGAAAAATCCCCACCGAAGCGGGGCTGTGTGTGATTGGTTTTAGCCAGCTGAAGACTTAACGCTTCGTCTTTAGGGCGGAGTTACGCCTCCTCAGCTCTTCCCTTTCAAGCTCGGAGAGGGAGGGGTCGTTGACCAGGCTCATGGAAGAGCTCTCCCAGATCTCGATTACCTCCTCGCGACCCATGCCCGTCGTGTCCATCGTTTCCTTCAAGTCTTCCTCGAGCATCTTCAGTTTCTCTTCGTCCATGTGCCCTGTCCTTTCTCCTTGCGATTTTACCCCCATCCGACCGATACCTGTCTTGGAGCAGTGGCATTCTGGCTAGTGCTCAAACTCGCATGTTCTCGCCGCGCGGGCTCGGTCGAGGTGCATCATCCCGGGGACATCTTCCGCGACGGCCGTGGCGCTGGCGGAGCGGTCGACTGCTTGCGCGTTGCCCCGTCCTCCGCCTTGTCAATGACTTCTGAGCGCCGTATAATGCCGTTCAACGGGAGACCTGCTTCCCCACTCGGCAATTGGAGCCGCGTCTGGGATGCCAGCTCTTCCGATTTTCTTTATTCACGTAGATCAGCTCCCCTCCTCTACGGTAGGTCGCGAGAAGTTGCCGGCGTTCCTCTTGCCGCAGATACTTGCCAGATGGTTGGTATCTACTGTCTCCACCTCGTACCCGATTTTCTCGTTAGGCTGATTATTGCGGCGTTTTCAGTCCGTGATTCCGCGAGCCATCGGTGCGCTTGTCCGCTATCGGTCGGTGTGCGCCGA
>NZ_JBCLQK010000010.1:0-97926 GCF_041223505.1 Adlercreutzia muris
AAGGGGATAAGGCCCAGCACCGAGGGGATCATGAAGCTGGCGCCGAAGCCGACGAGAATGCGGCCGCCCCAGATGAACACGGTCATGTTCGGCGACAGCGCCATGACAAGCTCGCCGGCCGCGCAGAGGGCGGCGCCCATGCGGAAGTTCGTGCGCCAGCCGATGATGGTGCCCATCAGACCGCCCGCCACCATGAAGGCGCCGGCCATGAGCGAGTACACCATGTTCGCCAGCTGGATGTCGGGGGTGGTGGCGCCCAGCACGTCGACCAGCTGCTGGTTTGCCAGGCCGAGCGCGCCGTTGTCGCCCGAGGTTCCCATCTGGGCCATGATGAGCACCAGGATGGGCAGCACCAGGAACTTCTCCGCACCTCCCTCGACTTGCTTTGCCTTGTCTTTGGTCATAGATTTCCTCCTTCTATCGGAACCGATATGCCATGCGCCTTCCTCGGCGCACGGGAGGGGGCTGCTCGGGCCGCGCGGGCGCGAGCCCTGCGAGACGAGAGACCCGAACGGCCGCCCCCTCCGTCGCCGCCATCGTAGTACCGCCGCCTCGGCGGCCATGGCAGAAGCTTTACCGCAGCAGCGGCAAGGGGCTTGCGCGGCCGGGGAGCCCCCTGTAGGGATCCCTCGCCGCAGCGACCCCGTATTTCCCCAGGTAAAACGGTTTGGAAACAACTCGGTTCCCCCTCTGTGGCGCAACGGCGGCGAAAGTGCCCCGCCGCCCACCCTTCCGTAACAGCGGTAAGGGTTCTTCCGCAGAGGCGGCGGCGCCCTCCCATAATGGAAGCGTCAGACGGCCCCGCTCCGGCTGCTATCGCCGATGCGGGCCAGCGGTTCTCGAGGAAAGGAACACCCATGGCAAAGTCAGTGGCAAGCTCGGGCGCGGCGACTCCGGCGCGTCCCGCGAAGCCCTTCAACTCCTATCTGCTGAACAAGTGCATCATCGGCTACGGCGTCATCAACGGCATCATTAACGCCGTCATCTTCTACCTGCTGCACATGGGCGAGCCCGAGGCCCTGCTCGGCCACGCCGACATTTTCCACGACTTCGCCCTGACCGGCGTGCTCCTGGGCCTTCTGCTGTTCGTCATCGTGGTGCCGCTCACCCGCATGGACCTGCGCAAGCACGTCTTCGCCGGCCCCAATGCGGCCAACCTCGGCGGGGCGGCCTCCCTCGTGCCGGCCAGCTACGCCCCGGCGCTGCTCGTCACCACCGTGGCGGCCACCGTCACCCTCATGGGCGTGGGCGCCTTCGCCTGCGTGCTTCTGCCCCTGCCGCTTACGGTCACGGCCATGATGCTGCTCAAAGGCGTCGTCTGCGCGTGCGCAGGCGGTGTGGCCGGCTACTTCACCATCTGCTACGTGGTGCGCTCCGGCAAGAGCGAGGCCTAAGGAGCCGATGCAATGACTCTTAGAGGCGCGGGCGTCCTGCCCGCGTCTCTTTTTTGTGTCATGGTTCGGGCGATGTGTAGCCACTGTGTGATGGTTGTGGCATAATGGGCAGCTGTGCGCTTCCGCGGGATTCCGCCTGGCGGATCGCCGAGGAAGTGTTCGCGCGGGCGCAAGCATCCCGCGCCGTGTCAGGAAACGATGGAGGAATTATTCGTGGAAACAAACGTTGAGTCCCTTGAGGGCAACAAGGCCAAAGTCACCGTGACCGTTGATGCCGTCGATATCGACGGGCGCATCAATAAGACCTACAAGGACTTCGCTCGCAAGTACAATTTCCCGGGCTTCCGCCGCGGCAAGGCCCCGCGCCCGGTTATCGACAACGCGCTCGGCGCCGAGGCCGTGCGCGCCACCGTCACCGACGAGGTGCTGAACAGCGCCTGGGCCGCCGCCATCGACGCCGAGGGCCTCAGCCCCGTGTCCGGCCCCACCATGGACGAGACCGAGCTTGTGGAGGCCGGCAAGCCCTACGTGTTCTCCTTCACCATCGACCTGCGCCCCCAGGTGGAGCTCTCCAGCTACGATGCCGTCGAGATCGAGCTGCCCTTCGCCGAGGCCACCGAGGCCGAGATCGACGACCAGGTGTCTGCCATGGCCGAGCACTACACCACCTTCGAGGACGCTTCCGCCGCCACGAAGCTGAAGCCGGAGAACTACGCCGACCTGGCCATCAAGGCCACCGACGCCGAGGGCAACGACATCGCCGCCATCACGAGCGAGTCCCGCCTGTACGGCCCGGGTACCGGCATGCTCTCTGAGGCCTTCGATGCCGAGATCATGGGCATGAAGAAGGGCCAGACCAAGGAGTTCACCCTGGAGGTGCCCGCCGACGAGACCGCCGTGCTCTTGGCCGACCAGGCCGGCAAGCCGGTGAACTTCGAGGTCACCTGCACCGTGGTGAAGAAGAAGGCCGCCCCCGAGATCACCGACGAGTGGGCGAAGGACACCATGGGCTTCGAGTCCGTGGCCGACATGCGTGAGCGCATCGCCGAGTCGCTGAACATGCAGAAGGGCGCCATGATGCCGCGCATCAAGGAGAACGCCATCATGACCAAGCTGCTGGAGCGCATCGACGCCGAGGTGCCCGCGGCCATGGCCGCCGAGGCCGAGACCTCGCTGCTCCAGGACTTCTTCACCCAGCTGCAGCAGGCCGGCATGACCTTCGACGCCTACCTGGGCAGCCAGGGCATCACCTCCGATCAGTTCAAGGCCGATCTGAAGGCCCAGGCCGCCGACCATGTGAAGGAGCAGCTCGCCCTTGAGGCCTGGGGCCGCCATGCCGGCATGGAGGTCACCGACGAGGAAGTGGCCGCCGAGTTCGCCAAGACCGGCGTGGAGGATCCCGCGGCTCTGGAGAAGGAGTGGCGCGAGGCGGGCCGTCTGCACCTCATCCGCACCGGCCTTCTGCGCACCAAGGCCATCGAGGACCTCATGGAGAACGCCAAGGTGACCGAGAAGGACTTCGCCGCCGAGGCCGCTGCCGAGAAGAAGGCCGCCAAGAAGCCGGCGAAGAAGAAGGCCGCCAAGAAGGCCGACGACGCCGAGGAAGCCGCCGAGTAACGGCGCTTCGCATCGCGAGTCACAAGGGCGGGGGAGACCCCGCCCTTTTTCGTGGCGAATCTTCCGGGTCGGGACCGCCCGGTATTCTGATTCGCTCAGACAGTCCTCGCTTTGTGCGACAGTCCACTGGACTGTCGCAGTCGCTGCGGAACTCGCTCGGTCAGAACACCGGGCACTCCCTCTACACTCAACCTCCGCTGCTGTGTTCATTTCCCCGTTCCCCTTGCATTGCGAACGGATGTATAGCAATATAGTTCTGAACTATGGACAGGCCGCGTTATGCGGCCCTATTTGCGAAAGAGAGGCACCCATGGGCATCGAACGCGCGAGCAACGCCCTCATCCCCTACGTCATCGAGCAGTCGCCGCGGGGCGAGCGCAGCTACGACATCTACAGTCGCCTGCTGAACGACCGCATCATCTTCCTCGGCGAGCAGATCGACGACCATGTGGCCAACTCCGTGGTGGCCCAGCTGCTGCACCTGGAGGCCACCGATCCCGATAAGGACATCTCCCTGTACATTAATTCCCCGGGCGGTTCGGTCACGGCCGGTCTCGGCATTTTGGACACCATGAACTTCATCAAGTGCGACGTGTCCACCATCTGCATCGGCGAGTGCGCCTCCATGGCCGCCGTGCTTTTGTCCTCGGGCACCAAGGGCAAGCGCTTCGTGCTGCCGAACTCCATGGTGCTCATCCACCAGCCGCTCGGCGGCGCCCAGGGCCAGCAGACCGAGATCGCCATCGTGGCCGACTTCATGCTGAAGACCCGCAAGCGCTTGAACAAGATCCTGTCCGAGAACACCGGCCAGTCCATCGAGCGCATCCAGCTGGACACCGAGCGCGACAACTACATGACCGCCGAGGAGGCCAAGGAGTACGGCCTCGTGGACGAGATCATCTACCACCACGGCGCCATGCCCGGCCAGAAGAAGGGCGAATAGCGCGCATCGCTTCCCGATGCACCGCGAAGCCGAACGAGCGAGGAACCTGAAAAGGAAGCCATGAACAACCATCATCATCCCTACGACCCCCATCGGGGCGATTACACCTGCGCCTTCTGCGGTAAGACCGGCGACCTGGTCAACGCCATGATCTCTGGCCCCAACGGCATCTACATCTGCGACGAGTGCATCTCGGTATGCGCCGATGCCATGATGCGCGACATGGGCTACACCATGGCCCAGGAGTTCGAGCCGGTCGATGACGGCCGCTTCGGCGGGGGCTGGGGCCGCTGGGGCAATCCGCCCGAGGCCGAGATGGTCCGCGAGGAGAGCCCCGTGGTCGACGACGGCCCCTCGCCGGCCGAGGTGCTGGGGGACTTGCCCACGCCCCACGAGCTGTACGCGCGGCTGTCCGAGCACGTGGTGGGCCAGGAGGAGGCCAAGCGGGCCCTGTCCGTGGCCGTGTACAACCACTACAAGCGCATCTCCATGGGGGAGGCGGCCGCCGAGGGCGACGTGGAGCTGGCCAAGAGCAATATCATGCTCATCGGTCCCACGGGCTCGGGCAAGACGCTTCTGGCCCAAACCCTGGCCCGCACCCTGCAGGTGCCCTTCGCCATCGCCGACGCCACCACGCTCACCGAGGCGGGGTACGTGGGCGAGGACGTGGAGAACATCCTGCTGAAGCTCATCACCGCCGCCGACTTCGAGGTGCCCCGGGCCGAGATCGGCATCATCTACATCGACGAGATCGACAAGATCGCCCGCAAGGCCGAGAACCTCTCCATCACCCGCGACGTATCCGGCGAGGGCGTGCAGCAGGCCCTGCTGAAGATCGTCGAGGGCTGCGAGGCCTCGGTGCCGCCCCAGGGCGGTCGCAAGCACCCCCAGCAGGAGCTCATCCCCATCGACACGACGAACATCCTGTTCATCCTGGGCGGCGCCTTCGTGGGCCTGGCCGACATCGTGGCGAGCCGCGTGGGCACCACCTCGCTGGGCTTCGCGAGCGAGCTGGCCGCTTCCAAGAAGGAGTCCGAGGCCGAGCTTCTGCGCCAGGTGCTTCCCGAGGATCTGAACAAGTACGGCATGATCCCCGAGTTCGTGGGCCGTATCCCGGTCATCACGTCGCTGAACGAGCTGTCCGAGGAAGACCTCGTGCGCATCCTCGTGGAGCCGAAGAACGCGCTCGTGAAGCAGTACACCCGCATGTTCGAGTTCGAGGACTGCCGCCTGGCCTTCGACAAGGCGGCGCTGACGGCCATCGCCCACGAGGCCGTCGAGCACGGCACCGGAGCCCGCGGCCTGCGCTCCATCTGCGAGCGCGTGCTCATGGACGTGATGTACGACCTGCCCGAGTTCGACGGCGCCTCCCAGGTGACCGTGCGGGCCAGCGACATCACCGGCGAGACGAAGCCGGTCATCAAGCCCCGGGCCAACATCGAGGGAGCCCTGCACGCTTCCTAGCAGCTATGGGCGGCGCCGTGCGTCCGTGGGGGCGCCGGCGTCGTTTTCCGTACCCACCGATTTCGCAGAGAAGGGATGAGGATGACCCAGACCGACTACGCCGCCATGGAGCGGCCCATCTTCGAGGCATGGAAGGACGCCGGCTATTTCCAGCGCACGCCGGGCTTCGGCGAGCATGCCGGCGAGAGCTACACCATCGTCATCCCGCCGCCGAACATCACCGGCGTGCTGCACATGGGCCACGCCTTGAACGACACCATCCAGGACGCCTGCATCCGTCGCGCCCGCATGCGCGGCTTTAAGACCCGCTGGATCATCGGCACCGACCATGCGGGCATCTCCACCCAGACCAAGGTGGACAAGCGCCTGGCCGAGGCTGGTATCAGCCGCCTGGAGATCGGCCGCGAGGCCTTCATCGGGGAATGCTACAAGTGGCGCGAGGAGTACGGCACCACCATCGTAAACCAGATCAAGGGCATGGGCTGCTCCTGCGACTACTCCGACGAGCACTTCACCTTAGAGCCCTCCTACGTGCGCGCCGTGCGGAAGCTGTTCGTGGACTGGTACCGCGACAAGCTCATCTACCGGGGCAAGCGCATCGTGAACTGGTGCCCGAGCTGCACCACGGCCATCGCCGACGACGAGGCCGAGTACGTGGACGAGGCGGGGCATCTGTGGTACCTGCGCTACCCCCTGACCGAGCCCGTGGACGGTCTAGAGTACCTGGTCGTGGCCACCACGCGCCCCGAGACCATGCTGGGGGACACCGGCGTGGCCGTGAACCCCAAGGACGAGCGCTTCGGGCATTTGGTTGGGCGTACGGTGAAGCTGCCGCTGGTGGATCGCGAGATTCCCATCTTCGCCGACTGGCATGTGGACACCGAGTTCGGCACCGGCTGCGTGAAGGTGAC
This sequence comes from Adlercreutzia muris, assembly GCF_041223505.1. Lineage (NCBI taxonomy): Bacteria > Bacillati > Actinomycetota > Coriobacteriia > Eggerthellales > Eggerthellaceae > Adlercreutzia > Adlercreutzia muris. Next base: position 6,330 of record NZ_JBCLQK010000010.1, read on the forward strand.
CCCCTCCCATGACCCCAACGACTGGGCCATGGGGGAGAAGGCGGGGCTTCCCCGCATCAACATCTTCGACGAGACGGCGCACGTGGTGGAAGGCTACGGGAAGTTCTCGGGGATGGACCGCGACGAGGCCCGCGAGGCCGTGGTGGCCGCCTTCGAGGAGCTCGGCCTGCTCGATCATGTGGAGGACCACGACCATTCGGTCATGACCTGCTACCGCTGCCACACCAAGCTGGAGCCCTGGGAATCCGAGCAGTGGTTCGTGGCCGTGGACGGCCTGAAGGAGGCCGCCGCCCGCGTGGTGGAGGACGGTTCCATCCAGTTCCACCCGGCCCGGTGGAAGCAAGTGTATTTGGACTGGCTCGCGAATTTGAAGGACTGGTGCATCTCGCGCCAGCTGTGGTGGGGCCACCGCATTCCCATGTACTACTGCGATGAGTGCGGCTGGGAGGACGCCTCGGTGGACGAGATTGAGGTCTGCCCGGTGTGCGGGGCGCCGGTACGCCAGGACGACGACGTGCTGGACACCTGGTTCTCCAGCCAGCTGTGGCCCTTTGCCACCATGGGCTGGACGGAAGAGGGCATGGACGCGCCCCAGATGCGCACGGCTTATCCGACCCAGGTGCTCTCCACGGCCCGCGACATCATGGGGCTGTGGGTGGCGCGCATGGTCATGGCTTCCATGTACTGCTGCGATAACACCATTCCCTTCGAGGACGTCATCATTCATCCCACGGTCATGGCCGCCGACGGCAAGCCCATGTCCAAGAGCCGCGGCAACGGCGTGGACCCGCTGCGCCTCATGGAGGACTACGGCGCCGACGGCATGCGCTTTGGCCTGCTCATGCAGGTGACCGGCGCCCAGGACATGAAGTTCAACGAGGCCAAGCTGGAAAGCTCCCGCAACTTCGCGAACAAGGTGAAGAACGCGAGCCGCTTCGTGCTCATGAACCTGGAGGGATACGAGCCCGGCGCGCCCGAGCCGGTCACGCCGGCCGACCGCTGGATCTTCTCCCGCTTGGCGAAGGTCGTGGCGGCGGTGGACGCGGCCTACGACAACTTCGAGTTCGGTGAGATCACCCGCGAGCTGTACAGCTTCGTGTGGAACGAGTTCTGCGACTGGTACATCGAGTTCTCCAAGGCGCGCCTGGCCGACGACGCCGATCCGGCCGACCGCGCCGCCTGCCAGCGCAACCTGGTGTTCGTGTTGGGGCAGATTCTGCGCCTTCTGCATCCCATCATGCCGTTCATCACCGAGGAGGTCTACGGCGAGATGCCCAAGGGCGACGCCGCCGCGCCCATGCTCATCGTGGCGTCGTGGCCCGATGCCGCCGAGCTCAGCCGCTTCGTGGACGAGGAGTCTGAACGTGCCATTGCCATGGTGTGCGAGGTGGTGGGCGCGGTGCGCTCCACCCGCTCGCGCTACGGCATCTCGCCGAAGGTGGCCCTGCCCGTGGCCGTGAAGGTGGCGGCCGAGGCCGACGCGGCCCTGCTGCTGGCCCAAGCGCACCTCATCGGCCAGCTGGCCAATGTGGAGGAGCTCGAGGTGGCTGTGGAGGCATCCAAGCCCGCCGAGAGCGCCGTGGTGCTCGGTTCGGGGCTCGAGGTGTACATCGTGCTCGCGGGCCATGTGGACTTCGATGCCGAGCGGGCGCGTCTGGCCCGTGAGCGCGATGGTCTGGCCAAGGACGTCGCCAAGTTCGAGAAGAAGCTCTCGAACCCGGGCTTTCTGGCGAAGGCCGCGCCGGAGATCGTGGAGAAGGACAAGGCGAAGCTGGCCGATCTGGCCGACAAGCTGGCGCGCATCGAGGCCCAGCTGGCCGAGCTGGGGTAAAAGGCTGCAACGCAGCGGCGGCGTGGAGTTCCGTCTCTGGGCCACCGATGTGCTGCACCGCTGCATCATCGAGGACCGTGCCGAGAATCATCGAGAGCCGTGCCGAGAACGAGAAAGGACCCGTAGGGTCCTTTCTCGTTCTCGGCCAACTTTGCGGACGCGGGTCTCTGGGCGGCGATCCCTAACCGACGCGGCGCAGACGGCGATGGCTGGCGAGGAGGGCGGCCCCGGCAGCCAGCAGGGCGGCGACGGGCAGCAGAGCGGCGAGGGCCAGGGTGTCGCTGGTCTGGGCGAGGCGCGCGTGCCGGATGGTGGTGCCTTCGTCGGCCGTGCCGTCGAGAACGCCCCCAGCGGCCGTGACGCCAGGCGGGTAGGCGGCCGGACTCGCCACGGTCTCGCGGCTCTCGTCGAAGGCGTCCCAGCCCTGATCTGGATCGAAGGGGGAGCCAGGTTCGGGGAAGGGAACGGCGGGGTCCCAACGACTCGGCGGCATGCCCAGAGCGACGGCCACGTTGCCGATGTCGCTGCCAACGGCCTCGGCGGTTACCACGGCGTCGAACACGAGGGTGACGGTCCGACCGCCATAGAGGTGGCCGGTGGCAACGGACAAGCGCCGGGTCTCATGGTTGTAGGCCTCGTCGTCCACGGCGATCTGGCGCCCGTCCGGAAGAGTGAGGGCGATGGTGCCAGCCACGGGCTCCAGGCCGCGCGGCACGTCGTCGCGAACGACGACGTCCATCCAACTGGTCGCCGGCCCGTCGTTGGCTAGCTGGATGCGGTAGCGCACAACATCGCCGACGCGGGTCTTGCCATCGGTGCTCGTAGTGTTCTCGGCCATCTTGACGATGGACACCGCGCCATCGGCGGGATCATCGCCCACGAGAATGGGGGGCTCGGCGGGGTCGGTGCTGCCCACGGGCTCGCCGCTCGGCGGCGCGGCGGGCTCTCCGGCCGGACGGTTGCCCGGCAGGCCGTCGGGGCCGACGGAGGGCACGGTGCCGTGGACGAAAGCGACATTGCCACTCTCCGCTCCCACGGCCTCAGCGCCGACGACGGCATCGAAGGTGAGGAGCCAGCGCTGGCCGCCCCACACATCGCCGACCGTGACGGCGATGGTGCGACTGGCCCGGTCGTAGGCATCGTCGGATACAACCAGCGGGCTGCCGCTCCCGTTCGCGTCGGGCCCGGCGAGGCGCAGAGTGCCTGCCACGGGCTCCAGCCCCTCGGGCAGCGGATCGGATATGATGGCGTTAACCAGGCAGCTGTCGGCAGCACCGGTGTTCTCAAGCGTCACGGTGTAGCGCAAGATGTCGCCCTGGCGCGTCACCTTGGCCTCGGGTTCGGTAACGTTCTCCACGGACTTTTCCAGCGTCATGGCGGGGTCGGCGGGTACGACGCTGGCGGGACCGGGCGGTGTGGCGGGCTTGGTAGGGGCGGGGTCAACCGGAAGGGGCTCGCCGGGATGATCCGGGTCTTCCATAGGCTTGTCGGGGTCGGTCAGACTGGGGCGCGTGCCCGTGGCCGAGGCGATGTTCTCGAGGTCGATGACATCGGGATCTGCGAAGTCGAGGGCGTCGCGGACAACCGCCTCGAAGGTGACCGTGGCCGTGCCGTTGCCAGGTACCGCTCCCAGGGGCACTGTGAGAAGGGGCCGGCCGTCCGCTCCCGGTATCGACAGCGAGAACTTGCCCGTGTCCTGGGGCCGAGCACTCGCCGTCTTGGCGAGCGGGCCATCGAGGGGCAGATAGGGGTTGGCCAGGCGCACGGTTGTCTCGTCCAACGCGAGGCAGGCGGGCAGCGGGTCGGTGACCACGGCATCGGTCCACAGCGAGCCGGCGGCGCTGTTGGCGGCTTCGATGGTGTAGCGGATGCGGTCGCCGGGCTGCGTGGGGCCATTCGGATGGGTGAGGTTCTCGGCCCTCTTAGACAGTGCCGGGGCTGGGGCGATCTTCGGTTCTGGTTTCACGGTCACGTCGATGACGAAGGTGCTCCCCGTGAAGGCGCCGTTGGGCTCTTGCTTGACGACGAGCTCGCTGGACCCCACAGCCACGGGATCAACGACAAGGGTGATCTTTCCGTCGTCGTCGCGCAGGGGCTTCCCGTCTTCGTCGAGGACGATCTCGGCCTCGACGATGCGTCCGTCCGCGGTGGTCACTGTGATGGGACCCGACGAGGGGGTGTCCAGCTTGATCTCCACGCGACCGGGGTTGGGGTCGGTTCCGTCGGGCTGCTTGTAGTACAGGGTGAGGTCGCCGTGGTAGGTCTTGTCCCCAGGCTTGGACGGGTCGGCGCCGGGCTTGTCGGGCGTGGGGTGAGCGTAGTCAATATCGAGGGACGGCTGCGGCTCGCTCGGGTCGGCGCCGGGGTCGGGAGGCAGGGTCGCGGTGGGGTTGGGATCGATGGGATCGATGGCCACCTCGGCCCGGGGCACCGTGGGATCTTCGGTGGGATTGGCGCTCTCGAGGTAGTTCGCGGGAACGCCGTCCGCCGCTTGCTCGTCAGAGGGCGGGAGGAACTGGAGGGAGATCTCATGGCGCCCTTCCTGGCCCTGGGTGGGCACGAGGAAGTCGGAAGTGGCGGCGGCGCGGGCAAGGGAGAAGTGGGTGCGGGTACCCCCGGCTCCGTTGTCCTCGACGGTGGCGTTTATCCGGGGGTCGCCAGCGGGGATTGGCTTGCCGTCCTCACTGAGGTCACCGGCGAACACGAGCGGCTCGGGAGCGCCGACGGGCTCGCCATCGACGTAGATCTGCACGCGGCCGCGTGGCGCCTGGCACGTGCCCTTGGTCTTCTCGGAATTCGGCTCGCCGTCTACCGTGGGGGCTCGGTCGATGATGGCCTCAACGCGGAGAACCTGGTCGGAGGGGTGAGGAACGAGCCCGGGCTTCTTGTCGTCTACCCATTCGGCTCTCACGTCGCGCACGATGGAGGCGATGGGGGAGATGGTGAAATCGCCGACCGCGCGGTGACCCCAGTAGCTTTCGGAGAAGTTGTTGGCGGTGTCCTTGGAGTACTGGGTGGAGATGGCCGTGAAGCGCATGCGGCCCACGTCGGCGCCGTTGTCCGTCTCGGTTCCGACGGGGTTACCGGCATCGTCGAGGCGCTGGTACTTGAACTTGATGGCGTCCGCGTCGGTGAGGTTGCGGCCGTCGGGGGTGCGCAGGGGCAGCGTGAAGAGGGGCGCGCCCTTGCCGTCGTAGTATTTGTTCAGAGATGCCAGGTAGTCGTCATCCAGGGTGAAGTCGGCGTAGCGGCGCAGCTTTCCGTCATCGGGCGCATCCGGGGGCATCTGGCTGTCGGGCGGTCGGAACAGCGGGAGCGGTGTTACGGGGGTGGGGTTACCGTTCTCGTCCAGCTTGTTGGTGTCGAGGTAGGTGAAGTTAACGGTGACCTCGCTGTTCTGCTTCACTGTCTGGGGGAGCCAGAGGTAGAGGTGCCCCTTGTCGAACTCGGCCGGTGCGCCGTAGTCGAAAGGTTCTCCGTCAACGAGGAGCTGCCAGTCAGTGAGTTTGTAGGTGTTCTCGCCCACATCCGAGGTGAGATCCACCTGGATCATTTCGATGGGCTCGCCCTGGGCGTTGTGCGCGCTGCCCACGAAGGAGAAATCGCCTGGCTTGCGGCCGTTGCCGATGGAGCCGCCGGTGATGGTGATGTCGGCACCGGGTGCGCCGATGTCCCCGCAGTTTATGAGGGGAGGACTAACGGTTGAGGGGATGAGGGTGCCGCCCGTGAGGACGATCTTGAAGGCGGAGCTGTTGGCCGGTTGGCAGGCGGCTCCGAACCCGCTGCCGTGGTCGCCGCCCTTGGAGATGACGTAGCCCCCGTTGATACGAATGTTGCCCGTCGCGCCGGCATTGCCGCTGCCGATACCGGCACCGTGGTACCCGGCGATGGCGCTCAGGCGGCCGCCGTTGATGGTGATCCACTCGCTAGAACCCGTGCCGTCGCCGCTCCAGCCGCCTCCCCCGATTCCCGCGCCACAGTGGGTGCTGGGGGATGCCTTGTTGGCCGAGCAGCGAGCGGTCACGATACCGCCATACATGGTAAACGATCCTCCGGCCTCGCCGTGGTCACCGCCAATCCGGTCGCTTTCGCCGCCAATGCCTGCTCCGTTGCCATCTCCGGTGACACCGGCAAGAGCATAGAGCACGCCGGGATTTTTGCTATCCATGGAGGAGAGGGGATCGCCCTTTTTCACTTTCATGCCGTTTGCCAGGGTGAGATCGGCCGGGACGAGGCCATCGACGGGAACGACGGGGTTGCCGCTCGCATCTTTGTTGGGTATGGAGTCATCGATAGTCAGGGTGGCTCCCGTGGGATTGTGGATGCCGGCTCTGACGTTGCCGGTGGAGGCGAAGGAGTTATAGCTCTGATCGGCGAGCACCAGGTTGCAGGTCGCTCCTTTGGAGATCTCGAAAGGGTTATCGGCCCTCACACCTACGCCTGCCAGGGTAATGTTCGCCGTTTGGCCTGCGGGAATGACGAGAGACGTGGTGTTGGGTTTCGCATGGACACCTGCGGCGTTGTCTTCCGACGGCGTTTTCCCGACAATGGTCTGGTCGTCCGTTTGCAGGGCGAAGTGCTTGTCGGTGTTCACCGTGAGGGTCTTGGCCGCCTCGTCGTAGGCGAAGTCGGAGGCGGTCACCGCGTCGCCGTCGACGCCCCAGATGGTGAACCCGCCCAGCTCGAAGGAGCCGGGGCCGGGAGCCGGTTTCGCGCCGTCGGATACGGGGATGGCCGTCGCCGATGCCGACTCGCCGGCGGTCAGGTGGGCCATGCCGGCCGTGATGCGGCCCAGGGGCGATGTCGTTGCGCCAGTTGCGGCGGCGGAGCCCGGTGCGTCGCCGGGGGATGAGTCCTCCCCGCCGGCCGATGCGCCGCCGGAGGGGCTGGTGGCCGCAGGGGAGCCGTCCTCGCCGGAGGAGGCTGGGGAGTCGGAAGAGGAAGATGGGTCCGGGGAGTCCGGGGGAGAGGAGGAAGGAAGGCCGCCGTCGGGCGATACGTCGCCTACCGGCTCAGAAAACTCGATGGGGGGGGGTCTCCGTGCCCTGGCCCTCGGGCTCGGCGAGGGCCGCCGCGGGGAACATCCCGCAGGCGAGCGCGGCCGCCAGGCCGAGGCTCAGGAGCGAGACCGCTCGCTTCTCTCTCATGTCGGATCTCCTTCTCTCGCAGGCCGGCGCGCGCCCCTCGGGTGCGCAGAACCGTTGCCGACCTGTCAGCATACCGTGGCCGAATATACCCCTTCGCTCTGCTTTTCGCAACCCCAAGCGTCGCGGTCGGACTTGTTCCGTCTGCCGGAGAGGAAAAGGGCGGCAAGCAGCAGAGGGGCCGCTCGCAACCTTTGCGCGAGCGGCCCCTCTGCTGCTTGCCGGCTGAGCCTCTCTTATGCGGCGGGGGGTTCGTCTTGCGGGAAGAACACATCCAGGCGGGCGCTGGGTCTCTGCTTGCCGATAAGGGAGCCCACCACCATGAGCGCGCCCGCCACGGCAATGCCGATGACGATTTGGTGCAGGTCGGCCACCTTGAAGCCCAGGGCCATGGTGGCGCAGTAGGTCGCTGTGCCACCCGCGAGCGAAAGCAGGGCGCCCAGCGCATTGGCCCGTTTCCAGAACAGGCCGCAGACCAGCACGAAGAAGAACGCCGTTTCCAACCCGCCGAAGGCGAACATGTTGATCTTCCAGATCACATCGGGGGGAACCACAGCCAAGGCGAGCACCAGGACCCCGAGACCGAGGGTGATGAGCTGGCTCCAGAAGGCCACCTTCCCGTCCTTGGGGGCGATACCGCGCCGCTCGCAAGCGGACAGGCACACGTCCTTGACGATGGCCGAGGCCGAGGAGATGAGCAGCGACGATACCGTGGAGATGGAGGCGGCCACGGGCCCCACGATGGCGATGCCGGCCACCACGGGCGGCAGGGTGCCCACGATGGCCGAGGGAATGATGTCGTCCACGGTGCCCCCGTAGACGGCGATGTCCTCGGTGAGCACGCCGGCCGTGAGCACACCCAGGGCCGTCACGCCGATCATCATGGCGCCGATGATGACGGTGCCCCAGATCATGGCGGAGTGCAGGGCCCGGGTGTCGCGGTAGCCCATGGTGCGCACCACCGATTGGGGCAGCACGAAGGTGAAGACGCCCACGAGGAGCCACTGGGTCAGGTAGAGGGACGGCGGCATGGCGCCCCCCGCGAAGGGCTCGAGCATCTGAGGCTCATGGACGGCGATGGACTGCATGATGGCCTCGTAGCCGCCGCCGGCCTCCAGAATGCCCCCCGCTAGGACCGCTATGCCGACGAGCATCATGATGCCGCAGAGCGCATCGGTCACGGCCACGCCGCGGAAGCCCCCGATGACGGTGAACAGAACTGCCGCCGCGCCGAACAGAAGCAGGCCGGTGGTGTAGGAGTAGCCGGTCACGGCCTCGAAGAGCTTGGCTCCTCCCACGAACTGGGCCACCATGGTGGCCACGAAGAACAGTACGATGACCAGCGCCGATAGGTTCGCCAGGGCGTTGGAGCCGTAGCGGGCCCGGATGACGTCCGCCACGGTCACGGCGTTCAACTTGCGGGAGATAAGCCCCATCTTCTTGCCGAAGATGCCGTAGAGCAGCACGAGGGCCGTCACCTGCACCACGGCCATGTACACCCAGCCGAAGCCGATGCTCCAGGCCTGGCCGGGTCCTCCCACGAAGGAGCTCACCGAGCCGTAGGTGGCGATGGTGGTCATGGCCAGCACGAAGCCGCCCAGGGCGCGGCTGCCGATGAAATAGCGGTTCGCGAAGTCGCCCGCGCCCCGGCGGCTGCGCACCCGTGCCACGATGGCGGCGATGAGGGTCACGAAGAGGAAGAGGACCAACGGCGCCAGGGGCGCTGCGGCGGCCAGGGTGCCGTCGGCGAGATAGGGTTCGGCGAGGGCCGCGAGCCCGTCGGCCGCCTCGTGCATCGCGCTGCCAAGGGAAAGGAGCAGACCGTCCCAATCGAAGCTATCCACGGCGCACCTCCTCGCCGTCCTCGATACGCGCGGATTCGGTGACGGCGCTCGCAGCCACGCCGGCGGCCGCCCGCTCGCTCGCAGGAGCCGCGGCGGTGCCGTCCTCGGGGGCATCGTCATCGAGGCTGAAGTTCGCGAAGACGCCGCAGCCGAGCACGAGGGCGGCGAGCACGGCCATGAGCCAGGTGCCCACGCAGCCACCGATGATCCAGATCGGAGTGGAGAAGAGCTCGATGTCGCTGTCGGCGAGGCCGATGCCCCAGGACAGCCAGGTAACCGCGATGATGACCAGGGCGGCCACAGTGGCCAGGGCCTCCCGGTTGGCCTGCCGCATCTTCGCGGCGTAAGTCGTGAACTTCCTCTTGCCCATAGGGCTCCTCTCCTTGAAAAAAGGCACCGAGGCCAGTGTAGCCCCGGTGCCTTGGCTGCGGCCGCTCAAAGGGCGGGAATCTGGTGAGCGATTACAGGGCGGCGTCCCGGATGACGTCCAGGAACTTGGCGCGGTCCCACTGGCCCAGGTCGCCCTCGGCCCGATCGCGCACCGAAACGACGCGCTCCTCCACTTCCTTGTCGCCCAAGACCACCATGTAGGGGATCTTCTGGCTCTGGGCCTTGGCGATCTTCACCTTCATGGGCTCGTTGGCGTCCATGAACTCCACGCGGCCGCCGACGGCCTTCAGCTCCCCGACGAACTCGGCCGCCGCCTCCTTGTGGCGGTCGGCGATGGGGATGACGGCCACCTGCACCGGCGCGAGCCACAGGGGCAGGGCCCCGGCGTAGTGCTCGATGAGGATGCCGAGGAAGCGCTCGATGGATCCGAAGATGGCGCGGTGCAGCATCCAGGGGGTCTCCTCGGTGTTGTCCTCGGTGCGGTAGGTCAGCCCGAAGCGCATGGGCATGTTGAAGTCGATCTGCACCGTGGAGCACTGCCAGGTGCGGCCGATGGCATCCTTCACCTTGATGTCGATCTTCGGGCCGTAGAAGGCGCCGTCGCCCTCGTTGATCTCGTAGGCGAGCCCCCGCTGCTTGCAGGCCTCCATGAGCGAGTTGGTGGCGTGCTCCCACATATCGTCGGTGCCGATGGACTTGTCGGGGCGCGTGGAGATCTCGGCCTCGTAGGTGAAGCCGAAGGTGTCCATGATGTAGTCCACCAGCTCCAGGATGGCCACCACCTCGTCGACCACCTGGTCCTTGGTGCAGAACACGTGGGCGTCGTCCTGGGTGAAGCCGCGGGCACGCAGAAGCCCGTGCACCACGCCGCTCATCTCGTGGCGGTATACCGTGCCGAACTCGAAGTAGCGCAGCGGCAGGTCGCGGTAGGAGTGCAGCTCGTTCTTATACAGCAGCACGTGGCCCGGGCAGTTCATGGGCTTCACGCCGTACTCGGAGTAGCGCGGCTCCTCCTCGGTGCCCTCGTTGATCTGGAAGAAGTACATGTTCTCGTGGTAGAAGCCGTAGTGGCCGCTCGTCTTCCACACGTCGGCGTTGTAGATGTGCGGGGTGATGACCTCCTCGTAGCCGCGCTCGTACAAGTCGCGACGCAGCCATTCCTGCAGGGTGCGGATGACCCGCGCCCCCTTGGGAAGGTAGAGCGGCAGGCCCACACCGGCCATGGGCTCCATCATGTAGATGCCCAGCTCGCGCCCGAGCTTGCGGTGGTCGCGCTTCTCGGCCTCGGCCAGGTTGTGCAGATGCTCCTCCAGCTCCTTCTTGCTGAAGAAGGCGGTGCCATAGATGCGGGTGAGCATCTCGCGGTCGGAATCGCCCTTCCAGTAGGCGCCGGCCACCTTGGTCAGCTTGTAGGCGCCCAGTTTGTCGGCGCCGGGCATGTGGGGGCCGCGGCACAGGTCGGTGAAGGCACCGAGGCGGTAGACGGAGATGGTCTCGTCCTCAGGCAGCTCGTCGATGAGCTCCAGTTTCAAGGGCTGGTCGGCGAACAGGGCGCGGGCCGCCTCGCGGCTGACCTCCTCGCGCTCGATGGCCGGGGCGGCCTTGGCGATCTCGGCCATGCGGGCCTCGATGGCCGGGAAGTCCTCGGGGGAGAGGGAGACGCCCTCGGGCAGCCGCACGTCATAGTAGAAGCCGTTCTCGATGGCCGGGCCCACGCCGAACTTCACGCCGGGGTACAGGTCGGTGAGGGCGGCGGCCATGAGGTGGGCCGTGGAATGGCGCAGCAGATCGAGGGCCTCAGGGCTCTTGGCGGTGACGATGGCCACGGTGTCGCCGTCGGCCACGGGGGCGGTCAGATCGACGGGGGTGCCGTTCACGATGCCGGCCAGGGCCGCGCGGGCGAGGCCGGCGCCGATGGCGGCGGCGGTGTCGGCGACGGTGGCGCCCTCTTCCAGGGCCTTCTTCGATCCGTCGGGCAAAACGATTTCCATAGTGCTTCCTTTCTGGCGCCGGGTGCAGACAGAGCACCTGCGCACGTTTCGCCGCGGCGTTGACTACCGCGACGATGGGGTGACGGCCGGCTTGTATGCCGGCCCTTTCTATTAAAACAGAGCCGCCGGGGCGACTCCGTTTCAATCGGGTGGAACGGGAGCGGGGTTCCCGATGGGTTCGCGCTCAGCGGCCCTCGACCGCGACCGCTGACTTACTTCTGCGCGCCGCCGCGGGAAGAGCGGCCCTGGCCCGAGGAGCGGCGCGGGCGGCTGCCGGAGGAAGGCGCCGGGGCGGCGGAGCCCACGGGGGTGGCGCAGTAGGGGCAGACGGTCCAGGAGGGCTCCAGGGCGTGGTTGCAGCGCATGCAGAGGTTCTTCAGCTGGGTGTGGCAGTTCGGGCAGAGCACGAAGTCGGCCTCGACGGGGTAGCCGCAGGCGGCGCACTCGCCGTACTTCATGAGCTGGCGCTGCTTGAGTGCGATCTCCAGCTCCTGCTCGTCGCGATCCAGCTGCAGCAGGGGCGGACGGAGCAGGCAGTAGGCGATGACGCCGAGCACCGGCACGAGGGCCACGATGGCCCATAGATACCACATGGTGCCGCGCAGGTAAGCGTCGCGCACCACCCACACGATGGAGAGCACGTACAGAATGACCAGGAGCACCAGCACGACGGTAAACGCAGCTTGCAGCTCCGGGGTCCAAAGCTGGGACAAAAGCTCGCTCATGGAATGACCTCTTCTTCGCTGACGGAGGGCCCGCGGCGGTCGCGAGGGGCCGCAGAACCCGGATAACTCGGATCATCGCATTCGATGACACGGTGACATAGTATAGCAAAAAAGAAACACCGTTCCCGCAGGCTGCACGAATGTACCGCATATCCCACCATTCGGCGCGGCGCGGGGCCGTCGGGATCGCGGGTGGAGGCGCGGCGGTTCGGCTCATGTCGCGGTTCGGGGTCCGCTGGGCCGTGCCTCCTAGCGGCCGTCGTCCTCGGCCTCGGGCACGGGGCACACGCCGCCCGGGCAGCGCTCGGTGAGGTCGAAGACGTCGCTGTGCCTAAGGCCCGCGGCGCGCAGACGCTCCTTCAGCTGGCGGTGCAGCTCGCGCTCGCGGCGGCGGTGCTCGGCGAGGATGTGCCCGACGGCCCGGGGATGCTCGCGGATCTCCCGCAGGGCGCTCCCCAGATCGGCGTTGACCGAGTGGGCCGTGAGCGATGCCAGAAGCGGCATGATGAACACGGTGATGCCGCCGGCCGCCACGAGCACGCTGGCCGTGGCCTGGCCCATGGCCCCGGCGCCCACGGCCACGGTGGTCACGGCCACAATAATGGGCAGGGCCGTGGTGCAGTAGAAGGCCACGGTCAGCCGCTCGGGCACCGTCATGTCGCGGGAGGTCTTCCCCAGGCTGAGGGAGATGAAGATGGGCAGGGCCCGCACGAACAGCAGAAGCCCGATGAACATGAGCAGAAGCCCCGGGTTCGCGGCGATGGCGGTCACGTCGATCTTCGCGCCGGACACGACGAAGAACAGCGGGATGAAGAAGCCGTAGGCCATGGCCGAGTGCTTCATTTCCAGGGTGGGGTCGCCGTCGGGGATGAGGTAGCGCATGATGAAGCCGGCGGCGAAGGCCCCCAGCACGATGTCGAGGTCGAACAGGGCCGAGATGGCCGTGAGCCCGATGAGCATCAGGTTCACCGTGCGCACGAGCATCTGGGAGTTGGTGTTGGCGTTCTCCACCACGAAGCGGTAGACCCAGCCGCCCAGCCGCTCGGCCCGCTTCGGCACGGCGGCGGTGAGCAGGGCGATGGCAACGAAGGCCATGAGGATGAGCATGGTCTCCCATTTCGCCCGGGTGGACAGGAGCAGGGTCATGGCCAGCACCGGCAGAAGCTCGCCCCAGGTGCCATAGGCCAGAATCTCGCTGCCGATACGCGTGTCCATGAGCTTGCGCTCCTGCAGAATGGGCAGCAGGGTGCCCAGGGCGGTGGTGGTGAGCGCGATGGCCACGGCCATGCCGTCCACGGAAAACAGCGAGAACGAGGGCCAGGCCGCCACCACGACGGCCGCGACGGCGAAGGTGACGGCCCAGGTGGCCGCCCCGCGCTTGCCCTCGGCCCCGGTGAGGTTCTTGGGGCTGATCTCGTAGCCGGCCAAAAGGAACAGGAAAGCCAGGCCCAAATCGGACAGGAGTGCCATGGCGTCGGTCACCTGCACGATGTTCAGCACATGGGGGCCGCACAGGGCGCCGGCCGCCAGCAGGAGCACCGTCTCCGGCACCGCCTTATTAGGAATGAGGCGGCAGAGAATGGGACAGGCGAAGGCGATGAGCGCGATGATCGCGAGGGATACGAGGTCGGTTACCATAGGGGCCCTTATCTTTAGCGGGGTTGCGTGGCTCCTATGATACACCGCGACCCGCCCCAGCGCGGCCGGGCGGCGCCATCGGCGGTGGTACATTTCTGTGTCAATCGGTTGACGATTCCCCATGCCGGGGGCCGCCGACCCCTTCCGCGCTACAATCTTCGGAGCGCGCAGGCCCATGCCGGGTCCCTCGCGCACCCGAGAAACCCGACTTCCCAGGAGGTTATCATGGCAGAGGTAATCAAGTCCGTCGATGAGTTCCAGACCAAGGTACTCGAGGCGAAGACCCCCGTGCTCGTGGATTTCTTCGCCACCTGGTGCGGCCCGTGCCGCATGGTGGCCCCGGTCATCGACGAGATCGCCGCGGAGAAGGCCGGCGAGCTGGCCGTCTACAAGGTGGACATCGACCAGAGTCCGGAGCTGGCCTTCAAGTACCAGGTGTCCAGCGTGCCTACCCTCATCGTCTTCGAGAACGGCCAGGTCAAGAACGAGCGCCTCGGCGCCCAGCCGAAGCAGAACATCTTGGCGATGCTGTAAAGTTCCGTCATTGGTGACGCAACGACGGGATCGTCGATGCTGCGGTTCCGACAGGCACCTGGCCTTGCCATTCAGCGCTTTCCCTCGCGGCGCGAAGGCCGCTCGGCCGCGCTTCAAGGCAATTCCAGGCACCTGTCGAAACCTCGCTGACTTCCTTGGGCGAACCGATGGGGTGAGATGGTAATTTTTTTAGGGGCGGCCTTCCGGTCGCCCTTTTCTGAAAGGAGGGCGTTTATGGCGAAGCAAGCTGGGGCCGCGGAGCGCGAGGTGCTCGATGTGGCCATTATCGGGGCGGGGCCGGCCGGGCTCACGGCGGCGCTGTACGCGGCGCGGGCCGGGCTTGACTGCGCGATGTTCGAGATGCTCTCGCCCGGGGGCCAGTGCGCCCAGACCGAGCATTTGGAGAACTACCCGGGCTACACCCGCTCAACGAGTGGCTTCGAGTTGTCCATGGACATGTACGACCAGGCCGCGTCCTTCGGCGCCCGCACCATTTCCGAAGAGGTGACCGCGGTGGACTTCACCACCGAGCCGAACATGCTCACCACCCCCTTCAACACCTACTTCGCCAAGACGGTCATCGTGGCCACGGGCACCAAGGCGGCCCAGCTGGGGCTGCCCCGGGAAGAGGAGCTGCGCGGCCGCGGCATCTCCTACTGCGCCACCTGCGACGGCAACTTCTTTCGCGGCAAGGACGTGGCGGTCATCGGCGGCGGCAACACCGCCGTGGCCGACGTGATCTATCTGGCGCGCATCTGCCGCAAGGTGTACCTGGTGCACCGTCGCGACAAGCTGCGGGCCACGGCCATCTACCACCAGCGCCTGGCCGAGCTGGACAACGTGGAGCTGTGCTGGGACAGCGTGGCCACAGAGTTTCTGACCGAGAACGACGAGCGGCCGCGCGTGAGCGGCCTGCGCATTCGCAACCAGAAGACCGATGGCGTGCGCGACCTGGCGGTGTCGGCGGTGTTCATCGCCGTGGGCACCACTCCCAACACCGAGTTCCTCGGCGGGGCCCTGGCCCTGGATGCGGGCGGCTATATCATCGCCGACGGCACGGGGCGCACTGCCACCGCCGACGTGTTCGCCGCCGGCGACGTGCGCACCAAGGAGCTGCGCCAGGTGGTGACCGCCGTGGCCGACGGGGCCAACTGCGCCGAATCGGCCGCCGACTTCCTGAACGCCTAAGGTTTCCTGCCGGCCTTCCGCAACGCTGCGCCTGTGGGCATTAGCCGACAGGCGCCTCATCGGTGTGCCTTTCTGCTACAATATGGCGTCGCGCTTGCGGGCGCTATTGAACCCACCCCGTTTCACGCAAAGGACGCACCCATGCAGGAAACTGATATGAAAGAGAAGCTCGTCAAGATCATCGAGGCCTACGACGAGCTGCAGGCCAAGATGGGCGACCCGGCGGTTCTGGCCGATCAGAAGGAGTACAACCGCCTGGCCAAGGAGTATGCCTCCCAAGGCCCGCTGGCCAAGAAGGCCGCCGAGTACGTGAGTGCCATGGATGACCTGGAGGCGGCCAAGGAGATGCTCTCCGACGCCGACATGAAGGAGTTCGCCCAGGAGGAGATCGCCGGCATCGAGGCGCGGCTGCCCTCGTTGGAAGAGGACATCAAGTTCATGCTCATCCCGGCCGACCCAGCCGACGAGAAGGACATCATCGTGGAGATCCGCGCGGCGGCCGGCGGCGATGAGGCCGCCATCTTCGCCGGCGACCTCTACAAGATGTACGAGCGCTTCGCCGCGTCCCAGGGCTGGAAGACCGAGACCATGGACGCCTCGCCCTCCGAGGCCGGCGGCTTTAAGGAAGTGCAGTTCAAGGTGAAGGGCGACCATGTGTACTCGGTCATGAAGTTCGAGAGCGGCGTGCACCGCGTGCAGCGCGTTCCCAAGACCGAGAGCCAGGGCCGCATCCACACCTCTACGGCCACGGTGGCGGTGCTGCCCGAGGCCGATGAGGTGGAAGTGGAGATCAACGAGGGCGACCTGCGCATCGACGTGTACCGCGCCGGCGGCCCGGGCGGCCAGTGCGTGAACACCACCGACTCGGCCGTGCGCATCACGCATCTGCCCTCCGGCTTGGTGGTGCAGTCCCAGGACCAGAAGTCCCAGCTGCAGAACAAGATCGCGGCCATGGCCGTGCTGCGTGCGCGCCTCTACGAGAAGATGCTCGCCGAGCAGCAGGCCGCCGAGGGTGCCGAGAGGTTGGCCCAGATCGGCTCGGGCGACCGGTCCGAGAAGATCCGCACCTACAACGGCCCGCAGGACCGCGTGACCGACCACCGCATCGGCTTCAACTCCACCTACAACGGTGTGCTTTTAGGCGACAACCTGGGCGATGTGATCACCGCTTTGCAGGCGGCCGACCGCGCCCAGAAGCTGGAAGCGGCTGTTTAGTTTCGTCGTTGCTCACGCAACGACGGGAACGCCGATGCTGCGGATCCGACAGGCACCTGGCCTTGCCATTCAGCGCTTTCCCTCGCGGCGCGAAGGCCGCTCGGCCGCGCTTCAAGGCAATTCCAGGCACCTGTCGAAACCTCGCTGACTTCCTTGGGCGAACCTATGTGACAAAGGGCGATATTGTTGAATAATATCTGGACCATAAAATCTGCTTTGGAGTGGACTGAGGGGTATCTGGCCGAGAAGGGGGATGAGAACCCGCGGCTGTCGGCCCAGTGGCTCTTGTCCGAGGCGACGGGGCTTACGCGCATGCACCTGTTCGTGAACTTCGACCGGCCGCTCTCGGAGGATGAGCGTTCGACGCTGCGCGATTACGTGCGGCGCCGAGGGGCGGGGGAGCCGCTGCAGTACATCACCGGCGAGGTTGCCTTCCGGCACATCACGGTGAAGGTACGGCCCGGGGTGCTCATCCCGCGGCCTGAAACTGAGGTGCTTGTGAGCGAAGTGCTGGCCATGCTGCCGGCTCCGGCTAAGCACGAGGCCCAGTGGAACCCCGAGGCCGCCGAGCGGGAAAACGCTGCGGTGGAAGCGGTGAAGAAGGCGTTGGACGAGGCGGGCGTCGGACTGATAGGATCGGAAGAGACTCCCATTTCCGAAGATCCCGCCCGCCCCCTGCTCGTGGCCGATCTGTGCACCGGCACGGGGTGCATCGCCTGCTCTCTTGCGGCGGAGCATCCCGATGTGCGGGTCATCGCCACCGACATCGCCCCCGAGGCCGTGGCCCTGGCCCGGGAGAACGTCGCCGCCCTGGAGTTGGACGACCGCGTGGCCGTGCTGGAATGCTCGCTCGGCACCGGTATCGGCGAGAAGCGCCTGGGCACCTTCGATGCCGTGGTTTCCAACCCGCCCTACGTGCCCACTGAGGTGATGGCCGATATTCCCCGCGAGGTGGCAGACTTCGAGCCGGCGCTCGCGCTGGACGGCGGCGCTGACGGTCTCGATGTGTTCCGGCCTCTCGCGGCATGGGCGGCCCGCGCCCTGAAGCCGGGCGGCGTGCTTGCCTGCGAGCTGCACGAGGGGCACCTGGATGCCGCCCGCGCCGTGGCCGAGGCTGCGGGTTTCACCGACGTGCGCATTGCAGACGACCTGGCCGGCCGGCCTCGCGTGCTTGTGGGGCGCAAGGGCGCCGGTGCGTCGGCGGCCTGCGGCGCGGCTTTTCCAAGCGAGGCGCGCTGACCCGAGAAAGGACTTCCCATGACTTTGAACGACGGCAACCTCGTTGAGACGTTGGATGCGGCGCAGGCGGCGATGGGGGAACGCCTCGGTGGCTTCGCGCCCGAGGTCGGCCTCATCTTGGGATCGGGCCTCGGTCCTCTGGCCGATCGGATCGAAAGCCCCGTATTCGTCCCCTTTGGCGAGGTGCCCGGCATGGGGGTGTCCACGGCCTCGGGCCATGTGGGGCGTTTCGTGGCCGGCATGCTCGGCGGCAAGCGGGTGCTCGCCATGCAGGGGCGCCTGCACGGCTACGAGGGCTATTCGGCTCAGGAAGTGGCCTTTCCCGTGTGGCTCATGGAGCGTCTCGGCGCGCGCACGCTCATCACCACGAATGCCGCCGGGGCCATTAACGAGAGTTATCGCGTGGGCGAGTTCTGCATCATGGCCGACCAGCTGAACTTCACCGGGCGAAATCCCATCACGGGCGCGGCGCCCGATTCCATGGCGCCGCGCTTCTTCAGCATGCTGGACGCCTACGACCCCTCGCTGCGCGCGTTGGCGCACCGTGTGGCCGACGAGCTGTCGATTCCCGTGCAGGAGGGCGTGTACTTGGGACTTTTGGGCCCCTCCTTCGAAACCCCGGCTGAGATCCGCATGTTCCGCAAGTGGGGAGCCGATACGGTGGCCATGTCGGTGTGCGAGGAGGTTATCGCCGCGCGGCACGGGGGGATGCGCGTGCTCGGCATCTCGCTGGTGAGCAACATGGCCTGCGGGGTGGAGGGCGCGAGCCCTTCCGATGAGGAAGTCCACGAGGTGGGAGAGGCCCGCCAGGAGGACTTCTGCTGTCTCATCGAGGGGATTTTGGAACAGCTGTAGGGTCCGGCTCGGGAAGCCCTCTACGCCAGGGCGATGGTGCGGATGTCGCGGGGCACGTCGGCGCCGGCGTAGAGGATGCCCTCCTCCACGAGCTCGGCTCCGATGGCGACGTAGCCCGCGGCGGCATCGCGGTTGCCCTCGATTTCCTCGGGTGTGAGCGCCCGGCGCACCTTCGCCGGCACGCCCACCACGAGCGAGCCTTCCGGCACAACCATGCCCTCAGTGACGAGGGCGCCGGCAGCTACGAGCGAGTTGTCGCCGATCACGGCGCCGTTCATCACCACGGCCCCCATGCCCACGAGCACATTGTCGCCGAGGATGCAGCCGTGCACCACCGCCCCGTGTCCGATGGTTACGCCGCGGCCCACGAGGCAGTCCTGGTCGTAGTCGAGGTGCAGGCAGCTGTTCTCCTGCACGTTGGAGCCCTCGCCGATGCGGATGCGGCTGCCGCAGTCGCCGCGCAGGCAGGCGTTGAACAGAATGGTGGCGTTCTCGGCCACCTCCACGTTGCCCACGAGGGTGGCGTTCGGCGCGATGCGGCAGGCGGGGTGCAGACTCACGTTGCGGTAGGTCATGGCGTCTCCTTTGGCGATGGGTCAGGCGCGCCGGCGGCCGGCGCGATGCGATGTTCTCTTGCTTTCCCTACCTTAGCGCTCCCGATGATCGAAGGAAACACCCAAACCGCTCGAACCGTTGCATCTGCGCCCGCCCGCGGCCTCGAAGGGGCGCATTTTGTAGCCCAAAGGCGCCAGATCCCCCGCCGCGGAGGTGTTCCGCCCGAAAGCCGCTAGGCGGCGGACACCTCGTAGGCGGCCAGGGCAGCGCCGGTGATGTCGTCGAAGCTCCAGCTCTTCGCCGTGCGCGCCGCGCTTGCGGGGTCGTGGAGCACGATGCGGCTGTTGCCGTCGATGTCGTCGAGGACGATGAGGCTGGCCACGGGGGCGAAGGTGCCGGGCTCAGTCACGACGATGACGGGGATGTTCGAGACGATGGCCCGGCGCAGGGCGTGATCATCCACCTCGATCAGCTTCAGCGAGAGGCCGAACTCGGAGGCCGCCTCGGCGAGGAAGGTCTGCACCGTGTCGGCGCCGGCGGCCGTCAGGTCGTGGTCGGTGGCCCACTGCGCGAAGTCCGCCGGGGTCTTGGCCGTATCTCCCGTGACGGCCACATAGGCCATGGCGAAGCCCGTGGGAGCGGCGCCGGCCTCGCCCAGGGTCGCCTGGCCGTAGGGAATGTCGCCCCAGGCGGCATCGGCCTGGTACAGGGAGGGTATCTCGCCGGCCTTCCACTGGCTTGCCGGGGTGCTTGTCGGCGCGGCCGTCTCGGCGGTCTCGTAGGGGGAATTGGCCGAGGCGGTGGCGGGCGCCAGGCAGAAGTAAGCCGCGAGCGCCACCAGGGTGAGCACGAGGGCCGCCCCCGCCGCCGCGACGGCGAGCGCGAGAGCGCGGTGGGCGCGCATCATGGCGGGCAGCCCCACGGAGCGCAGCTCGTCCCAGTCGGAGCGGTCGGTGACGTAGCCGCGGAAAGCGTGCCACGACGGCGCCGCCAGGGGATATGTGCCCCGCCGGGCCCGGGTGGCGATGACGGCGTCGGCGCGAACCGCGCCGCCGTTGGGGGAGAGGGGCTCGCTCGTGGCGGGGAGCACCCGGCTGCGGTCTCGGCGCGCTGGAGCGGTCGCTGGGGTGGGGGTGAGGGCGTCTCGCACCGCGCCGACGGCCTTGCGCGCGGCGGCGAGAGGCGCGGGCGACGGCCCTGATGCTGCGAGTGGGCCCTTACTCGTTTCGGCATCGTCTGCCGATGAGGCGACCGTCGGCGCAGCCTTGGTGCCGCGGCCCTCGCGGACGGGCAGGGCCTCCTTGAGCCGGGTTGCTGCCGCCGTCATCCAAGCCGATGCCCTCTTTCGGGCCTCAGCTACGGTCTCGCTGCGTCGCACCGCGGCGGGGCTCTTCCGGCGGTGCACTCTCACGGTAGTCGTCGCGGCCATGGTCCCTATCCTCTCTCACGACGCGGATACAGTCGCTTAAGATCATACGAACTCCCCGCGTAGCATCAGTGACAACCTGTCAACCGTCACCGGAAGGAGGAGGACTCGTCGCCCGCCTGTGGCGCTGCCGTTGCCTGTTGTGGCGCGGCCGTTTCCGAGCCGTTGGAAAGAAAGTTGAGCATTTCGCCTTGCGTTGGCGCGGCGAAGGGGTATACTGCGCAGCCAAGTTCATAGCGCACATGCGTTGACGAGGACCAGTAGGGGCCAAGCCGTCTGACAGCAAGCCTGCGGAATCTGCGAGCAGGCGTCGGCCGTTCCGAACAAGCCCTCCGAGCAGTTTGGTGAGAACGACGCCCGTGCTGCCGGCTTACCGCCGGGTGCGGGTGCGCAAGTAGCACTGGACCGGCGACACCGTCATATGTCGAGGCTCTTCTGCGGCCAGGCTCGCCCTGGCGTAGGCTGACCCATCCCGGACCCGGTGCGAAAGCAGCGGGTTTTTTGTTTGTCGGAGTGAAGTCCGGCACGGGAAGAAAGGAGAGCCAGTGGCACTGCGCAGCGACCAGATCAAGCGCGGGGCGGCCCGCGCGCCGCATCGGAGCCTGCTGAAGGCCGACGGTATCACCGACGAGGAGATGGCGCGCCCCTTCATCGCCGTCGTCAACGCGCGCAACGACATCATCCCCGGGCACACCCATCTCGATAAGATCTGCGAGGCCGTGAAGGCCGGCATCTATATGGCCGGCGGCGTGCCCTTCGAGATTTCCACCATCGGGGTGTGCGACGGCATCGCCATGAACCACGAGGGCATGCACTACTCGCTCGTGAGTCGCGAAGTCATCGCCGACTCGGTGGAATGCGCCGTGGCCGGCCACGCCTTCGACGGCATGGTGTGCATCCCCAACTGCGACAAGATCGTGCCCGGCATGATCTTAGGGGCGCTGCGGGTGAACGTGCCCACGGTGTTCGTCTCGGGCGGCCCAATGCTGCCTGGCACCGCACCCGACGGCACCGCCGCCGACCTGAACACGCTCTTCGACGGGGCGGGAAAGGTGGCCGCCGGTACTATGACCGAGGAGGAGCTCGCCTATTTCGAGGACACGGCCTGCCCCACCTGCGGCAGCTGCTCGGGCATGTTCACGGCGAACTCCATGAACTGTTTGTGCGAGGCTTTGGGGGTTGCCCTCCCCGGCAACGGCACCGTGCCGGCCGTTTATTCCGAGCGCATTCGGCTGGCCAAGCGCGCCGGCATGAAGGTGATGGAGCTCGTGGGCGAGAACGTGTGCCTGAAAGACATCCTGAACGAGGCGGCCGTGCGCAACGCCATGGGATGCGACATGGCCTTCGGCGGCTCCACCAACACGGTGCTGCACCTCACGGCCATCGCGAATGCGGCGGGCTGCCCTATCACCATGGACACGTGGAATGCCGTCAGCGCCCGCACGCCGCATCTGGTGAAGCTCGCGCCGGCCGGCCCGCGCCCGCTCATCGACCTGTACCGCGCGGGAGGGGTGCCGGTGGTGCTGGCCGAGCTCGACCGGCTGGGCCTCATCGACCGGGACGCCCGCACCTGCATGGGGCCCATGGGGGACTACCTCGATTACATGCACGCCGCCTGCGCCGGGGCCGACGGCGAGGTCGTCCGCGCCCACGACAACCCCTTCTCGGCCGAAGGGGCCCTGCGGGTGCTCCACGGCAACATCGCGCCGGACGGGGCCATCGTGAAGAAGGCCGCTGTGGCCCCTTCCATGCTGTGCCACACCGGCCCGGCCCGGGTGTTCGACTCCGAGGAGGAGGCCTGCGCGGCCATCAACGGCGGGGCCATCTCTCCCGGCGACGTGGTGGTCATCCGCTACGAGGGGCCGGCCGGCGGCCCGGGCATGCGCGAGATGCTCGCGCCCACCTCGGCCATCTGCGGCCGCGGGCTCTCCGAGAGCGTGGCGCTCATCACCGACGGGCGCTTCTCGGGCGCCACCAAGGGGCCGGCCGTGGGGCACGTGAGCCCCGAGGCGGCCGCCGGCGGCCCCATCGCGCTCATCTGCGAGGGCGACTCGGTCACCGTGGACATCGAGGGCGGTCGTTTGACCCTGAACGTGGAGGCCGACGAGCTCGCCCGGCGCCGCGCCGCTTGGGTGCCGCCGGCGCCCAAGCACCACCACGGGGTGCTGGCCAAGTACGCGAAACTGGTAACTTCTGCCGACAAGGGGGCGATTATCCAATGACCGAGACCGAGAACAGGGAAGGGGCGCGGCCCGCGCGCCGCAGCGCCGCGAGCGAGGGCGCATGCCGCGGCTTGGGAAGCCGCACGGCCAAGCAGGGCACCTCCATGCTCGGGGCCGAGGCAGTGGTGGCGAGCCTGGAGGCCGAAGGCGTCACGACGGTGTTCGGGTACCCGGGTGGCCAGGCCATCAAGCTCTACGACGCCCTCTACGGCTCCGAGCAGATCACCCATGTGCTCGCCCGCCACGAGCAGGGGGCCGTGCACATGGCCGACGGCTATGCGCGGGCCACGGGGCGGCCGGGCGTGGTGATGGTCACCTCGGGCCCCGGCGCCACCAACACCGTCACGGGCATCGCCACGGCCTACATGGACTCGGTGCCGCTCGTCGTCATTACCGGCCAGGTGGGACGCGGGGTCATCGGCACCGACTCGTTCCAGGAGTCCGACATCGTGGGCATCACCATGCCCGTGGTGAAGCACTCCTATCTGCTGCAGTCCACCGACGAGCTCACGCGCACCATCCGCGAGGCCTTCCACATCGCCGTCACCGGGCGCCCCGGCCCGGTGCTCATCGACATTCCGAGCGATGTGGCCGGCGAGGAGATGATCTTCGAGTACCCCGACGAGGTGAGCCTGCCCTCCTACAAGCCCACCTACCGCGGCAACGCCAAGCAGATCCGCACGGCCTGCCGCCTTCTGGAAGAGGCCGAGCAGCCGCTTTTGTACGTGGGCGGCGGCATCGTCTCCTCGGGGGCCACCGAGGAGCTTACGGCCCTCATGGACGCCATGCAGGTGCCCGCGGTGGTTACCCTCATGGGCAAGGGCGGCGTGCCGGCGAGCCATCCGCTGAATTTGGGGCCGGTGGGCATGCACGGGGCGAAGTACTCGAACATGGCCATGACCGAGGCCGACCTCATCATCGCGGCGGGGGCCCGCTTCTCCGATCGCGTCACCGGGCGCGTGTCCGAGTTCGCCCCCAACGCCAAGATCGTGCATATCGACATCGACCCGGCCGAGATCGGCAAGATCCGCGATGCTGACGTGCCCATCGTGGGAGACTTGAAGGGCGTGCTCGCGGGCATGCTGGAGTGCCTGGCCAAGGCCGGCGCCGCCCCGCGCGATGACCAGTGGGTGGCCGATATCGCCGCCTGGCGGGAGCGCTACCCGTTCTACCACCCCAACATGGCGGTGAACGAGGAAGAGGACGAGATCGTGCCCGAGCTGGTCATCGCCGAGCTCGGGCGCCAGCTGGACCCGGACGCCTCCATCGTCACCACCGAGGTGGGCCAGCACCAGATGTGGGCCCACCAGTTCCTGCACCGCGAGCGGCCGCGCACCTTCCTGTCCTCCGGCGGCCTGGGCACCATGGGCTTCGGCTTCCCGGCGGCCATCGGGGCCGCGGTGGCGCGCCCGGAGGCCGCGGTGGTCTGCATCGCCGGCGACGGGTCGTTCCAGATGAACTCCCAGGAGATGGCCACCGCCGCCATCAACGGCGTTCCCGTGAAGGTGATGATCCTCGACAACCGCTGCCTGGGCATGGTGCACCAGTGGCAGAAGCTGTTCTACGGCCGCCGCTACTCCCAGACGCTTTTGGCGCCGGTGCCCGATTTCGTGAAGCTGGCGGAGGCCTACGGCTGGGAGGGCGAGCGCGTGGAGGCGCCCGGCGAGGTGGCCGGGGCCATCGCCCGTATGCTGGCCGCGCCGGGCCCCTACCTCTTGGACGTGGCCATCTCGCCCGAGCAGAACGTGTATCCCATGGTGGCCCCGGGGGCGGCCCTCGACAACGTCATGGGCGCCATCGACGTGGCCGTGGGGGCCGTGCGCACCGATGTGCCCGCCGCTTCTGGATCCCCGCGGGCCCGCATGGCCGGCGCGCCGTCCGGGGCCACGTCGCCGTGCGCGAAGATCGACGCCCAGTTCGGCGGTCGATGGGAGGTCGACCCGCAGGACACCGGCGCGCGTTTGGGCCAGGACGGCTCCACGGTGGACGTGCGCCCTGAAGACTGGAAGACCCTCTTCCGCGCCGGCGACGAGGGAAAGGAGGACCGGCGATGAAGCACATCCTGTCTGTTCTGGTGGAGAACCGCCCCGGCGTGCTCTCCCGCGTGACCGGCCTCATCTCCCGGCGCGGCTTCAACATCGAGTCGCTGTCGGTGGGACCTACCGAGGACGCCACCATGTCGCGCGTCACCGCCATCGTCATGGCCGACGATGTGGCCTTTGAGCAGATCACCAAGCAGCTGCACAAGCTCATCAGCGTCCACAAGATCACCGATCTCACCGACGAGGGGGCCATCGAGCGCGAGCTGGCGCTGTTCAAGGTGAGCGCGCCTCCCGAGCGAAGAAGCGAGGTCATCGAGATCGCCAACATCTTCCGTGCGAAGATCGTGGACGTGGGACGTGCGACGCTCACCGTGGAGGCCACCGGCGACGACGCGAAGCTCACTGGTCTGGAGGATCTGTTCCGCGCCTACGGCATCAAGGAGATCGTCCGCACCGGCAAGATCGCCCTGTCGCGCTCGAGCCGCGACTAACTTCTATTTACCGAACACCAGCCAACGACGAGAAAGGAAACCCATGGCTGTCACCATCTACTACGAACAGGACTGCAACCCCGAGGTTATCAAGGATAAGAAGATCGCCGTCATCGGCTACGGATCCCAGGGCCACGCCCATGCGCTGAACCTGAGGGATTCCGGCTGCGACGTGCGCGTAGGCCTGCGCGAGGGCTCGGCGTCCCGGGCTGCGGCCGAGGAGGCGGGCCTGCGTGTGTGCGACATGGCCACGGCCGCCGAGGAGGCCGATCTCATCATGATCCTCGTGCCCGACGAGCTGCAGCCGGCCGTCTACGAAAAGTTCATCGCCCCGCACCTGAAACCCGGCGACACTCTTGCCTTCGCCCACGGCTTCAACGTGCACTACGGCTATATCACCCCGCCCGAGGATGTGGACGTCATCATGTGCGCGCCGAAGGGCCCCGGCCACATCGTGCGCCGCCAGTACACCCAGGGCTTTGGCGTGCCGGACCTCGTCTGCGTGGCCCAGGACGCCTCGGGCACCGCTTGGGACACGGCGCTCTCCTACGCCTGGGGCGTGGGCGGGGCGCGCTCCGGCATCATCAAGTGCACCTTCGCCCAGGAGACCGAGGAGGACCTCTTCGGCGAGCAGGCGGTACTCTGCGGCGGTCTTGTGGAACTGGTGAAGGCCGGCTTCGAGACGCTCGTAGAGGCGGGCTACCCGCCCGAGCTCGCCTACTTCGAGTGCTACCACGAGATGAAGATGATCGTGGACCTTATGTACGAGCGCGGCATCCACTTCATGAACTACTCCATCTCCAACACCGCCGAGTACGGCGAGTACTACGCTGGCCCCAAGGTCATCAACGACGAGAGCCGCGAGGCCATGCGCGAGATTCTGGCCCGCATCCAGGACGGTTCCTTCGCCCGCGAGTTCGTGGCCGACTACGAGAAGGGAAGTCCCTGGCTCCACAAGCAGCGCGAGGCCATCAATGGCCACGAGATCGAGAAGACCGGCGAGCGCATTCGCTCCATGTTCTCGTGGGATAAGGAATGCAGCGGCCCGAACAGGTAAAACTTCCTTTGTCACATAAAGACGTGACGGGGAATTTCTCGGCTCGCGTGACAAAATCACGGGTCTGCGTGATAGGCGGCGGCGTAGGGACGAGGCATAGTGGACGCCATCGAAGCGCAAGCAACTCGGCGCGTCCGTGAGTACCATCGGCGGGCGCGCCCCTCACCTCGAGAAGGAGAATGCCTCATGAAGATCCTCGGACTGGGCGTGCCCGAACTTGTTATCATCCTCGTTGTCGTGCTGCTCATCTTCGGCCCGAAGAACCTGCCCAAGCTCGGCGCCTCCCTCGGCAAGACGGTCAAGAGCCTGCGCGAGGGCATGGCCTTCGACAAGAATGACGACGAAGAGGAAGAGGTCGTCGAGATCGTCGAGGACGAGCCCGCCCCCGCCACGGCCGGCGCCCCGACCACCGCGGTCAAGAAGGTCGTCAAGAAGAAGGCCGAGTAACTTCCCTTTGTGAACCGACCCCGTTGCTCTCGGGCGCGGGGCGTTCAACCCTCCCTCCCAAGCGAAGCGGCGTCTGCCTTTTGGCAAGCGCCGCTTCGCTTCGTTATGGGGTACAATGGATGGCTGGTAATGAACGACGGTTGAGAGGGGGGCTCGTGGGCTATCCGGCACCGCCGCAGCTGCGGCAGGCGCGATGCGCCATCATCGGCTTCGGCTGCAACCAGGCCTTCCTCTTCACAATGCTGTATCTGGACGGCTCGGTGGCCGGGCCCGAGCACGGGTTTTTGGCCGATCGCGCCGACCTGCTCTGCCTGCTCGCCGTGATGGCAGCCACGTTCGCCCTCATGCTGCACCGCCGGTGCCGCTCGGCGCTGTTGCGGGCCGGCGACGGGCTCGCGAATCTGTTTGCCGCCCCGCTCGTGCTGGCCCTCTTGGCCCTCGTGGCGCTGCGAGCGTTGCTGCCCGAGGCGCCGTGGGTCGGATTCGCCCTGATGGAGGGTCTGCTCGTGGGGGTGCCCCTGGCGCTGCTGCTGTGCCTGTGGGGCCGTGCCCTGGGGGCGGTGCCCATCGACCGATCGGTGCCCGAGGTGTTCATCGGCAGCGCTTTGGGGGCGGCCGTCTGCTTTTTGGTGGTGGCGCTGCCTGTGGCCGAGGCCGCGCTTTTGCTGTACGCCCTGCCCCTGGGGAGCGCCTGGGGGCTGCGGGCCCTGGCGGCCACGGCCGACGGCGGCGCTGCAGATGGGGGAGCGGGCGGGGAAGGCGCCGCCGCTGCCGCTTCGGCCCCGAGCGCTTCCGATGCCCCTGATGACGACGCCTCGAAGCTGTCGGGCCGCATCCTGGCGGGCACCGTGGTGTTCGGCCTGGCCACTGGTGCCATCGAGGCCATGACGGCCCGGGCCCAGGCGGCCTCCCACACCTCGCTCTCCGTCACCTTCATCCTGTTCGTGCTCTACTGCGTGGCGGCTCTGCAGCTCTATGGCGGCCGCCCGCTGTCGCTCGGCACCCGTGCGGTGCTGCCGACCGGATCTAACCAGGAAACGGGCCCGCTCGGCGGTGCCTACCGCTTGGCCGTGCTGCTCATGGTGGGCGGCTTCATTGCCGTGCCGCTTCTGGAGCGCGTGGGCGTGGCCGGCGTGGCTGTGGTGCTGGCGGGGTACCTCGGCGTGTTCTCGGTGCTCGTGTCGCTGTTCCTCATCATGGGGCGCATCGCTGGCCGCGATGCCACCGCCTCCATCGCCCGGGGCTTCGCGGCCCTGTTCGCCGGCGAGATCCTCGGTGTGCTGGCCGGTGCCGGGGCCCTGGCGGCCTTCGGCGGGGCGGGCTCGGCGCCGGTCCTGGTTACGCTAGCCGGGGTGGCGGCGCTCTACGCCTACCTGTTCCTGTTCACCGACCGCGATCTGGCGGCCCTGTCAGTGGTGGTGTCCAAGAGCGACCGCTTCGGCGAGGCCTGCGCCCGTATCGCCGCCTCCGCCAAGCTGTCCAAGCGCGAGGCGGAGATACTGCCTCTCGCCCTGCGGGGCCGCACGGCCGAGCGCATCGCCGGGGAATTCTTCATCTCGAAGAACACCGTGGACACCCACCTGCGCCGCATCTACGCCAAGTGCGGCGTGCACACCCGCCAGGAGCTCATCGATCTGGGCGAGCGCACGGAAGGAGAGCTGTAGCCATGGCCGATCAGACGGGTTTCAGCTTCAACGAGTTCGCCGAGGCTGGCCGCGTGGGCGACGGTCGCCGCGCGGCGCGAGAGGGAAAGGACGTCATGGACGTAACCTTGTATTCCGATGGAAGCTCCCGCGGCAATCCGGGTCCGGGCGGCTACGGTACCATCCTGCGCTACCGGGCCCCCTCGGGAGCCGTGCACGAGAAGGAGCTCTCCGAGGGCTTCTCCTGCACCACCAACAACCGCATGGAGCTGCTCGGCTGCATCGTGGGCCTGGAGGCCCTGCGCCGTCCCTGCACCGTGACGGTGTACTCCGACTCCCAGTACCTCGTGAACGCCTTCAACCAGAACTGGGTGGCCGGCTGGCTCAAGCGGGGCTGGAAGAACGCGAGCAAACAGCCCGTGAAGAACGTGGACCTGTGGAAGCGACTGCTAGCGGCCAAGGAACCCCATACCGTGAAGTTCGTATGGGTGAAGGGCCATGCGGGCCACGCCGAGAACGAGCGCTGCGATGCCCTGGCCACCGCCGCCGCCGACAACCCCGCCTGCCATCGGGTGGATGTGGGGTTTGAAAAATAACCGTCAGTCTCAAACGAGATCGGCGCAGTAGCCGCGGGTCCGGATGGTGCGGGGGCTTTGCGGGAAGAGGTGCTCGTAGATGGCCATGAAGTAGCTGTCGGTCATGCTCGCCATGTAGTCCGCGACGATCTGGTTGGCCTCGCCGGCCAGGTACTCCTCGGCCACGATGGAGCGGGAGGTGGCGGCCAGGCGCGCCGCGTGGTGGCGGAAGATGGGAGAATCCTCGCGCCCGGCCGTCAGGTCGGCCATAAGGCGGTCGTACATCTCCTCGAACATCTCCTCCACGAGGTTCTCGGTGTCGTCCACCATGCCCTCTTTCAAATAGATGACCTCGTAGTTCTGCCGCTTCGCCCGCTTCAGGTCAGCGAAGACCTCCTCGCTCATGGCGATCTCGCCGCGGCCATAGGAGTTGTTCACGATGTCCACGGTGAGGTTGTTGATGATCTTGGCGTTGGTGGTGCCGATGACGTCGGAGTCGAAGACGTCTGCGGAATCGATGACCCCCATGGCCAGGGCGTCCTGGCGGTCCTTGCCGATGTAGGCGATCATGTCCGACACGCGCACCACGCAGCCCTCCAGGGTGGAGGGGCGCAGGGTCTTGATGACCGTCTCGTCGGCGTTGCAGGCCTCCACGAGGGCGTCCAGGTCGGCGAAAGAGCCGCAGGTGCCGCGGACAAGGCGCTGCTGGGCGAACTCGCCGTTGTGACAGAGCACGCCGTCCAGGGTCTGGAGGGAGACGTTGCGGCGGTACAGGGCATCGAGCACCCGCACCGAGTGGACGTTGTGGTTGAAGTAGCGCCCGGTGCGGCGGTGGTAGCAGGCCGAGAGGAAGCGCTCGCCGGCGTGGCCGAAGGGGGTGTGGCCCACATCGTGGCCGAGCGCGATGGCCTCGATGAGGTCGCAGTTCAGGCCGAGCAGGCCGCCGATGCCCCGGGCGATGCGGCTCACGAGCTGCACGTGGAGCCCGCGGCGGCTGATCTCGTCGTTCTCGGTGAACGAGAACACCTGGGTCTTGTCGGCGTAGCGGTTGTAGGCCGGGATGTTCAGCACCTTCTCGATGTCGCGCACGAAGGCGGGGCGGGTAAGGGTGGCGGCATCGTGGGGGAGGTCGCGCCGGCGCACCACTGCCTCGTCGGGGAAGCGCCAGGGGGATACCGCCCCGGTGGCGCGGTCCTCGCGGATGGCCGCTTCCACAAGGGGGTCCAGGGTCAGATAGGGAATGGCATTCGTCGCTGTCACGGTCGCTCGCTTTCTCGTCGCTGATTTCGGCCTATTGTAGGCTCTGAAACATTTGTTTGCGGCGACGGTGCTATACTTCACAGGAAAAAGAGCAGCGGGACGGTGCGCGCGGGGCCCGGCAGGGCCTCGGCGCGGGCGTCCCCGAGAAACGGGAAGGGCGGGCCGTGGCGGGCATTAGCGACGAGGACATTCAGAAGGTGCGCGACGCCAGCGACGTGGTGACCGTCATCGGGGAGCGGGTGCCCGTGAAGCAGCGCGGCCGCGACTTCTGGTGCTGCTGTCCCCTGCACCAGGAGAAGACCCCCTCGTTCAAGATCGACCCATCCACTCAGTTATGGCACTGCTTCGGCTGCGGCGAGGGGGGCGACGTGTTCTCCTTCATCATGAAGACCGAGGATCTGAGCTTCCCCGAGGCCGTGCGCCGCCTGGCCGAGCGGGCCCACATCGACATCGTGGAGACGGGCGGCCGCGGCTCCATTCCGGCGAGCCGCAAGGCGCGCCTGAAGGAGGTGTGCGCCCGTACGGCGGAGTTCTACCACACCCAGCTCATGCGCGGACGCGGCCCCGAGGCCGACGCGGCCCGGGCCTACCTGGGCGGCCGGGGCTTTGGGGGCAAGGTGCCCGACACCTGGTGCCTCGGCTTCGCCCCGGGTCGCGGCGCCCTGGTGCGCCACCTGTCATCGCTGGGCTTTACGGGGGAGGACCTGGTGGCCGCCAACGTGGCGGTGGAGCGGGGCGGGCAGCTGCGCGACCGCTTCTACAACCGGGTGATGTTCCCCATCTTCGATGTGGCCGGCGACTGCATCGCCTTCGGGGGCCGCGTTATCGGCTCCGGCGAGCCGAAGTACCTGAACTCCGGGGAGACGCCCCTGTTCCACAAGTCCCAGGTGCTCTACGGCCTCGACCACGCCAAGGGGGCCATGACCGCCACGGGCACCGCCATCGTGGTGGAGGGCTACACTGACGTCATCGCCCTGTCCGAGGCCGGCATCGCCAACGTGGTGGCCACCCTGGGCACCGCGCTGACCATGCGCCACATCCGGGTGCTCTCGCGCCACGCCTCCAAGCGCATCGTCTACCTGTTCGACGGCGATGCCGCCGGGCAAAAGGCCGCCGATCGGGCCCTGGCGTTCATCGACAGGTCCATGACGCCCGAGGCGGGGCGCTCCCAGGTGGAGCTCGTGGCCGTGACGCTGCCGGACAATTTGGATCCGGCGGAGTTCGTGCAGGCCCGGGGCGCCGATGCCCTGCGGGCGCTGCTCGACGACGCCACGCCCCTCTTGGAGTACGGCATCGAGCGGCGCCTGGCCGGGTTCAACTTGGACGCGCCGGCCGAGCGGGACCGGGCTCTTCGGGAGTGTCTGGGGCTTCTGGCCCCCATCAAGGAGTCGCTCGTGGCCAAGGACTACGCCGTGCGCATCTGGTCGACGCTGCGGGCCCACGGCCGTCTCGGCATCGAGGAGAGCGACGTGCTGAACTTGCTGGCAGCCCTGGAGCCGCCCCGCGCCGCCGAGCGCGAAGGCGGCCCCGCCGGCGGCAGCGCGGGGACGCCGCCCTCGGCCGCTCCGCGCCGGGCGCTCTCCCGGGCCGAGCTCAACCGCTTGTGCTTCGAGCGGGAGTTCCTGAGCCTGGCGGCTCAGAACCCCCTCGTGGGGCTCGCCCACGCCGACGCTCTGGCCCAGATCCAGTGGCGGGAGGACGTGCACCGGGTGCTGGCCGAATCCATCCTGGCCACCTTGGCCGAGAACCCCGCCGCCTCTCCGGCCGATGTGGTGGCCCGGGCCACGGTGGCTACGCCCCATGCGGGCCGCGTGCTCACGGGCGGCGCCAGCCAGGCGGGGGAGCCGGCGGCCGTGGGGGCCTATCTGGCTGAGGAGCTGGCCCTGGGCGATGCCGAGGAGGCCATCGGCTCGCTCACGGCCCAGCTGAACGCCGGGGTGTCAGCCGAGGAGGCCGAGCTGCTCCACGCCGCAGTCACCACGTTGCAGATGGACGTGGCAGCCCGACGGCTCGCCCACCGCACCCTGCCCTCGGCTCCCTAGGGCGCCGTCGGGCGTTCCTCGGCTTCCGTAGATTTCGCGGGCGCTCTGGACGGCGCAGGCGCGGAGGTTCACAATAAGTTAGTTAACCCATGCCTGCGCGGCGGGCCGGCATTGCTCGGCCCGCCGCGCGGAAGAGAAAAGGAACCGCTGTGCTGCCCATCGTCATCGCCCCCGATCCGCTGCTCGCCACCGTGTGCGAGCCGTGCGATTTGTCCGACAAATCCCTCAAGCGCCTCTCCAAGCAGATGGCCCACGCCATGTACAAGAACTACGGCTGCGGTATCGCCGCGCCCCAGGTGGGCATTACCAAGCGCCTTGTTGTCATCGATGTGGACTGGGACGGCGAGAAGGGGGAGAAGAACCCCATCGTGCTCGTAAACCCCGAGATCGTGGAGCTCGCCGGCGAACCGGAGGAGGGCGGCGAGGGCTGCCTGTCGTGCCCCGGCGTCACCGTGCCGGTGAAGCGTCAGCCCTGGGCGCGCGTGCAGTACTACGATCTGGACGGCGAGCTGTGGGAGATCGAGGGCGACGGCCTGCTCGGTCGCTGCCTGCAGCACGAGATCGATCACTTGAACGGCCGCACCCTCTTCGAGAGCTGCGATCCGGTGACCCGCATCGAGGCGCTGCGGGCCTACGACGAGGCCAAGGCCGCCGGCGCGCGACCCGGCGACACCGACATCGAGGTGAAGTAGGGTGCGCGTCGTCTACATGGGCACGCCGACCTTCGCCGCCGCCATCCTGGAGCAGCTCATTCCCCACCATGAGGTGGTGGCCGTCTACACCCGTCCCGATGCCGTGCGCGGCCGGGGCAGTGCGCCGGTGGCCTCTCCCGTGAAGGAGGTGGCCCTGGCCGCCGGCATTCCCGTGCGCACCCCCCGCACTCTGCGGGACGCCTCCGAGCAGGCGGCCCTGGCCGCGCTTGCCCCCGACGTCATCTGCGTGGCCGCCTACGGGGCCATCCTGCCGCCGGAGGTGCTGGCCATCCCGGTCCACGGCTGTCTGAACGTCCACGGCTCCCTTCTGCCCCGCTGGCGTGGGGCGGCCCCCATCGAGCGGGCCATCCTGGCCGGCGACGAGGAGGTGGGCGTGTGCATCATGGCCATGGAGGAGGGGCTCGACACCGGCGACTACTGCGTGTGCCGCTCCATTCCCGCGGCTGGGGCCACGACGGAAAGCCTCACGGCCGACCTGGCCGATCTGGGGGCGAGCGCGCTTCTGGCGGCGCTGACCCAGGTGGAGGCCGGGCGCGTGGCCTGGGTGGCCCAGGACGAGGCCGCGGTCACCTACGCGGAGAAGATCGCGAAGGGGGAGCTGAACCTTGATCCGGCCGAGGACGCCGTGACGAACGATCGCCGCGTGCGGGCCTCGAGCGCGGCCCATCCAGCCCGCTGCATTCTGGGGGCCCGGGCAGCCACAGTGCTGCGCGCCCGGGTGGCCGACGACGCCCCAGTTGCCCTGGTCCCCGGTCAGGCCATGCTCGCCGGCAAGCGCCTGTACCTCGGCTGCATCGAGGGCATCCTGGAAGTAATCGAAGTGAAACCGGACGGGAAGCGCGCCATGGAGGCGCGCGCTTTCGCCGCCGGCGTCCCCGCGCTGCGGGGCGAGGAAGGAACTTGGTCCCGTGCATAACGACAATCACTCTCAGAATCAGCGCCGCTCTTCCGACCGGCCGTCCTCGGACGGCCATCGCGGGGCCCGCTCTGGCGGCCCGGGCGGCAACGGCTATCGGGGCCGCGACGACCGCGGCCCGCGCAAGGACCATGGGGGTCGTGGAGGCGACCGCTCCCGTGACGACCGCGGTCCGCGCAAGGATTTCGGATCCCGGGACGGCCAGGGCGGCCGTAATGGGAAACCCGGCGGCTTCCGCAAGGGCGGCAAGCCCGGTGGATACCAGGGCGGCAAGTCCGGGGGGTACCGCAAGGACGACCGCGGGCCTCGCGGCGGCAAGTCCTTCGAGCGGAAGCGCGGCGAGGGCGACCGCTCCCAGGGCGATGGCGACGAGCGCCGGGATTTCCGCGGCCCCCGCAAGGACTTCCGTGATTGCGGCGACGGCCCGCGCGGCCCGCGCCGAGACTTCTCGGACCGCCGTGAGAGCGGCCCTCACGATGATCGCGAGTCCCGCAAGGACTTCCACCCTCGGGACGATCAGCCCCGCGGCCCACGGCGCGACAGCCGCGGCAGCGGTCATCCGCGCGAGGTGTTCGTGGATGGCAAGCTCATGGCCGCCCCCGATCAGGGTGATGGGCGCGACCGGGGTCGCGTCCGCGACTTCGGCGGCCGCGGCGATCGCCCGCGGGACGGCCGGCCCCCGCGCCGCGACGACGGCGCTCGGGCCAAGCGGCCGAACAGCCACCATGCCACTTCGGCTCGGGAGCTGGCTCTCTCGGCCCTGCATCAGCTGCGGGAGCGCGACGCCTTCGCCCAGGATATCATCGCCAAGACCATCGACAAATCGAGGCTGTCTCGGGAGGACCGCGCCTTCGCCACGCGCCTTGTGCTGGGCGTGACGAGCACCCGCGGCACCCTGGAAGACGTCATCGACGGCTGCATGGACTCGCCCGATGATGCTGCTCCGGCCGTGCGCGATGCCCTGGCCCTTTCGGCCTACGAGATCATCTTCCTGCAGAAGAGCCCGCACGCGGCTGTGGACCAGGGCGTGGAGCTCGTGAAGACGGTGGCCCCGCGGGCCGGCGGCCTGGCCAACGCCGTGCTGCGCCGCGTGGTGCGGGCCAAGGAGCATTTCCCCTTCGGCGACCCGCGCACCGACATCGCCGCCTACGCCCGCCTCCACGGGTTCCCCGTATGGCTCGCCGAGCGGCTCATCGCCGAGCTGGGTCCCGAGGGTGCCCGCGACTTCATGGTGGCCTCCAACGAGCCCGCTCCGGTGTTCGTCTCGGTCAACGCCGTGAAGGCCTCCGAGGACGAGGTGGTCTCCGTGCTGGCCGCGGCCCACGGCGATCCGACCCCGGTGACGGTGGCCGGCCGCCCCGTTCCCGGCTGTTACCGGGTGTCATCCGGTGTGCCCCTGCTCGACGGGCGCGTGCGCCGCATGTTCAGCCAGGGGCTGCTGCTCGTCTCCGACGCCACGTCCCAGGCCGTGGCGAGCCTCGTGGTGGGCGATGAGGCCCCCGCCTCCTTCCTGGAGATCGGGGCCGGCCGCGCCACGAAGACCATTCTCGACCAGAGCTGCGCCTACCGCCGCTTCGGCAGGCAGATCAGCGACTACGTGACCGTGGACGTGCACGCCTTCAAGACCCGGCTCCTCCAGGAGCGCGCCGAGCTGTACGGCGTCACGGTGACCGAGCCAATCATCGGCGATGCCACCGACCTGGACGCGCTGGTGGGCGAGCGCACCTTCGACCGTGTGTTCATTGACGCGCCCTGCTCCGGCCTGGGCACCCTGCGCCGCCACGCCGACATCCGCTGGCGCCTGCGACCCGAGACCATCGACGAGTCGGCCGACCTGGATGCGCACCTACTCGCCAGCGCCGCGGCCCACGTGGCTCCCGGCGGCATCCTGGCCTACGCCACCTGCACCATCACCCATGAGGAGAACGCCGACGCCGTGGATCAGTTCCTCGCCACGGAGCTCGGCTTCGCCTTCGAGGTGATTCCCTACGAGAACCCCGAGCTCGGCGTCGAGCGCCCCTTCTTCTCCATCCCCCTGGAGCCCGGCGGCCCCGATGCCCACTTCTTGGCCCTTCTGAGGAAGAAGGCCTGAGGATTTCTCAGCTACGGTCTCAAGGCGGCTACCCTTCGGGGTGGCCGCTTTTGCGATGCGGATCCGCTGGGAGCTCCCGGCTTCTCGGCGGCTTCTCTTCCAAGATGAAAAGCGGAAAATGCGACAAAACGACCAATCGGGCGACATTTGACGGCTCGAAGTAAGCCTATGTGCGACAAATAAGACGATTGGGCGACATTTCGCGGCATGTGATGTCGCCCAATCGGTTGATTTGTCGCATTTTCTATCCCCGAGTTAGGGCAGCGGCACCCCGCCCGACCGCAGGGCCCCCTCTCTCTCCGGCCAGGGTGGAGACGCTGCGCCCTGGCCGGAGGGCCCTCCTGGCCAGAGCAGTGCCGCCCGGATCGGGCAGTGGCATTCGCGATTGGGTTGGAGAAGGAGCCTCAGAGGGCTGCGCGGCGGTTGCTCGTTCTGCGCGCAAACGGTCGGCGGCGCGGTTTTCGCCTGGGACATCAGGGAGCCCTGCGGAGTGGTTGTCCTTGCTTTTCGACGGCGCCTATGGCGCGGGGCCCTTCCGGGCCTTCCGCTCGCGGCCAACCATTGGGGCGATGGCGGGTTGGCGGCAAAAACTATGGGGTTGGTCACCGATGTTTTAACGGATTTGAAACGTTGACCGTCTCGGTGTCAGTACAATAGCAAGCTACATCATTCCCTATGTCCGGAAAAGGAGGTCGCAGGTCGTGGAGCCGAACATCAAAGAGGTGGCGGGGCGCATCCGCGCTCTGCGCGAGGATTTGGATCTCACCCTGCAGGAGATGGCGGAGGCCACGGGCCGCACCACCGCCGAGTACGCCGCCCAGGAGAGCGGGGAAGAGGATCTGTCCTTCACCTTCCTATACAAGTGCGCCGAGAAGTTCGGCGTGGACGTCATCGAGCTGCTCACCGGCGAGAACCCCCATCTGACGGGCTATTCGCTCACCCGCGCCGGCACTGGCCTTTCCATCAAGCGCCGCGCGGGCTTCGAGTACCTGCACAAGGCACCGCACTTCCGCCACAAGCTGGCCGAGCCCTTCGTGGTGACGGCGCCGTATCTGGAAGAGCAGCAGAACGTGCCGGTGCATCTGTCGCGCCACGAGGGCCAGGAGCTCGACTTCATCATCTCCGGCCAGATGCGCTTCGCCTACGAGGACCACGAGGAGATTCTGAACCCCGGCGACGTGGTCATGTACGACTCCGGCCGCGGCCACGGCATGGTGGCCACCGGAGGCGCGCCCTGTGTGTTTCTCGCCATCGTGATGAAGCCCGGCGACGAGAAGATTATCTAGGCGGCCCGGCTCGCCGCGGTGCACTCCGCGGCCCTGGCGTCGCCCGACTCCATGAGAGGCGCCTTCGGGCGCCGCGACTCCGCAGCCCGGCCGCAAGGGCCCTTGCCGCGGAGTCGCCCCTGATCTTTTCGCCCCCGACTTCACCTGAGGAACTATCATGCGCAATATCAACGAACGCTACGTCACCGAGGCCTATGACGAGAACGGCCTGCTCACCCAGTTCGACGTGGACGTGCCCGCCGACTTCAACTTCGCCTACGATGTGGTGGACGACATCGCCGAGCACGATCCCGACCGCACCGCCATGGTGTGGTGCAACCCGGAAGGGGAGGAGCACGTCTTCACCTTCGCCGATATGAAGCACTGGTCCGACAAGACGGCCAACTTCTTCGCGGAATGTGGCATCGGGCGGGGCGACTTCGTCATGGTCATCTTGCGGCGCCACTACCAGTTCTGGTTCACCATGCTGGCTCTGGAAAAGCTGGGGGCCGTGGCGGTGCCCGCCACCTTCATGCTGAAGGAGCACGATCTGACCTACCGCTTGAATGGGGCCGATATCAAGGCCGTGGTGTGCACGAGCGCCGGCGACATCGCCGATGTGGTTGACGCCGTGGTCGCCGAGTGCCCCAGCGTGGAATCGCTCATTCTGGTGAACCCTGCCGGCGCGGGACTGACGCCCCAGAACGCCGATGGAAGCTGGGCGCTGCCCGAAAACGAGCCCGCCGGCCCGGCCCTCTCGGGCCCTGAGGGCATCTGCGCGGCACCTGCGGCCCGCGAAGGCTGGCGCGACTTCAACAGCGAGGTGCGCGCCACCAGCGCCGACTTCGCCCGGCGCGAGACGGCCGCGGCCGATCCCATGCTCATGTACTTCTCCAGCGGTACCACGGGCAACCCCAAGATGGTGCTGCATAATTCCGGCTACGCCGTGGCCCACCTCATCACGGCCAAGCACTGGCACAACGTGAACCCCGAGGGCCTGCACTTCACCATCGCCGACACCGGCTGGGGTAAGGCCGTATGGGGCAAGTTCTTCGGCCAGTGGCTCATGGAGGCCGCCGTGCTCACCTACGACTTCGACCGCTTCGATGCCGCCGACATCCTGGGGCTCATCGGCCGCTTCGGGGTGACCACCCTGTGCTGCCCGCCCACCATGTACCGGCTCATGACCGAAGTGGACATGGACGCTTTCGACCTGTCCAGCCTGGAGTACTCCACCACGGCCGGCGAGGCGCTAAACCCCGATCTGTTCGACTTCTGGCGCGAGCACACGGGGCTGACCATCTACGAGGGCTTCGGCCAGACCGAGACGCCGCTCACCGTGGCGAACCTGACGAACTCCACGCCGCGGCCCGGCTCCATGGGCAAGCCCGTGCCCCTGTACCAGATGGCCATCCTGCGCGGCGACGGCACCGAGTGCGACACCGGCGAGACCGGCGAGATCTGCATCCATGTGGATCCGCATCCGGCGGGCATCATGATGGAATACTACCGCAACCCCGAAAAGACCGCCGAGGCCATGGACGGCACCTGGTACCACACCGGCGATACCGCCTGGCGCGACGAGGAGGGCAACTACTGGTACGTGGGTCGCAACGACGACGTCATCAAGTCGAGCGGGTACCGCATCGGCCCCTTCGAGATCGAGAGCGTGCTTCTGGAGCACGAGGCCGTGCGCGAGTGCGCCGTCACCGGCGTGCCCGACCCGGTGCGCGGCTTCGCGGTGAAGGCCACCGTGGTGCTGGCCGACGGATGGAAGGGCTCCGACGCCCTGACCCAGGAGCTGCAGAAGTGGGTGAAGCGCCAGACGGCCCCCTACAAGTACCCGCGCATCATCGAGTACGTGGACGATCTGCCCCGCACCGTGAACGGGAAGATCCGCCGCGCCGCCATCCGCGAGGCCGACCAGACCCACCGCGCGTCGGAGAAGACCCCCGAGGGGCTGATCTGATGGGCGCCCCGTCCGACCCCGCGGCCGCGGGCGCGGCCATGCCCTTCGACCTGGCACCGGTCACGGTGGTGGTGGGGCACTACGGGGCGGGCAAGACCACCTTCGCCCTGAACCTGGCTCTGGACGCCGCCGCGGCCGGCTGCGCGGTCACCCTGGCCGACATGGACGTGGTGAACCCCTATTTCCGCTCGAGCGAGTACGCCGAGCTTCTGGAAGGGCGCGGAGTGCGGCTCATCGCCCCGGTGTTCGCCCGGGCCGGCACGTCCTTGGACGTGCCGTCGCTCACCGGCGAGGTGGTGCCCGCCATCCAGGCCGCCTACGCCTGGCAGCGGGCCAGCGACGGCGGCGAGCGCCCCGCGGCCCCGCGGCCCGTGGTCATCGTGGACGCCGGCGGCGATGATGTGGGCGCCACGGCCCTGGCCCGGTTCGCTGCGGCCCTGGCGGCCGGCCCCGGGGAGGTGCTTTACGTGGCCAACGCCTATCGCAACCTGACCCGCAAGGCCGCCGAGGCCGTGGCGGTGCTGCGCGAGATAGAGGCGAGGGCCTCGGTGCCGGTGGCGGCCGTGGTTGGCAACTCCCACCTGCAGGGGGAGACCACCGTGGCCCTTGTGCGGGACGCGGTCCCGTTTGCCCAGGCCGTGGCCGATGGCGCCGGGGTTCCGCTGCGGTGCGTTACGGTGCCAAAGTCGGCCATTCAACGGGAAAGCGACGGGCGCGGGGCCCTGGCGGGACTGCCCGATGTCTATCCTGTGGAGGTGTACGTATCGCCGCCCTGGTCTTGAGGGCTCCGGGCGTAGGAGAGATTGAAGGGAAGCCGCGCGGCCCCAGGGCCGATGCGGCGAGGACAGTGCAAGGAGGTTTCCATGGCGCGCGTTACCATCGACGACCACTTCTGCAAGGGCTGCGGCCTGTGCGTGGACGTCTGCCCCACGGCCATTCTGGAACTGGATGAGGCCGTCATCACGGCCAAGGGCTACCATCCGGCCCATTGCATCGATCAGGAGAAGTGCACGGGTTGCTGCTCGTGCGCGACGATGTGCCCCGATGTGGCCATCACGGTGGAAAGGTAGGCTCATGGCGCAGAAAGTACTCATGAAGGGTAACGAGGCCATGGCCGAGGCGGCCATGCGGGCCGGTTGCCGTCACTTCTTCGGCTATCCCATCACGCCCCAGACCGAGGTGGCCGCCTACATGGCGAAGATGATGCCGAAGGTGGGGGGCACCTATCTGCAGGCCGAGTCCGAGGTGGCGGCCATCAACATGGTCTACGGCGCCTCGGCGGCCGGCGCCCGGGTGATGACCTCCTCGTCGAGCCCGGGCATCTCGCTCAAGAGCGAGGGGATCTCCTACATGGCCGGCGCCGATCTGCCCGGCGTCATCATCAACGTGCAGCGCGGCGGCCCGGGCCTCGGCGGCATCCAGCCCTCCCAGGCCGACTACTGGCAGGCCACAAAGGCCACGGGCCATGGCGACTTCCAGATCGTCGTGTTCGCCCCCTCTACGGTGCAGGAGATGGCCGACTACGCCTTCGAGGCCTTCGATGTGGCTGACCGCTACCGCGTGCCGGTGATGATCCTGGCCGACGGCATGCTCGGCCAGATGATGGAGCCCGTGGTGCTGCCCGAGGCTGTCGACCCGGCCACGCTGCCGGCCAAGCCCTGGGCCACGGACGGCCACGGCCACGCCCGGCCCCACAACGTGGCGAACTCCCTGTACCTGACCGCTGCGGCCCTGGAGGACCTCAACCGCGAGCGCTACGAGCGCTACGACGCCATCAAGGCCGCCGAGCAGCGGGCCGAGTGCTACCGCACCGAAGATGCCGATATCGTGCTCGTGGCCTTCGGCGGGGCGGCCCGTGTGGCCCGCAGCGCCGTGAACGCCGCCCGGGAGCGCGGCATCAAGGCGGGCCTCGTGCGCCCCATCACCCTGTGGCCCTTCCCCGAGGACGCCCTGGCCGAGGCCTTGGGCCGCGGGAAGGCGGCGCTGGTGGTGGAGATGAACATGGGCCAGATGGTGGAGGACGTGCGCCTCGTGGCGAACGGGACCGTGCCCGTGGAGTTCTACGGGCGCACCGGCGGCGTAATTCCCGCGCCGGAGGAGGTTCTGGCCGCGGTGGAGGCCCTGAACGGAAAGGTCGGTGAATAGCATGGCGCAGGACGAGCGCGAGATGAAGGTGGTCTACGAGCGCCCCCATGCGCTGTTGCCCGTGGTGACCAACTACTGCCCGGGCTGCCCCCACGGCATTGTGGAGCGCCTTGTGGCCGAGACCATGGACGAGCTGGACATCGAGGGGAAGACCATCGGCGTGGCGCCGGTGGGCTGCTCGGTGATGGCCTATGATTTCTTCGGCTGCGACATGATCGAGGCGGCCCACGGCCGGGCCCCGGCGGTGGCCACGGGCGTGAAGCGCGTGCACCCGGACAAGATCGTCTTCGCCTACCAGGGCGACGGGGATTTGGCCTCCATCGGCATGGCCGAGACTATCCACGCGGCCACCCGCGGCGAGCATATCGTCGTCATCTTCATCAACAATGCCATCTACGGCATGACCGGCGGCCAGATGGCCCCCACGTCCCTGCCGAACCAGGTGACTCAGACGAGCCCCTACGGCCGCGATGTGGCCACGGCCGGCAATCCCATCCGCGTGAGCGAGCTGTTGGCCACCCTCGACGGGCCGGCCTACATCGAGCGCGTCAGCGTGGACAGCCCCAAGAACGTGCGCAAAGCCAAGAAGGCCATCAAGCGGGCCTTCCAGAACCAGGTGGACGGCGTGGGCTACTCCTTCGTCGAAGTGATCTCCACCTGCCCCACCAACTGGGGCATGACCCCGCAGGCCGCCTTCGAGTGGATGCGGGAGAATATGCTGCCGTACTACCCGCTCGGCGTGTACCGCGACGTGGTGGCCGACGGCTTCGCCAACGCTGCCGAGGCCGCGGCAGCCCGCAACGCCGCGTGTCCCATCGCCCATCCGGAGAAGAAGGGGGAGAACTAATGAGCCGCGAGCTTCAATGCGTCATCGCCGGCTTCGGCGGCCAAGGATCGCTTTTTGCCGGCAAGGTCATCGCCACGGCCGGCCTCATCGAGGATCGCGAGGTGTCCTGGATGCCCTCCTACGGCCCCGAGATGCGCGGCGGCACGGCGAACTGCTCCGTCACCCTGGCCGACGAGCCCATCGGTAGCCCCCTCGTGCTGCACCCCAACGCCCTCATCGCCCTGAACCAACCCTCCTTCGACAAGTTTCTGCCCACGGTGGATGCGGGCGGTATCGTCGTGGCCGACACGGCCATGGTGCCCGAGCTGCGCGAGGTGCCGGGCGTGACCGTCGTCGGCATTCCCGCCGCGAAGCTCTGCGAGGAGGCCGGCATCAAGGGCCTGGGCAACATCGTGCTCATCGGCAAGCTGTGGGCTGAGTTCCCCTTCTGCGGGCGGGAGGCCCTGGAAGGGGCGCTGGCCCAGGTGGCCGGCAAGAAGCCCGCGATGCTGGAGAAGAACAAGATCGCCCTCGAGCTGGGCATGAAGGCATAGGAGAGCGTCATGGAAGAGAACCTGAAAGAACTCGGCATGCGCGTCCAGGGCCTGCGCGAGGCCTGCGACGTGTCGCGCCACACCATGGCCCAGGAGCTGGGCGTGGACATCGACACCTACCGCGCCTGGGAGGAAACCGGGGTGGACATCCCCATCTCGGCCATCTACCACATGGCCACGAAGTTCAACGTCGATCTCGCCGAGATCCTCACGGGCACGGCGCCGAAGCTCGACACCTACCATGTGGTGCGCAACGGCGAGGGAATCGACGTGGACCGCTTCCCGGGTTACCAGTACGAGGATCTGGCCTGGCGCTACGCCCGCAAGATCATGCAGCCCCTACGCGTGGTGCTCGATCCGGCCGACGACGACGCCGAGCTGGTGAGCCATGGCGGCCAGGAGTTCAACTACGTGGTAGATGGCTCCATCACGCTCGTGTTCCAGGATCGCGAGATCGTGCTGAACGCCGGCGACTCCATCTACTTCAACCCGAACTACCCCCACGGCCAGCGCTGCAACGGCGATGCGCCGGCCACCTTCATCACCATCATCGCCGAGTAGTCTTGTCCCGGAAGAGCAGCGCGGACGACCACAGGAGAACAGAGAGAAGCAATCAACCATGGATCATGTTCTGAAGAAATACTGCCCCCGTATCGAGTTCGACTCCTACGAGGACTTCGCGGAGAACTTCCGCATCGAGGTTCCCGAGGCCTTCAACTTCGGCTTCGACGTGGTGGACGAGTGGGCCCGCGTGGAGCCGGAGAAGCGCGCGCTTCTGTGGTGCAACGA
Source organism: Adlercreutzia muris (assembly GCF_041223505.1). Lineage (NCBI taxonomy): Bacteria > Bacillati > Actinomycetota > Coriobacteriia > Eggerthellales > Eggerthellaceae > Adlercreutzia > Adlercreutzia muris. Next base: position 49,953 of record NZ_JBCLQK010000010.1, read on the forward strand.
TGCCGGCGAGGAGCGCACCTTCACCTTCACCGATATCAAGCACCTCTCGAACCAGGCCGCCAACGCCTTCGCCGACATGGGCATCGGCAAGGGTGATGTGGTGATGTGCATCCTGCGGCGGCGCTGGGAGTACTGGGTGTGCGCGGTGGCCCTGTGCAAGCTGGGCGCCACCATCATCCCCGCGTCCCTGCAGCTCACGCGCAAGGACGTGGTGTACCGCGCCAACAGCGCCGACGTGCGCGCCATCGTGGCGGTGAACGACGACTACGTGTGCACCCAGGTGGAACAGGCCATGCCCGACTGCCCCACGGTGCGCGAGAAGTTCATCGTGGACGGCAGCCGCGAGGGCTGGGTCGACTTCGACGACCTCATCGCCGGGTTCCCCGACACCTTCGAGCGGCCGGCCGGCGAGGCGGCCGTCACCTCCCAGGACATCATGCTCATGTACTTCACGAGCGGCACCACGGGCAACCCCAAGGCCGTCGAGCACAACTTCGCCCACCCGCTCGGCCACATCATCACGGCGAAGTACTGGCAGCAGGTGCGCGAGGACAAGCTGCACATGTCGGTGACCGACTCGGGCTGGGCCAAGTTCGGCTGGGGCAAGATCTACGGCCAGTGGATCTGCGGCGCGACCATCTTCGCCTACGACATGGACAAGTTTGTGCCCGCCAAGCTGCTGCAGAAGATCCAGGACTACAAGCTCACCACCTTCTGCGCGCCGCCCACCATGTACCGCTTCATGCTCCAGGAGGACGTGGCCGCCTACGATCTGTCCAGCGTGGAGAACTTCGCCACGGCTGGCGAGCCTTTGAACGCCGAGGTGACCATCCAGTGGGAGCGTCTCACGGGCAAGAAGATCCGCGAGGGCTTCGGCCAGACCGAAGGGCCGGTGCTCCTGGCCACCTTCCCCTGGGTGGAGCCGCGCCCCGGCTCCATGGGCAAGCCCTCTCCGCTTCTGAACGTGAAGCTGCTGGACGACGGGGGGCGCGAGGTGGAGGACGGCGAGGAGGGCGCCATCTGCGTGACGGGCCTGAAGGAGGCCTACCCGCCGGGCCTGTTCGTCGGCTACTACGGCAACCCCGAGAAGACCGCCGAGGCCGTGGGCGGGGAGTACTACAACCTCCACGACATGGCCTGGCGCGACTCGGACGGCTACTGCTTCTTCGTGGGCCGCAACGACGATGTCATCAAGTGCTCCGGCTACCGCATCGGCCCCTTCGAGGTGGAAAGCGCGCTCGTGGAGCATCCGGCGGTGGTGGAATGCGCCGTCACGGCCGCGCCCGATCCCATCCGCGGCAAGGTGGTGAAGGCCACGGTAGTGCTGGCCCGGGGCTACGAGGGCACCGATGCGCTCACCCGCGAGCTGCAGGAGCACGTGAAGAAGACCACGGCGCCCTACAAGTACCCGCGCATCATCGAGTACGTCGACGAGCTGCCCAAGACCATCGGCGGCAAGATCAAGCGCAAGCTCATCCGCACCAACGACGGCATCGAGGAATAGTCACGCCGCGGGCTGCGGTCGGTATTTGGCAACGAACGGTTGAAGAGGGCGCCTTGCGGGGCGCCCTTGCCATAATCGGGCGCTTATCGGCAAAAATAGCCTGAAACGGCGTTGTCAAGAAGTAGGGATTTCGGGTATTATGAGCGATGAAGCGAAACCCCCAGGGTCGATGACGCTGTGCGCGTGGCGAGCCGTGTGTCCTCGTTCCTCGAGGTTCTGATCGGCTGGGGAGGGCAGATCTGCTCGCTTCGCACGAGGGAGGCGCATCCGCGCCTCGAAATCCCCAACTGGAAGGATGGAGTATGTCCGAAGAAGAGAAGACCGCCGAGGTCGCCGCGGTAGAGGAGACCGAGGCTGCGCCGGCTGCCAAGAAGGCGCGCAAGAAGTGGCCCATCGTGGTCGGCGTTGTCGTGGCTGTGCTGGTCGTAGCCGGTGCCGGCTTCTGGGTGTGGCATGAGCAGCCGAGCTTCTGCAACGCCATCTGCCATACGCCGATGGATCCCTATCTGCCGACCTACGAGGCTACCCCGGGCGAGCCCGCCACTGACAAGTGGGGCAACGAGCTCGAGACCGCCAGCGGTATGCTGGCCGCCGTGCACCGTGCCGATGAGTCTTCCGACATCACCTGCATGGGCTGCCATGTGCCCACCCTGTCCGAGCAGATCGGCGAGGGTATCAGCTGGGTGACTGGCAACTACGAGGTTATGGCGACTCAGGCCGGCATGCACGTGGTGCCCGAGAAGTCCCTTGAGGATCTCGTGGCCGCCCGCGGCATCGAGCCCGATCAGTTCTGCCTGAACGAGGGCTGCCACAACATGACCCGCGACGACCTGATCAAGGCCACCGAGGGCATGGCTCGCAACCCCCACGTGCCGCAGCATGGCGAGGTTGCCTGCGGCGACTGCCACAAGGCCCATCGCGCGTCGGTGAACTACTGCTCCAGCTGCCACAACGACGCCGAGATCCCCGAGGGTTGGATCTCCGCTGCCGACGACAAGAAGCTTGTCAAGGAGCTGGAGTCGATGAACAAGTAACTTCTCCCTTCGCCACGGGGAAAGTGGGAGGAAGGCCGTCTTCGGACGGCCTTCTTTCGTTTTGCCCAAAAGACGGTTACGGTTATGTGTCCGCTCATGGTTTCGCCACCGCGTTCGCGCGCGGGCGGTTCACTATGGGTCTGTGATCGCGAGCCGCCCACGGTAAGCGGCGACACAGGCGAAAGGAGCGGATCATGGAGCTAGAGAAGTCCCAGACATGGAAAAACTTGGAAACGGCCCTGTCCCAGGAGGCGGTGGCCTACGCCGAGTATACCTTCTACGCCCAGCAGGCGGCCAAGGACGGCTATACCCAGATCTCCGAGATCTTCAACGAGACGGCGGGCAACGAGCTGCACCATGCCAAGCTGCACTTCAAGAAGCTGCATGACGGGGCCGTGCCCGATACGCTGCAGAATCTGAAGGATGCCCAGGACGACGAGGACGCCGAGGTGAAGGTGTACACCGGCTTCGCCAAGACGGCCCGCGAGGAGGGCTTCGCCGAGCTGGCCGACTTCTTCGAGGGCCTGGCCGCCATCGAGAAGAGCCACCAGGACCGCTTCGATCTGCTCATCGAGCGCATCGAGAACGGCGAGGTGTTCCGCCGCAAGGAGGTGAAGGTGTGGGTGTGCACCGTGTGCGGCCACATCGAGATCGGCACCGAACCTCCCGAGAAGTGCCCCGTGTGCGCCCATCCGCGCGGCCACTTCAAGATCAAGGCCGAGAACTACTAATGAAATTCCGTTCGTCCTGACGGAGCGAACGGAATTGCCGATGCTGCGGCTCCGACAGGCACCTGCCCTTGCCATTCAGCGCTTTCCCTCACGGCGCGAAGGCCGCTCGGCCGCGCTTCAAGGCAATTGCAGGCACCTGTCGGAGCCTCGCTGACTTCCTTGGGCGAACCTCGCATCGTATTCTTTATTTTATTTAGGTGCCTCCTCTCTTCTCGGCCATTCTCGATTACATCCTCCTCTCACCCTTTTCTTTGGGAGAAAACTAAATCAGTGCTTGCAAATCATCTTTTCGGGGTGTATGGTGCAACCGTCCTTTAAATGCGGTACAGAGAGGCCGACAAGGTACACCCCGTGCGCGGGGGCGCGACTGGCAAGCGTCGCGAACATAAGCGCACTCAGTGAGCCTCGTCGTCCGACGGGCTTTTTTATTGCCCGCCGGCGGCAGCGGAAGCGCGGGAAACTCGGACGCGCTTTCGGGTTTCGTCTGTACGCACTGAACCTGAGAAGGGAGTGTGTATGAACGACGCAAGCTTGGTCAAGTCCGTCTGCATGGATGCAGACGAGATCGAGAGGGCGGTGACGCGCATCGCGCACCAGATCCTCGAGGCCAACAAGGGGGCTGAGAACCTGGCGCTCGTGGGCATCGTGACCCGCGGCGATCTTCTCGCCAAGATGCTCGCCCACAAGATTCAGGAGATCGAGGGGGTGGATGTGCCCCTCGGCAAGCTGGACATCAGCTTCTACCGCGACGACTTCGCGACTCATTTCGCCCCGGAGGTCCATTCCACCGACATCCCCTTCGACATCGACGGCAAGACCGTCGTGCTCGTAGACGACGTGCTCTACACCGGGCGCACCATCCGCGCGGCGCTCGACGCCCTCATGGACATCGGCCGTCCGGCCGCCGTGCAGCTGGCGGTGCTCGTGGACCGCGGCCACCGCGAGCTGCCCATCCGCGCCGATTTCGTGGGCAAGAACGTGCCCTCCGCCTCCGACGAGAACGTGCGTCTGTTCCTCGAGGAAGTGGACGGCATCTCCGCCGTGGAGATCCTGGAAATCGAGCCGGGCAAGCGCGCCGGTTCCGCGCCGATCAAGAACAACGGGGGTGAGTAGGGCCATGGCCTTCAACCACAAGCATCTCATCGACATCACGGAGTATTCCGCCGACGATATCATGACCATCCTGGAGACGGCCAAGAACTTCAAGCAGGTCAACGAGCGCCGCATCAAGAAGGTGCCGACGCTCAAGGGCTTCACCGTGGTGAACATGTTCAACGAGCCGTCCACCCGCACCCGCTCCTCCTTCGAGATCGCCGAGAAGCGCCTGAGTGCCGACTCCCTGAACTTCGGCGGATCCTCCACGGCCACGGTGAAGGGCGAGAGCCTCGTGGACACCGTGAAGACGCTGTGCTCCTACAAGATCGACTGCATCGTGGTGCGCGACCGCTGGGCCGGCGTGCCCCGCAAGATCGCCGACGTGTCCGGCGTGTCGGTCATCGACGCCGGCGACGGCAAGCACCAGCATCCCACCCAGGCCCTGCTCGATCTGTACTCCATCTGGGAGGAGAAAGGCGACCTCGCCGGCCTGCACGTCGGTGTCGTGGGCGACATCGCCCACTCCCGCGTGTGCGGCTCGCTCATCCCGGCGCTGAAGATCATGGGCTGCGAGGTGACGGTCATCGCCCCGCCCACGCTTTTGCCCGCGCGCCCCGACATCCTGGGCGCCGACCATGTGACGAGCAACCTCGACGAGGCCCTGCCCGAGCTGGACGTGGTGTACATGCTGCGCATCCAGCGCGAGCGCTTCGAGGGCGCGCCCTACCCGAACCTGCGTGAGTACAATCTGCTCTATGGCCTGACCAAGGAGCGCGACAAGCTGCTGAAGCCCGATGCCTGCGTGTGCCACCCGGGCCCCATCAACCGCGGCGTGGAGTTGGACAGCTTCATGGCCGACCACCCCAAGCGCTCCATCATCCTCGACCAAGTCTACGCCGGCGTCCTTGTGCGCATGGCCGCCCTGTACCTGCTCCTAGGAGGTAGCAACGATGGCATTGATGCTTAAGAACGCCCGTCTGATCGACCCGCAGATCGGCCTGGACGACGTGGCCGACATCCTCATCCGCGACGGCAAGATCGTCGAGGTGGGCACGAACCTTTCCATGGAGAAGGGCGTCGAGCGCGATCTCGCCGGCAAGATCGTCACCCCGGGCCTCGTGGACATGCACGTGCACTTCCGCGATCCGGGCCAGGAGCAGAAAGAGGACATCGCCTCCGGCTCCCGCGCCGCGGCCCATGGCGGCTTTACCGCCGTGTGCACCATGCCCAACACCGACCCGGTCATCGATGACGCCGTGGCCGTGGAATACGTGAAGGCCCGCGCCGCCGCGGTGGGGAAGTGCCGCGTCATCCCGTCGGGCGCCTGCTCGAAGAATCTCAAGGGCGAGGTGCTCGCCGACATGGGCGACATGTACGCCCACGGCGCCCCGGTGTTCACCGACGACGGCCACGGCATCCAGGACGCGGGCATGATGCGCCGCGTCATGGACTACGCCCGCCAGTTCGACACCGCCATCATGGTGCACTGCCAGGACGACTCGCTCGTGGCCGACGGCCAGGTGAACGAGGGTGTGGCTTCCACGCGCCTGGGCATGGTGGGCTGGCCGGCCGAGGGCGAGGAGCTGGAGATCGCCCGCGACATCGCGCTCTGCCGCCTGACCGGGTGCCCCCTGCACATCCAGCACATCACCACCAAGCGCGGGCTCGATCTGGTGGCCGCCGCCAAGGCCGAGGGGCTGCCCGTGACCTGCGAGGTGACCCCGCACCATATGTTCCTCACCGAGGACGCCATCACCGCCGAGTACCAGACCTCGCTGAAGGTGAACCCGCCCCTGCGCGCCGCCGAGGACGCCGCCGCCCTGGTGGAGGGGCTGAAGAACGGTGTGATCGACGCCATCGTGACCGATCACGCCCCCCACACCGATTGGGAGAAGGACCGCGAGTTCGAGCTGGCGCCCTTCGGCATGACCGGCCTGGAGACCTCCCTCGGCCTCGTGCTCACGCACCTCGTGCGCGCCGGCGTCATCGACTACGGCCGCATGGTCGAGGCCATGGCCGTGGCCCCGCGCGCCATCCTGCGCCAGGAGCCGGTGAAGATTGAGGCCGGCAGCACCGCCGACCTCACGGTCATCGATCCGGAGGCCGTCTGGACCGTGGAGGTGGAGGACTTCTGTTCCAAGGCCAACAACTCCGGCTTCATCGGCGCCGAGCTTGTGGGCCGCGCCACCGACGTCTATGTGGGCGGCTGGGCCACCATGGAGGACGGCGCCATCGTCGAGTAGCCCCGGCTTTCGATATCAGTGCTCGTGCGAGACCCCCTTCAGCGAAGGGGGTCTTTTCTATGGGGGCAGCAAGGGCTGCGGGGCGGACGGCTTCTCTCTTTCTATACGAAAGGGCCTCAGGGAGAAAACGTGTGGGTGATCGGGTCGTTTCGGTGCGGGAAGGCTCTCCTACAATGGGATGCATCGGCGCTTGTGGAGGTTTTCTCCGGAGTTGAGCGAAGCAAGTAAACCTATGCTAACATCTCCCGCCGTAAGTTTTCTAAAGCTAACTTATTTCGTCAACAAAGAGAAAGGAACTGACCATGGCCCCTCTTTCCCGCCGCACCTTCGCCGCCTTCCTCGGCATTGCCGCACTGACCCCCGTGCTCGGGGGCTGCGCCTCGAGTGCGACCGGCACTGCCTCCGGCTCCGGTGACACCGGCACGGCCAGCGACGCCGGCGCCGCCGCCTCCGGCTCGGGCATGCGCACCGTGGATACCGACAAGGGGCCGGTGGAGATTCCCGCGAACCCCCAGACCATTGTGACCGACTACTATCTCGGCGAGTTTCTGGCCGTGGACGCAAAGCCGGTCATCGCGAGCCCCTATGCGCTGAACAACCCCTTCCTGGCGGGGCTGTGCGACGGCATCGAGGCGCTGAACACCACGTCGGCCGAGACCTCCCTGGAGATGATCGCCGAGAAGCAGCCCGACCTCATCGTCACCATCACCGAGGCCGACTACGACAAGTACGCCAAGATCGCGCCGACGGTCTACATCGCCGACGGCACCCGCTCCGACGAGGATCTGTTCCGCTACATCGCGGGGCTCGTGAACAAGGCCGAGGCGGCCGAGGCCTACATCAGCGAGTTCAACGACAAGGTGGCCACGGTGAAGGACGAGATCGCGGGCATCGTGGGAGACCGCACCGTGTCCATCCTGGAAGTATGGCCCCAGGAGATCTACACCATGGGCAGCCACTTCGCCCGCGGCGGTTCCATTCTCTACGATATGTGGGGGCTGAAGGCGCCTGAGGCCATCCAGGGCCCCATGGTGGATGGAGACGAGGCCTATAAGGTGATCGCGGTGGAGGCGCTGCCCGACTATGCCGGCGACTTCATCTGCTATGGCGTGCTGGACGGGGCCGATGCGGCCTATGTGGACGATTCCCAGCTGTGGAAGAACCTGCCGGCTGTCAAGAACGGCCTCGTGATGCCCTACGAGCAGGTGGCTTTCATGCACCGCGACCCCATCACGCTGACTAACCAGCTGCAGGCGTTCACGGACTTCTTCCGCGCCCATGCGGATGCGGCGGCCTAGGGGAGCGGTTCCTTGTCGCGCCTGAGAACATCGGTGTTCCTGCTCGCCGGCATCGCGGCCGTGGCCCTGGCGGCCGGGCTGTCGCTGTTCGTCGGCAGCACCCCCATCGCGCCCGACCAGGTGATCGGCGCGCTCGTGGCGCCGGACATGGCGAACCAGGAGCACGTGGCCGTGCTCGAGCTGCGCGGGCCCCGCACCCTGGGGTGCATCCTCGTGGGCGCCGCCTTCGCCGTGGCCGGTGCCATCATGCAGGGGGTCACGCGCAACCCGCTGGCCGATTCGGGCCTGCTCGGCATCAACGCCGGCGCCGCCTTCGCTTTGGCACTGTGCCTGGCGCTGCTTCCGGGCATGAGCTTCGCGGGGGTGGTGGCCTGCTCATTTGCCGGCGCCGCCCTCGCCCTGGCCGCAGTGTTCGGGGCCGTGAGCTTCCGGCGGCGCAATATGGACCCGGTGCTCTTGGTGCTGGCCGGCTGTGCTGTGGGGCTCTTCCTCACGGCGCTGGCCCAGGGCGTGGCCATCTTCTTCAACATCGGCTACGCGCTCACCTTCTGGACGGCCGGCGGGGTGGCCGGCATCCGCGCCGACACCCTTGCCATGACGGCTCCCTTCATCGTGGGGGCCCTGGCCGCGGCCTGCGCGCTGGCCCGGCGGGTGAGCGTGCTGTCCCTTGGCGATGAGGCGGCGGCCGGTCTCGGCGTGGCCGTGGGGAAGTCCCGGGCGCTGTGCCTGGCGGTCGTTCTCGTGCTGGCCGGGGCCGCTGTGGCCCTAGCGGGCCCCGTGGCCTTCGTGGGTCTTATGGTGCCCCACATCGTGCGGCGCTTCGTGGGGGCCGACTACCGGGCCGTCATCCCCGCCTCCCTTGTGGCGGGATCGACCTTCATGCTCCTGGCCGACGCGGCGGCCCGCACCCTCATCGCCCCGAGCGAGGTGCCCATCGGCATCATCTTCGCCATCGTGGGCGTGCCCTTCTTCATCTGGTGCGCCCGAAGGGAGGCGACGGGCCTTGACTGAGACGCTGAGGCGCCATCGCGGCGCGGCGATGATCGCCCTTCTGGCCCTGGCGGCCGCACTCGCGCTCTGGGCCGACATCAATGCCGGCTATCGCAGCATCTCCTTGGACGAATTGGGGCAGATCGCCCGTGGCACAGCCCCGGCGAGCCTGGCCTACACCCTGGTGGAGCTGCGCCTGCCCCGGGTGCTCACGACCCTGCTCGTGGGCGCGGGACTCTCTTTGGCCGGCTGCCTTCTGCAGGGGGTGTCGCGCAACGACATGGCCGATCCGGGCGTACTCGGCATCAACGCCGGGGCCGGGCTGTTCGTGGCCGCCTTCATCGTGTTCGTGCCCGCGGGCCTCGTTCCGAGCACGGTGGCCCTGCCCCTGCTCGCCTTCGCCGGCTCGGCGGCCGTGGCCGCCGCAGGCTGGCGGCTGTCGGTGGTGCGCGGCGCCTCCAGCCCGCGGCGGCTGCTGCTGATCGGCGTGGCCCTGGCCACGGGGCTCTCCAGTGCCACCTCGCTGCTCATGCTGTCGCTGCCCGATGGGGACTACGCCTTCGTGCAGAATTGGATCGCCGGCAACATCTGGGGAGCCACCTGGGAGAACATCCCCATTCTGGCCGTGGGCCTCGGGGTGCTGACGGCACTGGCCCTCTATCAGGCCCGCACCCTGGACGTGCTGGGGCTGGGCACCGCGGCCGCTACGGGGCTGGGAGCGAACGTGCCCCGGGCCACGGCAGCGCTTACGGCCGTGGCTGTGGGGGCCTCGGGGCTCTGCTGCGCGGTGGGCGGCGGCCTCACCTTCGTGGGGCTTGTCTGCCCCCATGTGGCCCGGCGCCTGGTGGGGCCCTCCTTCCGCGTGCTCGTGCCGGCCAGCGTGCTCGTGGGGGCCACCCTCATGCTTATCGCCGACATCGTCTCGCGCACGCTGCTCGCGCCCAACGAGATTCCGGTGGGCATCGTGGCGGCGGTCATTGGCGCCCCGTATTTTCTGTACTTGCTAGCCAGATCCTAGAGAGGGGAGTGCTGTGGAGCCGACTGCGACGCCATCGCCGTCGATGGCACCGGACAACGAGAAAACTGCCTTCTGCGAGACCTGCGACCGCACCTGCGAGCGGTTCGCCGATGCGGCCCTGCGGGGCGAGGGGGTGGCCGTGGGCTACGGGGACCGCCTCATCATCGAGCCCATGGACGTGGCCGTGCCCGTCGGCGAGGTCACCGCCATCATCGGCCCGAACGGCTGTGGGAAATCGACGCTTTTGAAGGCCCTTTCCCGCACCATGCCCCTGGCGGCCGGCGCGGTGTATCTGGACGGCCGGGCCATCGCCGAGATGCCCACGGCCGAGGTGGCCCGCAAGATGGCGCTGCTGCCCCAGGCCCCCGAGGCCCCGGGCGGCCTGACCGTGGGAGAGCTGGTGGCGCTCGGCCGCTATCCGCACCAGAGGGGCTTCGGGCGCCTTTCGACCCGCGACCGCGAGATCATCGCCTGGGCCCTGGCCATCACGCACCTGGACGATTTCAGCGGCCGCGCCCTGGATGCCCTGTCCGGCGGCCAGCGCCAGCGGGCCTGGATCGCCATGGCCCTTGCCCAGGACACCGACCTCATCCTGCTGGACGAGCCCACGACCTACCTGGACATGGCCCATCAGCTGGAAGTGCTGGAACTGTTGCGCTCGCTGAACGAGGAGCAGGGCAAGACCATCGCGCTGGTGATCCACGAGCTGAACCTGGCCGCCCGCTTCGCCGATTGGATGATCGCGCTGAAGGACGGCTCCATCCGCGGGGCCGGCACGCCCGAGGAGGTCATGACCCCGGCCATGCTGCGCGAGGTGTTCGGCCTGGATGCCCTCATCGAGCCCGACCCCTGGACCGGCCGCCCCAGCCTCGTGAGCTACCGGTTGGCCCGCTAGGCGTCGCAGCCGCGATGTTCGCCGCAGCGGGTGATCGGGGCTTTCGCGGAAAACCGCAGCGACGAGCCGTCTTCCCCGACGGCCGCCGGGCCGACGCTGCTTGGCTCGCCAGTGCCGCTGAATCTGGCTCCAAGGCCGGTTGCTTTTGCGCAAATGCATAGAAGGCGGGAGGCACGTACTACTACTCCGCCTGGTCGAAGGCCAAGGCAGTGAAGACGAAGAAGTAGCGCCGTCGGCCCCGCTTCCCGACTTTCCGGCCCCGAATCGGCGGATGTGGCGACACGTCCTTCGCTTCGGGGCCATTCTGCGTGTTGCGGGGGTTGCTTCCGGCCCCAAATCGCCGCCTGTGCCGACACGAGAGCCGATTCGGGGCCAGCCTCCAAGCGATGGCGGGGTAGGCGCGCGGCCGTTATGCGCTAGAATGTCATCCAACGTTTTGACGGACGCGATACGACGGGAGAGCCTATGGCGCTTTGCAACGAGAACGCCCCCATTCTGGTGAACGAGGAAGCGGGGTGCAACATCTGGCTCATGACCGTGGTCGCGCCCGAGATCGCGGCGGCGGCGCGGCCGGGGCAGTTCGTGCACGTGCGCGTGCCCGGCATGGACGACCATATCCTGCGCCGGCCTTTGGGCATCTACGCGACCGATGCGGAAGCGGGCACCGTGGACATGATGTACCAGGTGCTCGGCTTCGGCACCGACCGCATGACCGCGCTCGTCCCCGGCGATGCGGTGGAGCTCATCGGTGCCATCGGCCGCGGCTGGCAGCCTCCCGCGGGCTGCAAGCGGGCGCTCGTCGTGGCCGGCGGCGTGGGAAGCGCGCCTCTGTACCCGCTCGTGGAAGAACTCAAGGCGTCCGGTGCGGAGGTGACGGCCGTGCTCGGCGCCTCCACCATCGATGCCCTCGTGGCCCGCGAACGCTACGGGGCCGCTCTCGGCTGCGAGCCGGCCTGCTCCACCGACGACGGCACTTTCGGGCGCGCCGGCTTCTGCACACCGCTCGTGGAAGAGGCACTGACTGCGGCCGAGGCGGCCGGCGAGCCCTACGATTACGTGGCCTGCTGCGGGCCGGAGCCCCTCATGCGCATCGTGGCCGCCATGGCCGCCGATGCGGGCGTGTTCTGCGAGGTGTCCCTCGAGCGCCGCATGGCCTGCGGTGTGGGGGCGTGTTTGTCCTGCGTGGTCGACACGGTGGCCGGCAAGCGCCGCGCCTGCGTGGACGGCCCGGTGTTCCCCGCGAGCGAGGTGGTGTGGTAATGCAGCGTTCCCCCAAAGAGACATCGGTCAAGCTGGCCGTGAACCTCGGCGGCCTGGCCATGAAAAACCCGGTCACCACCGCCTCGGGCACCTTCGGCGCCGGACGCGAGTACCACGACTTCGTGGACGTGGCGGCCCTGGGCGCCGTTACCACCAAGGGCGTGTCGCTGAACGGCTGGGAGGGCAACGCGAGCCCCCGCATCGCCGAGACCGCTTCGGGTATGCTGAACTCCATCGGGCTGCAGAACCCCGGGGTCGCGCACCTGAAGGAGGTGGAGCTGCCCTGGCTCGCTTCCATCGGCGCCACGGCCATGGTGAACGTGTCGGGGCATTCCTTCGACGAGTACGTGGCCGTCATCGAAGCCCTGGAAGAGGCTCCCGTGGCCGCCTACGAGGTGAACATCTCGTGCCCGAACGTGGACGCCGGCGGCATGACCATGGGCTGTCACGGGCCTTCCGTGGAGAAGGTCGTCTCCATGTGCCGGGCCGCCACGAAGCGCCCGCTCATCGTGAAGCTCACCCCCAACGTCACCGACGTGGCCGAGATCGCCCGCGCCGCCGAGGCGGCCGGGGCCGACGCCATCTCGCTCATCAACACGCTTTTGGGCATGGCCATCGACGCGCGCACCCGCACGCCGAAGCTGGCCCGGGTGGTGGGCGGCTTCTCGGGCCCGGCGGTAAAGCCCGTGGCCCTGCGCATGGTGTGGCAGGTGGCCCAGGCCGTGAAAGTGCCGGTGCTCGGCATGGGCGGCATCTCCACTGGCGAGGACGCCGTGGAGTTCATGCTGGCCGGTGCCACCGCCGTGGCCGTGGGCACCGCGAACTTCGTGAACCCCACCGCCACCGTGGATGTCATCGACGGTGTCATCGACTACTGCGAGGAACAGGGCGTCGCCGACGTCAACGAGCTGATTGGAGCCCTCACGTGCTAACCTCCTTCGATTCCATTCCCGCCCGCGACCGCGTCATCGTGGCCCTCGACTGCGACGCCTGGGAGGCCATCGCGCTGGCCGACAAGCTTCAGGGCCACGCGCAGTGGCTCAAGATCGGCATGACGCTGTACTACGCCGAGGGGCCCGCCATCGTGAAGATGTTCAAGCGCCGCGGTTTCAACGTGTTCCTCGATCTGAAGTTCCACGACATCCCGCACCAGGTGGAAGGGGCCGCTCGCTCGGCGGCGGCCAGCGGAGCCGACATGATCACCATGCACACCGTGGGCGGCATCCCCATGATGGAGGCGGCCCAGCGCGGGGCGGCGGCCGGCGCGGCCGAGTGGGGCGGGGAGGTGCCCGCCACCCTGGGCATCACCGTGCTCACCTCCATGGACGCGGCCACCCTGGCGGCCACGGGCGTCACGCGGCCTCTGCCCGAGCAGGTGGCGGCCCTGGCGGCCCAGGCCAAGCAGGCGGGCATCTCCGGCGTGGTGGCCTCGCCCCAAGAGGCGAGCGTCTTGCGGGAGATCTTGGGCCCCGACGGGTTCATCGTCACCCCCGGCGTGCGCCCGGCCGGCGCCTCCCTGGGCGACCAGAGCCGCGTGGCCACCCCGGCCCAGGCCTTCGCCAATGGGGCGTCGCACATCGTGGTGGGCCGGCCCATCACCGAGGCCGCCGACCCGGTGGCCGCCTTCGAGGCCATTGCGACGGAATTGGCCTAGGAGTTTCGCCGCCGTCGCGGGTCGCGGCGGCGCTTCTTTGGAGCGGGCTTCAAGGATTTCTGGAGCCTGCTCCAAAGAAAACTTTCTCGTTTTGGCTGATACATTGAAGGTTTCATCACATTTACGGGTTCTGCGTGAATTACATGTTGTTTTGTCATGAATGGGTGGTATGATTTCGGCAGCCCTAACCGGAAGGAGAACAACATCATGGCTATCCCTCAACTCAGCCCCGAAGCTCGTGCCGAGGCTCTTGAGAAGGCAAAGGCCGCGCGGATCAAGCGCGCCGAGGTTCGTGAAGAGCTGAAGACCGGCAAACTCACCGTCGCTCAGGTGCTCGCCATGCGCGAGGATCCCATCGTGGGTCGCATGAAGATCTCCACCCTCATCGAGACGCTGCCGGGCTACGGCAAGGCCAAGGCCGAGCGCATCATGCGGGAGCTCCAGATCGCCGAGAGCCGCCGCATCCGCGGCATCGGCGAGCGTCAGCGCGAGGCCCTGCTGGCCCGTCTGACGAAGTAGCACCGTTCACAGTAGCAAGGGAATACATGCGAACCGGAAACCTTTTCGTCATCAGCGGCCCCTCGGGGGCCGGCAAGGGAACCCTCGTCACGCGACTGCTTGAGGAGGTGCCCGACACCTGGGTTTCCGTTTCGGCCACCACGCGACGCCCCCGTCCCGGAGAGGAAGAGGGCGTCAGCTACTATTTTCTCGATCGGGAGGACTTCCTCGCCCTCGCGGACGAGGGCGGCTTTCTCGAATGGGCCGAGTACGCGGGCAACTGCTACGGCACCCCCTTAGCCTCGGTACAGCGGGAGATGGCTGCGGGCAGGCAGGTGATCTTGGAGATCGAGGTGCAGGGCGCCCTTCAAGTGAGGGAGAAGATGCCCGAGGCGCACCTCGTGTTCATCGAGCCGCCGTCGCTGGAAGAGCTGGAGCGGCGTCTGCGGGGGCGCGGCACCGAGGCCGATGATGTGGTGAGAAAGCGCATGGAGACGGCTCTGGTGGAGCTTTCCCACAAAATGGAGTATGATATACGGCTGGTAAACGACGATCTGGACGAAGCCGTCGCCCAACTGGTCGCTTACGTGAACAACACCGCCGAGCAGAAGTAAGAGGAATTTTCATCTATGAGCATCATCGAGCCGAAGATCGACGTCCTTCTGGACCGCACCGATAACGACCGCTTCCTGCTGTGCGCCCTGGCCTCCAAGCGCGCCCACGACATCAACGACATGATGCGGGGCCAGCGCGACCGCGCCATCCAGCTGCAGACCGCCGTGGAGATCGCCCGCGCCGCTGACACGAAGCCCCTGTCCATGGCCTTCAACGAGGTGGCCCGCGGCGAGGTATCCTACGACCCCGAGTCCATTGATGTTAAAAACCATTAATTAATGGTTTTTAACCCGACGCTGCGAAGCCCCGTAACGCCCAATCTTGACGCTCCAAGTCCTTGCCGCGTACCCCCGTACGCTTCCTCGGTCTTTCGCGTCAGCCTTGGGCGTTACGGGGCTTCTCGCTGACTTACTACGCCAACCCGTGCTACAAAAATCTTAATTAATAGATATCAGAGGGCCATGATGGAATTTCAGAGAATCATTCTCGTGCACTACCACGAAATCGGGCTGAAGGGGCGCAATCGCGGCGTGTTCGAGAAGCGCCTCCAGAAGAACTTGGAGGCGCTTCTCGGTGCGTACCCGATCGTCACCATCCATCGCATCTCCGGGCGGCTGCTCGTGTTCCTCAGGGAGGGCACGTCCTTGGAGGTGGCCAACGAGTGCGCCGATGCCATTCTGGGCGTGCCCGGCGTGGCCCGGGTGTCCTGCGGCTTCAAGTGCGAGCAGGAGATGGAGGCCATGGGCCGGGCGGCCTGCATCGCCCTGGCCGAGGCAGAGCCCTTCCAGACCTTCAAGGTGAGCGCCCGGCGCAATCACACCACATTTCCCATCGACTCCATGCAGCTGAACCGCGACATCGGCGCGGTGCTCTGCGAGGAGTTCCCCGCCAAGAACGTCCAGATGAAGGACCAGGACGTTACCGTGGGCGTGGAAGTGGTGGAGGGCTCCACCTATGTGTACGCCCGCAGCATCCGGGGCATCGGCGGCCTGCCCGTGGGCAGCTCCGGAACCGTAGTGGCCCTGCTGTCCTCGGGTATCGACTCGCCCGTGGCGCTTTGGCGCATGGCCCGGCGCGGCGCGGTGTGCGTGGGCGTGCACTTCTCCGGGCGCCCCCAAACCTCGGATGCCTCGGAGTTTCTGGTGGACGACATCGCCCGCGTGCTCGAGCGCACCGGCTGCATCGCCCGGGTGTACGTGGTGCCCTTCGGCGACTATCAGCGCGAGATATCCCTGGCCTGTCCGCCGGGCCTGCGGGTCATCCTCTACCGCCGCCTCATGTTCAAGGTGGCCGAGGAGATCGCCCGGCGCGAACGGGCCGGGGCCCTGGTGACGGGCGAGAGCCTGGGCCAGGTGGCCTCCCAGACCCTCGACAACATCCGCGCCACCGACGCCGCCGTGGCCATGCCGGTGCTGCGGCCCCTCATCGGCTCGGACAAGCTGGAGATCATCGATGCGGCCCAGCGCCTGGGCACCTTCGAGATCTCGTCCATGGATGCGCCGGACTGCTGCACGTTGTTCATGCCGCGCAACCCCGAGACCCATGCGAAGTTGGCCGACGTGGAGGCCGCCGAGGCCGCCTATCCGATGGGGGAATGGGTGCAGGCCCTGGCCGATGCGGCCGAGCCCCGCGACTACGCCTGCCCGGCCTACCGGCCGCCGAGGAAAACCGGGGCCCGCTAGACCGGGGCCTCGACATCCATCGCGTCATGTCAAGGGCGGGAGCTGCGGCTGCCGCCCTTGTTGCGTGGGGCGGGGGTCGACTTCCGACGACTGTGGAAGGCGCCGCTCGGGTCACGCGGCCCCGGGCTCGCTGCCCAGTGAGGAAGACGCTTCGGAACGGAGGAAGAGGCGCGGGGACGGCTCGGGGGCGAATAGCGCGAGGCTACGGGGTGCATCGGAGATGAGCGGGGCGGGCTTCGGGGACGGCTTGGGGGCGAATAGCGCGGGATTTCAGGAGACGCCGGGGCGGCGCGCGGCAGGAGCGAGGTGCGGTCAAGGTGCGACATAAGTGCGGTTTGCGCTTGGTAGAGTGGGGCCGGTCGTTCTAAGGAGAAACCGTGGCCTTCCAAGATCAAGCCGTGGGCATCTGCGCCCGCCTCCACCTCACTGCTGTGCGCAAGCCGATTCTCATCGGCATCGTCGTCGTGCTGGGCGTCGTGGCTGCCTCGGCCGTCCTCGCCCTGGCGTCTCCCGCCGCTGCGGGCGAGGTTGTCGCGGTGATCTCCGCGCAAGAGAGATCCGTTGTTGGGGAGGACGCCAGTGGGGCGGAGGCGGCGGCGGGAGAGGGGGAGACGATCTCGGCGGAACGAGAGGCTGAGGGCGGCAACGAGGGAGATTCACGGAGCGGGGAGGCGTCCCTTGGCGGCGCAGGGTCCGAGACGATGCTGTGCGTCCATGTGGACGGGGAGGTGGCCGCCCCCGGTGTCTACTACCTGCCGGAGGGCAGTCGCGTCGTCGATGCCGTAGAGGCTGCCGGCGGCATGACCGGCGATGCGCGCTCGTCCGGGGTGAACCTGGCCCAGGGACTTACCGATGGCCAGCAAGTGCTCATACCGGGCCCCGACGATGTGCCCGGTGCCGCGGATTCACCGGCAGGAGGAGAGGGGGCGGCTGCGGGCGATGAGCGAGTCAACGTCAACACCGCTACGGCAGCGGAGCTGGAGACCCTCGACGGCATCGGCGAGGTCACGGCGGCCAAGATCATCGCCGAGCGCGAGGCCCACGGTCCCTTCGCCTCGCCCGAGGACCTCAAGCGCGTCTCGGGCATTGGCGACAAGAAGATCGAGGCTCTGCGAGATCGCATCTGTCTATGATGGGGGAGGATCTTCGGCCGCCCCGGCCCCATCTGCCGCCGCTGCTGGTTGCGGGCCTCGTCTTGTGGGGAGCCACGGCCCTGCTATGGCCGGCGCTTGCGGGAGCTTCGACGAAGGCGCTCGTTGCTGGTGGCACCGCATCGCTCGCGGCGGCCGTTGCCGTGGCGGCATGTTTGCTGCGGCGCGGTACGGCACCCTTGGGGGCCGTGGCGCTTCTGGCCCTGCTCGTTGCCGCGGCCTCCTCCTGCGCGGGCGCGGCAACGCTCCATGGGGGGTCTGCCGCCGCTCGCGATGGCGCGGGCCTGTGGCACTGCACCTTGACAACCGACGCGAAGCCCGGGGACTTCGGCTGGCAGGCCGAGGCGCGAGCCCGCGACGGCTCGGGGGTCGTGGTGCCGGTGCGACTGTACCTGCCTGAGGATGGCGCAGGGCTGCTCCAAGGGGACCGGGTTAGGGTCGAGGGCTCCTTTCGCGAGCCGGCGGAGGAATCCCGCGACTTCTTCTGGAATGGAGGCCTGGCAGGATCGATCTCGTCAACCGCTTGGGAACGGGAAGGGGAGGCGCCTCCCTTGGGCACCCTGCGCCAGCGGGCCATTGCGGCGGTGGCGGAGCACGGGGGTCGTGGGGGCGCCCTCGTACAGGCCCTCGTCTGCGGCTATCGCGGCCCGCTGGAGCTTGCGGACGGCTACGCCCCGTTCCAAACCGTAGGGCTCGCCCATCTCGTGGCCGTATCGGGGGCCCATTTGTCCCTCGTCACCATGTTCGTGGCCCAGCTCCTGCGTTTTGCGCGCCTCGGGCGCCGGGCCACCGCCGTAGTCACGGCCCTGTTTCTCGCCGCCTACGTGGGATGCGTCGGCATGCCGGTGTCGGCTCTGCGGGCGGCGGTCATGGCCACGACGGCGCTGCTGGCCCTCGTCGCCGACCGGCGCAGCTCTGCCCTGAACGCCCTCGGGCTCTGTCTCGTCGTTTTCGTGGGCCTCGATCCGTCCTGCGCCCTCTCGGCCTCCTTTGCCCTGTCGGCCGGCTCCACCTTGGGGATCGTGCTGCTCGCACCGCTGCTCTCCTCGGTCGCGGCAGGGCGCGGGAAGCGCCTCCGCTCTTTGGTGGTGGAGCCCGTGGTCCTCACGGTGGCCTCGGCCCTGGCCACCCAGCCCTATGCAGCGGCCCTGTTCTCCCAGGTGCCGCTCCTCGCGCCCGTGGCCAACGTGATGGCGGCCCCTCTGTTCGCCCTGGCCTGCACTGGGGGCTTCGCAGCAGTGGTGCTCGCGTGTCTGGTGCCCGCGCTCGCCCCCGCGGCTGTCGGATGCGCCGTGGCAGCTGCGCGACCCCTGGAGGCAGTGGTGGCCGTGCTCGCCCGGGCGCCCGGCAGCTGCCTGCCCGTCGATGTCGAGGCGCTTCCCATGGTCGCGCTCTCGACGATCCTCGTCGGGGGACTGTGGGTCTGGTGGCCCGTGGTGCGGGCACGGGCCGTCGGCGGGGTCGTGGGAGCGCTGGCCGCCCTCCTTCTGGCCGCGACAGCGTCCCCGGCCCTGGCTGCCGGCCCTGACGAGATCGTCATGCTGGATGTGGGCCAGGGGGACGCCTTCCTCCTGCGCAGCCAGGGAGCCACGCTCCTCATCGATACGGGCAATCGCGACGGGCTGCTCAAGGAGGCCATCGCCCGCCAGGGCGTCCATCGCATAGACCGCGTGGCCATAACCCATGCCGACGACGACCACTGCGGCTCTCTCCAGGCTCTCGGCGATGTGACCCGCGTGGGCGGCCTTCTCGTGGCCGACGACCTGCTCTCCTGCCCCTGCGAGAACTGCACGGAGCTGGTGGCCGAGGCCGAGGGAGAGGCCTATCCCGGGGGAATCGAGGGGCTCTCGGTGGGCGACGCCGTGGGCTGCGGCCGCTTCACGCTGGAAGTGGTCTGGCCGGATGCCTTCGATGACGAGGGCGGCAACGGCGACAGTCTCAGCTTCCTGTGCCTGTGGGACGGCGACGGGGACGGGGAGGCCGACTGGACGGCGCTCTTCTGCGGCGATGCCGAGGCGGAGGAGCTGGAGGCCATGGCGGCGATGCTTCCGCCCGAAGGAGTTGATGTGCTGAAGGTGGGCCACCACGGCTCCCGTAGCAGCCTCGACGAGAATCTGGCGCGCCGCCTCGCGCCGGCGGTGGCTCTCGTCGGGGTGGGCCAGTCCAACCGCTACGGGCACCCGGCACCGGAGGTGCTCGATGCCCTGACGGCGGTCGGGGCGCAGGTGCTCTGCAGCGACGAGGTGGGGGATGCCTCCATTGCATTCTCCATGGAGAAGCTCTCCGTCACGACCCAGAAGGGCGCCGACCCACCGCCTTCGGGTACAATGGGGCCATGAGCAATGAAAGCGAACAGAACCAGCTGCTGGCGGCCTACTTGGCCGTCGGCGAGGATGCCCTCAAGCGCGAGGCGGTCATCGCCCGCCTGCGAAAGCGCCTGTCGGCCCTGGGGGACCTCTCCTTCAACGCCGACGACTTCGACGGCGAGACGGCGGCCGGCGCCGATATCGCCGCCGCCTGCAACACCATGCCCTTCGCGAGCCCGGTGCGCCTCGTCTACGTGCGCAATGCCGAGAAGCTCAAGAAGGCCGATTCCGAGGAGCTCGTCTCCTACCTGGCCGCGCCGAGCGAGTCCACAGTGCTGGCCCTGGAGGCCGAGAAGCTGGCGAAGAACACGCGGCTGTACAAGGCCGTCGCCGGCCTCGGCCCCAAGGCCGTCATCGATTGCACGCCGCCCAAGAGCTGGGAGATGCCCAAACGGGTGCGGGCCATGGCCACCGGCCACGGCATCGTCCTTACCGAGGGGGCCGCCGGCGCTCTGGTGGAACTCGTGGGCGAGAACACCGTGCATCTGGACAGCGAGCTCAAGAAGATCGCCCTGGCCCACAGCGGCACCGATGCCGTGGGCGAGCGGGAGGTGCGCAGCCTGGTGGCCCGCACCTCGGAAGTGAAGCCCTGGGACTTCACGGCCGCCTTCGCCGAGCGGAACCTGGCGAAGTGCCTCGCCCTGCTTTCCCAGATGGAGTCCACTTCGGCCCATGCCCTCATCGCTATGTGCGCCACGCGCATCCGTGAGCTCATGGCGGCCCAATCGGCTGCCCGCCGCGGGGGCACGTCCGTCGGACAGTTGCTGCACCTGCCCGACTGGCGCGTGAAGAGCCATGGCGCCTGGGCCCGCAACTTCTCGCCATCCGAGCTGCGGGCGGCTCTCGTCAGCTCCCGCGATGCCGAGCGGGCCATGAAGAGCGGCGCCGACCCCGATGAGGTGTTCTACGGCTGGCTCGTCGACACCTTGAGACGATAGGAACATCCCCGTGCCCGACCTCGATACCCTGATCGCCGACCTCGACGACCGCTACCAGCGGGCCGGCTTCGGCGAGCCGGTGGCGGTGCTTCCCGATCTGTATCTAGTGAAAGTGCCCCTGCCGGCCAATCCGCTCAAGGCTGTCAACTCCTACTTCATACTGGGAAGCGGGGGAGAGACCGTCATCGTGGACGTGGGCTTCAACCACCCCGACTGCGAGCGAGCTCTCGATGACGCCCTCGTGGCCCTCTGCCGCTCCTGGGACGGCGTGCGCATCGTGCTCACCCACTCCCATCCCGACCATACGGGCAATCTCGACCGCATCTGGCGTTCCGGTATGGCGGTGCAGACCCATCTCCATTCCTTCCAGGAAGTGAAGAACCTCATGGCCCTGGAGGAGGCGATCTACGGCCCGCTGCTTCTCCAAGCGGCCACCCTCGAGCAGCAGCGGGAGATGACCTTCACCGACGAGGGCCCGCGGCTCCACGTCTCCGCCGAGCTGCTGCCCCTGGAAACCTATCCCTCCTTCACCTACCTGGCCGAGGGAGACACCGTCGAAGCGGGTCCCTACGCCTTTCGGGTCATCGAGACCCCGGGGCACGACCGATGGCACATCTGCCTCTACGAGCCCCGGGCGCGCCTCCTCATCGCGGGGGACCATGTGCTGGAGCGCATCACGCCGGCTGTCTCCTCGTGGTTTCCCGCCGTCGACGCCCTGGCCCAATTCATGGACAGCCTGCGCAAGGTGGCCGATCTTGAGGTCGATCTCATCCTGCCGGCTCACGGACGGCCCTTCACCGGTCTCGCCGAGCGCGTCGCTTTCCTGCTCCGCCATCATGAAGAGCGCCTTGAGGAGATCTACGGGTTGGTCCGCGGCGGCTGCGACGACATCGTCGCCATCTCACAGCAGGCCACATGGCGTTATCCCGATTGGGGAAGCTGGCCCCTCGATCAGAAGTTCTTCTCCATGGGAGAGACCTTGGCCCACCTCGTCTACCTTGTGCGCCAGGGGCGCATCCTCCAGGGCATCTGCGGCGACGAGTACTACTTCCGCATGCCCTATGATCGCAAGAACCTGGCTCTGACTCGCATCCAGGGCTAACGCCGCCCTTCGGGATGCGGGGGCGGTGGGCCAAAAAAAGCACCGCCCCGAAGGGCGGTGCCTCTCGCATCTGGGCTGGCTGCGCGGGTTACTCGGCGCTGTCCTCGGCCGGGGCCTCCTCGCCCTCGGCAGCCTCGGCGGCAGCGGCCTCAGCCTCGGCCTTGGCGGCTTCCTCGGCCTCCTTGGCCTTGCGCTCAGCGGCCTTCTCCTCCTCCTTCAGCTGCTTCTCGCGGCGCTTCGCCTTCTCGGCGGAAGCCTCGGCCATGGCGGCCTTGCGGGCCTCCTTGGCAGCGGCCTTCTTGGAGCCGGTCTTCTGGGCCTTGGGCGCCGGCTTCACGTAAGCGGCCTTGTCCTCGGCGGTGGCCACGGAGTTGGCCAGGGCCATGATGCCGCTCTTGCGGTTGGCGGCCTGGTTCTTGTGGATGACGCCCTTGGAGGCGGCCTTGTCCATCAGACGGCAGGCGGCGCAGGCAGCGGCGTAGGCGGCGGCGCCGTCGCCGGCGGCCACGGCGTCCTTCACGCGACGGGTCGCGGTCTTCAGCTCGCTCTTGACGGCGCGATTGCGCATGCGGCGCTTCTCGTTGGTGATGATGCGCTTCTTCTGGGACTTGATGTTAGCCATGATTGCTAGCCCTTTCTGGTTCGGTCGTTTCAGATCCTTTTTCCTTGCGGTATCCAACGACACGAACGCGCAGCGGTAAAGCCCGCCCGGGCATCGTGCGAAATGGAAAGCGGCGGGATTTGCCCGCTTTCTCAGCCCCGGGCCCTGAGCCCGGAAGGCCGCCAGCAATCGCAATCTCTCAAGCGCAGCCACGTCTGCAGATTTGGCGGTGGAATCACCGCGCGTGCGTATCGCTGGATACACAATGCGGTAGAATACCAAAGATTCGCATCAGCACCGTGAAGAAATCTGCCCGGGAGGGGCAATTCTTCGCGAGACGCACACATACGCAGGAACCGACCGCGATAAGAAAGCCATTATGACCCACGAACTGTCCCATATCCGCAACTTCTCGATCATCGCGCACATCGACCACGGCAAGTCCACGCTCTCGGACCGCATCCTGGAGCTGACGGGCACCGTGGCCAAGCGCGACATGCAGGCCCAGCTGCTCGATTCCATGGACATCGAGCGCGAGCGCGGCATCACCATCAAGAGCCAGGCCGTGCGCGTGAGCTACACGGCCGACGACGGCGAGACCTACCAGCTGAACCTCATCGACACCCCGGGCCATGTGGACTTCACCTACGAGGTGAGCCGCAGCCTGGCCGCCTGCGACGGGGCCGTGCTCGTGGTGGACGCCACCCAGGGCGTGGAGGCCCAAACGGTGGCCAACGCCATGCTGGCCATGAACGCCGATCTGGAGATCATCCCGCTCATCAACAAGATCGACCTGCCCGCCGCCGAGCCGGAGCGGGTGAAGGCCGAGATCGAGGACGGCCTGGCCATTCCCGCCGACGACGCGGTGCTCGCCAGCGGCAAGACCGGCGTGGGCGTCCACGACCTCTTGGAGGCCGTGGTCTACAACATCCCGGCACCCGAGGGCAACGGCGAGGCGCCCTTGCGCGCCCTCATCTTCGACAGCTACTTCGACGCCTACCGCGGCGTGGTGGCCCTCATCCGCGTGGTGGACGGCTCCATCAAGAAGGGCGACAAGATCCGCATGATGGCCACGGGCACCGAGACCCTCGTAGAGGAAGTGGGCGCCCGCCACCCCCAGGAGGTGCCCGAGGAGGCGCTCTACGTGGGCGAGGTGGGCTATTTGGTCACGGGCCTCAAAGACGTGAGCCAGGTGAAGGTGGGCGACACCATCACCCTGGCCGCCGGCGGCGTGAACGCGCCGCTGCCCGGCTACCGCGAGGCGAAGCCCATGGTGTTCACGGGCCTGTTCCCCATCGACGGCGACCAGTACGAGCCCTTGAAGGAGGCCCTGGAGAAGCTGTCCCTGAACGACCCGGCCCTCGTGTGGGAGCCCGAGACCTCCCACGCCCTCGGCTTCGGTTTCCGCGTGGGATTTCTGGGCCTTCTGCACATGGAGGTCATCAAGGAGCGCCTGGAGCGCGAGTTCGGGCTTGACCTTTTGGCCACGGCCCCCTCGGTGGAGTACCATGTGTACCTGAAGGGCGGCGAGATGGTCTCGCTCCACTCGCCCCAGGAGATGCCCGACCCCGGCTCCATCGATCACGTAGAGGAGCCCTACCTGAAGGCGAAGATCCTCATCCCGCCCGACTACGTGGGCGCCGTGATGGACCTGGCCGTGGGACGGCGGGGCAACTTCGTCACCATGAACTACCTGTCCCAGACTACCGTGGAGATGCTCTGGGAGATTCCCCTGTCCGAGCTCATCCTGGACTTCTTCGACAAGCTGAAGTCGAACACGAAGGGCTATGCCTCCCTCGACTACGAGATGGACGGCTACAAGCCCTCGGAGCTGGTGAAGCTGGACATCCTGCTGTCGGGCAAGCCCATCGACGCCCTGTCGTTCATCGTGCACAAGGACAAGGCCTACGACCGCGGGCGCGTGCTCTGCGACAAGCTGAAGGAGATCATCCCGCGCCAGATGTTCGAGGTGCCTATCCAGGCGGCCATCGGCGGGCGGGTGCTGGCGCGCCAGACCGTGAAGGCCAAGCGCAAGGACGTGCTGGCCAAGTGCTACGGCGGCGACATCACCCGCAAGCGCAAGCTCTTGGAGAAGCAGAAGGCCGGCAAGAAGCGCATGAAGGCCATCGGCAACGTGGAAGTGCCCCAGGAAGCCTTCATGGCCATCCTGAAGGTGGACGAGTAGCAGCGAGGCCGCCCCGTGGGGCGGCCTCGCTCGTTCGATGGGAAGCGGTGAGCCTTGGCGCCCACAGGGCAAGGCGGCCCCCGCCGTCTGATCGAGGCCGCCTTGCGATTGCCCGGAGCGCCGCGAGTGCCCTAGCCTTCCAGCACGTCCTCGCGCACGTAGTGGGTCCAGGTCTTGGGCTCTATCTCGGGCGGGGTGACGCCGGCCTCGCGCCCGGCCTCGATGCAGCGCAGCATCCAGGCCATGTTGCGACCCAAGGTGCGCATGGTGTGCAGGCCCTCGCCGTCGCCCTCCACGTCTCCCGGCACCCGGCCGAAGGCGATGTTCCAGTAGCTCGACGGCACCACGGGCATGTTGTTGATCTGGAAGTACTTGTTGATCTGGTCAGCCGCCTCGATGGTGCCGGCCCGTCGCGCCACGGCGATGCCGGCCGCGGGCTTGAAGCGCAGAAGCGAGCCGCCGGCGTAGAACATGCGGTCGAGCAGCCCGATGAGCGTGCCGGCCGCCCCGGCATAGTACACCGGCGACCCCACGATGAGCCCGTCGGCCGCAGCGGCCTTCTGGATGAGCCCGTTGCAGGGGTCGCTGTCGAACACGCAGCGGTTATCGCCCTTCTTCCCGCAGATGCCGCAGGCGATGCACCCGCGGATCTCCTTGTTGCCGATCCAGACCAGCTCGGTCTGTACGCCCTCGGCCTCGAGGGCCGCCGCGGCCTCCTCCAGCGCGCGGTTGGTGTTGCCCTGCATGCGCGGGCTCCCGTTGATGAGCAGTACTTTCACGTTTGTCTCCTCTTCTCGTGTATTCGCCCGCCGTCAGGCGGCCATCCGTTAAACTGTTCGCTATTCTACACTGCATTTCGAACGCGTCCACAAGGTATAAGGTATGGCGAAGAATACGAACGAGGAATACGACTGGCTCAACGACCCCTTCGACGAGAAGAAGATCGCCGAGGAGCGCGAGCGCATGGCCATGTCCGGCGCATCAAAGGGACTGGTCGGCGTAGGGTGCCTGCTCGTCGTCATCGGGCTTTTCGCCATGGCGGCCCTGCTGCTGTTCGGCATCCTGTAGGCTGCCATGGGAAAGGCGTTCGGCATATACGCGGCCCTCGTCGGTGCGACCGCAGTATGGGAAGCGGCCCCCGTCGGCGCCCCTTGCGCGCTCCTCGCTTCCCTACGCTCGGGGCAGGCGTAGGCCATGGACGGACTGTTCGGGAAGTACCGGGTGCTTTTGGCCCCCATGGCCGGCGTGACCGACATCGCCTTTCGCACCTTGTGCCGCGAGGCCGGCGCCGACATGGCCTTCACCGAGATGGTGTCGGCCAAGGGGCTCTCCTTCGCCAACGAGAAGACGCGCCATTTGCTGGCTCTGGCCGACGGCGAGAAGCAGGTGGCCGTGCAGCTGTTCGGTCACGAGCCGGACGTGATGGCCTCCCAGGCTGCCTGGATCGAGCAGGAGATGGGGGAGAGCCTAGCCTATCTGGACATCAACATGGGCTGCCCTGCGCGCAAGATCGTGTCGAAGGGGGACGGCTCGGCCCTCATGCGGGAGCCCGAGCTGGCCGCTGCCATCGTGCGGTCCGTGAAGGGAGCCGTGGAGCATCCCGTCACGGTGAAGTTTCGCCGCGGCTGGGCCGAGGGCGATGAGACGGCCCCAGCCTTCGCTCGGGCTATGGAAGAGGCTGGCGCCGATGGGGTCACCGTACACGGGAGGTTCGCCGAGCAGTTGTACCGCGGCGCCGCCGACTGGGGCGTTATCGCCCGGGTGCGGGAGGCGGTGGGCGTGCCCGTGGTGGGCAACGGCGATGTGCGCTGCGGCGCCGACGCGGTGCGCATGGCGGCGGAAACCGGCTGCGACGCCGTGATGATCGCCCGGGGCGCCGAGGGCAACCCGTGGCTGTTCTCCCAGGTGCAGGCTGCGCTCGCGGGCCTGCCCGAGCCTGCGCCGCCCACGGTGGACGAGCGCATTGCCATGGCCCGGCGCCACGCCGAGCTGCTCACCCACCGCGAGGGGCGCAACATCGTGCGCATGCGCAAGCACGCCATGTGGTATATGGCGGGCCTGCCCGGCGCCGCCGCGGCCCGCGGGCGCATCAACTACTGCACCACGCTCGACGATTTCAACCAGGTGTTCGGCGACTTGCTGCTCATTGCCCAGGAGCACTCGTGATCTGTCCGCTGACGCGCCGCCGGATACCTCAATTCGCTCAGACAGTCCTCGCTTTGGAGAACAGGACATCTAGTCCTGTTCTCGTCGCTGCGGAACTCGCTCGGTTGAGGCACCCGGTGTCGCGTCAGCTGCGTTGCTAGAAAAGAGACTATTCTATGCCCTATGATCCCTACAAAGCCCTCTACCTGCACATTCCCTTCTGCGTGAAGCGATGCGGGTACTGCGATTTCGCCACCGCGGCCACCGAGCGCGACTCGCCGGTCATCGACGAGTACGTGGAATCGCTCGTGTTCCAGTTGCGGCGCGCCTCTCGGGAGGGCAAGCTCGGCCAGATAGAGACGGTGTACCTCGGCGGGGGCACGCCGAGCCACATCGGCATGGGACGGCTGTCCATGCTGCTGTACGCGCTCTCCACGGCCATGCACCTGGAACCCGAGGTGGAGTGCACCATGGAGGCGAACCCGGAGAGCCTGACCGCGCCCATGGTGCGCGACATCTGGGCGCTCGGGGTGAACCGGCTGTCCATCGGCGTGCAGTCCTTCGACGACGAGGTGCTGCGCATCCTCGGGCGAGCCCACGACGCCGAGGCGGCCCGCGCGGCGGTGCGCGTGGCCCAGGAGCGGTTCCGGAACGTGTCGGTGGACCTCATGGGTGGTATCCCCGGCCAGAGCCTCGCCTCCTTCGAGGCCTCGGTGCGCGAGGCCGTGGCCCTGGGCGTGACCCACGTGTCGGTGTACCCGCTCGCCATCGAGCCGCACACGCCCTTCGATGCCGCCGTCATGCGCGGCGAGATGGCCGAGCCGGATGACGATGTGGAGGCTGCGTGCATGGAGGCAGCGGAGCGCATCCTGGGGGAGGCCGGCTTTATCCGCTACGAGGTGGCCAGCTACGCCCGCCCCGGGTTCGAGAGCCGCCACAACACCGCCTACTGGACCGGCGTGCCCTACCTGGGACTCGGCCGCTCGGCGGCGACTATGACCCAGAACGCCGAGCGCCGCATGCGGGTGCAGGACGGGCGCGTGGTGGACGACCTGAACGCGCGGCAGATGGCGGCCGAGGACCTCATGCTGGCCATGCGCATGGCCCAGGGCGTCTCCGACGAGCGCATCGCCCGGGCGGCGGCGACCATCGGCGCCGGGGCGGTGGCGGCCGTCTTCGACGAGCTGGCGGCCCTCGGCCTCGCCGAGCACCGGGGCGGCCGCTGGCGCCCCACCGAGCGCGGCTGGCTCTGTGGCAACGAGCTCTACGGCCGCCTGCTGGATTTGGCGCCCTGAGGCCGTGGCCGCGACCGGCCCGGTGCCGTCTGGGTCGGGCGGCGGGAGCCGTGGACCCCTGCGCGCCTTCCGCCTGCTCCCATGTGTCGCTTGCGTCGAGATCGGCCCTTTCGTTAGCACTCTCGCCGCTTGGTTGCTAAAATAGCGTCAACAACGGCGCGCCCGCAGGGGGGCGCCGGCGGGGAAGCGAAAGGAGCGGCCATGCTGTCGGAGCGACGCCAGAGGGTGCTGCGCGCGCTGATCGAGGACTACATCGAGTACGCGCTGCCCGTGGGATCGCGCACGCTCACCGAGCGCCACCGGCTCGGCGTGAGCCCGGCCACGGTGCGCAACGACCTATCCGCCCTGGAGGACGCGGGCTTCATCCAGCAGCCCCACACCTCGGCCGGCCGTGTGCCCACCGATGCCGGCTACCGCACCTTCGTCGACGAGCTGCTCTCGTCGGGCCTCGCCGAGGAGGAGCGGCCCCATCCCGCCATGATGGACGAGCTGCGCGGGGCCGCCTGCGAGCTGGATGCCCTCATGGAGCGCACATCCGCCGCCCTGGCGCGGCTCACCGACTGTCTCTCCATCGTCATGGCCCCCTCGGTCTTCGCCGGCCGCATTTGCCAGATCACCCTCGTGTCCCTGTCGGTGTGGCAGGCCATCATCATCGTGGTGGCCGATGACGGCCAGGTGGCCAACCGCACGGTCGCCTTCTCCGAAGAGGTCACATCCGATGAGCTGGCGGCGGCCCAGAACCTGCTGAACCGGCTGCTCGTGGGCCAGTCGGCCCGGGACGTGCGCCGCTCTCTGGACGCGAGCGCCATTGAGGCCCTGCGCGATCCCCTCGTGCAACTCGTCATCGACGAGGTGGTGGAGTGCCTCGGCGTGAGCGACGGGAACCGGGCCCATAGCCTCGGCATCTCGTCTCTTCTGCGCCAACCGGAGTTCAGCGACGCCAAGGCGCTCTTGCCGGTCATGGAGGTACTCGAGGACGACGAAGTGCTCCTGCACACCTTCGACGACACGGTGGAGGGGGAAAGCCCCGTCATGGTGCGCATCGGACGGGAGAACCCTGCCTCGGAGCTGGCCGGCATCTCCATCGTGGCCTGTTCCTACGGCCGCGGCGACAGCGAGGGCGTCGTCGCCGTTATCGGCCCCACCCGCATGAACTACGGCAACGCTATCCGCGCCGTGCGCGCCGCCCAGAGCGTGCTCTGCGACGACTAGCGGCGCCACCGACTTTTGTACGACCCATCAGAAAGGCAAGACGTTCCACTATGGCCGCAACGAAGGACCTCTACGAAATCCTCGGCGTCTCCCGCGACGCCTCCGAAACCGAGATTAAGAAGGCGTTCCGCCACCGCGCCCGGGAGCTGCATCCGGATGTGAACAAGGCGCCCGATGCGGAAGACCAGTTCAAGGAATTGAACGAGGCCTACGACGTGCTGAGCGATCCGCAGAAGAAGGCCGCCTACGACCGCTTCGGCACCGTGCCCGGGGCTGCGGGCGGCGCGGGCCCCTACGGCGGTGTGAACATCGACTTCGAGGACTTGTTCGGCGGCGGCTTCGGCGGCATGGGCGACATCTTCTCCACTTTCTTCGGCGGCGCGGCGGCCGGGGGCGGACGCCAGGTGCGCAAGGACGGCCGCGACATGGGCGTGGGCATCCGCATCAGCCTGAAGGAGGCGGCCACCGGCGAGAAGAAGGAGATCGTCTATGATCGCTTGGCGCCGTGCCCCGACTGCGACGGCACGGGCCTCGGCGAGGGCGGCAAGGAGGTCACCTGCCCTGAATGCGACGGCCGCGGCCGGGTCGTCACCGTGCAGCACACCTTCCTCGGCGACATGCAGTCGGCCACCACGTGCCCCGAATGCCACGGCACTGGCACCATTATCGAGAACCCCTGCCCCGAGTGCGAGGGCCAGGGCCGCGTGCCCGACCGCCAGCGCGTGTCGGTGGAGGTTCCCCGGGGCATCCGCGACGGCCAGCAGCTGCGCATCCACGGCTTCGGCGAGGCGGGCATGCAGGGCGCGCCGGCCGGCGACCTCATCGTCACCGTGCGCATCGCCCCGGACGAGTTCTTCGAGCGCGACGGGGACAACCTGCACTGCAAGCTCGTGGTGCCCATGGTGCAGGCGGCCCTCGGTGCCGATATCGAGATCGACGGCATCTTCGAGGACGAGAAGGTCACGGTGAAGATCCCCGAGGGGTGTCAGAACGACCAGGTGGTGCGCGTAAAGGGCTTCGGCATGCCGCGCCTGAAGAGCGACATGCGGGGCGACCTGTTCGCCCACATCGACGTGGAGATTCCCACGAAGCTCTCCAAGCGCGAGCGCGAGCTTTTGGAGGAACTGGCCGCCGAGATGGGCGAGACCGTGGATGAGAAGCGCTCGCCGCTGCAGAAGCTGCGGGATATCTTCGAATAGGGGAGCGGTCCATGTCCCTACCGCGATTCTTCCTAGAGAACCAGGTGCTCGCTGCCGAGACGGAGGCGGTGTTTCCACTGCGGCTGGCGGCCGACGACGCGAAGCACGCGAAGGTGCTGCGCCTGGCTGCGGGCGAGCACATCGCCGTTATCGACGGGGCAAGCGACTACTTCGAGTGCGAGATCATCGATATCTCCGACGGGTTGCCGCTCGTCTCCATCGCCCGTCACGAGGAGGCGCCCGCGGAAGGTCCTCAGGTGATATTGCTCCAGGGCCTGGCCAAGGGCGACAAGATGGAGACGGTCATCCGCCATGCCACCGAGGTGGGCGTGGCGGCCTTCGTGCCCCTGACCTGCAGGCGCTCGGTGGTGAAGCTGGACGGCAAGAAGGCCGCGGCCAAGACCGAGCGCTGGCGCGCCATCGCCAAGAGCGCGGCTATGCAGTCGGGGCAGGCTCGCATTCCCGAGGTGAGCGAGCCGGCGACCGTGGGGGAGGCCTGCGCGCGGCTCGAAGGCGCCACGGCCGTGCTCGTGTGCTGGGAGGAGGCGCCCGGCAGCGCGAGCCTACGCGAAGCGATCCAAGGCGCTCTCGCCGCCACGCGCACCCCTGCGGACGATGCCCGCATCGCTGTGGTGGTGGGCCCCGAGGGCGGCCTGGCCGAAGAGGAGGTGCGCGCGCTTCTGGCGAGCAACCCCCGTGCCCGCCTCGTCACGCTGGGGCCCTCTATCTTGCGCACCGAGACGGCGGGCATCGTGGCCCCGGCCCTGGCGCTCTACGAGCTCGGCGCCATGGGGAACGGCCCTGAGAGGGCTGAGATCGAGCGGGTCGAAGAAGATGCGGGGACGGTTCTCCCGGCCCCCTCGCCAGCGGCCGAGGGCTTCGCGGCGATGTTCCCGTCGGCGGAGATCGCCGATGCGTAGGGCCGCCTTCCGCTTCGCCGTGGTGAACCTGGGCTGCAAGGTGAACCGCGTGGAGGCCGATGGCTTCGAGCGGTTGCTCGCCGGACGCGGGGGAGCGCCGTCGCCTGTGGCCGAGGCCGATCTCATCGTGGTGAACACCTGCACGGTCACCGGCGAGGCCGAGAAGAAGACCCGTAAGGCCGTGCGCCACGCCCTGTCCGCCAACGAGGAAGCGCCCGTTGTCGTTACTGGCTGCGCAACGGAAATCGACGCGGCGTCATACGAGGCCCTGGGAAGCCGCGTGACCGTAGTCCCGAAAGCCGGCATGGCGCTCTATTTGGAAGAGGGCGCATTCCCGTCACGACCTCCCGCGGGGGGCTCCCCCCTCGATACTCGCGCGCAGCGCGACGACCGCACGGCGGAAGAGGGCGAGCTGGCTGCACCCGAGAGGCCGGCTCCTTCTACCGGCAACCGCGCTGCCGGGCTCGCGGCGCCTGAGGGCGCAGAGGCGGTGCTGCCCGCCGACGGGCGCACGCGTATCGGCATCAAAGTACAGGACGGCTGCGACAACGCCTGCACGTACTGCATCGTGCACGTAGCCCGCGGCCGCGCGACGAGCCGGAATGCCGACGAGGTGGCGGTCGAGGCCGTAGCCCTAGCGCGGGCCGGGGTGCGGGAAATCGTGCTCACGGGCATCAACCTGGGATCCTACGACGCCGACGGCCTGGATCTGGCCGACCTCTGCCTGCGTCTGCTCGCCGAGACGGCCGAGCTGCACGCGCCGGGCGAGCCGCCCTGCCGCTTCCGCATCGGCTCGGTCGAGCCCATGGACGTGTCGATGGACCTCATCGGCCTTCTCGCCGAGGCCAGGGGGCGCCTCTGCCGCCATCTGCACCTGCCCCTGCAATCGGGCTCGTCGAAGGTGCTGCGGGAGATGGGCCGCCCCTACGACGCCGAGGAGTACCGCCAGCTTGCGGACTACCTGCGCGCCATGGTGCCCGAAATAGCGCTCACCACCGACATCATCGTGGGCTTTCCCGGAGAGACCGAGCAGGACTTCGAGGACACTTGCGCCTTGGCCCGCCACATCGGCTTCGCGAAGATTCATGTGTTTCCGTACTCGCAGCGCGAGGGAACGCCGGCGGCTGAGCGCCCCGACCAGGTGCCTCCCGGTGAAAAGGCCGCCCGGGCGGCCCGCTTGCGCACCCTGACCGACGAACTGGCCGCGGCCGACCGCGCCGCGCGTGCGGGCGCGGTCGAGCTTGCCCTCGTGGAGCGCCCCGGCCATGCCACTACCGAGAGCTACCACGAGATGCCCGCGCCCGTCGGTGCCGCTATCGGCTCTCTTGTTCCGGTAAAAATAGGGTAGCCACGGGGGGTCGCGACACCCTTGAGCAAGGGGCACCCGTAATTACGGCTTGTGCTCTGCGAGGATCCCCCTCGGTCGGCGAACACCCCCGTTTCTGCGCGAAATCGTGAGTTATGAGCGTCTCGGGGCCGGCGAAGAGCTGAATTCCACGGCACCTTCCACGAAAACGTCTGGTCGGAATATCGCCGCAACCTCTAATGTCGCAGATCTCGCGTGCCGGGACGCCCTCAGACGCTCATAACTCGCGATTTCGTGCAATTTCGAGATAGTTCGTCAACCAAAGCGCATCATACGTCTTGGACATCAAACGGCAAAAGCCCCACAGGCTTTGGTGCCTGCGGGGCTCAAGAGGGAGGGTATGGCAGGGCTGGGTTCGTCCCAGTCGAGGTTGCCTTAGGCGAACAGATCCAAGTCCGGAATCTTCTCGTCGGCGTTGCCGCCGGCGGCGTTGATGCCAGCCATGCGCCCGAAGGTCACGCAACGGCCGTGGCCGATACCGGGCACATAGGTGGGGTAGTCGCCCGCGCCGAAGAAGTCGCCTGCCGCCGAGCCGCAGACGTAGAGGCCCTCGATGGGCTGGTCGTTGGCATCGAGCACGTGGGTCTCCAGATCGGTGCGCAGGCCGCCGCACATGGTGAGCAGGTCGGCCTCCAGCTTGCCGGCATAGAACGGCGGCTCCACGACCTTGGCCATCACCTCGGGGCGCTTGCCGAAATCGAGGTCCTTGCCGAGATCGCACAGCTCGTTGTAGCGCTCCACGGTGGCCACGAAGTTCTCGGCGGGCACGCCCATGAGGCCGGCCAGCTCCTCCAGGGTGTCGGCTGTCTGGGTAAGCCCGCTCTCGATCTCGCCCTGAAGCACGATCTCCTGGGCCTCCAGGTTGTACTCGCCACCCACGGGCTGGGTCAGCTGGCCCCACTGCAGGCCGCCGCCAAGACCGGCATCCATCTGCTGCTTCACGGCCTTAAGGCCGTTGGCGTCGTAGATGGTCCAGGCCTCCTTCTGGGTCTGCAGGGCCTTGGTGACCGACTTGGACTGGGTGTTCACGTCCTCGTTCTTGAAGCGCTTGCCCTCCCAGTTCACGTGGAGGAAGCCGTAGGAGGCCGCACCGAAGTCGAGGTGCATGACGGCCGCGTGGGGCTCGCTTCGCTGCATGGCGCCGCCGATCCAGATGGCCTGCTTGTGCATGTCGCCAGTGTCGCAGTCCGGCGGATTGTAGTAGCGGGCGTCCATGGCGTAGGCGGTCATGGGGGCGTAGTACTGGAACATCTCGTCATCGGCGGCGTAGTCGCCCGACGCGATGACGACCGACTTGGCGTTGATCTGCACCATGCCCTCGGGGGTGCTCACGATGGCGCCGGTCACCGGGCCCTCGCCGTCGCGCACGAGGCGCTCGGACTTGGTCTCCCAGCGGATTTCGCCGCCGTTGGCGGCGATGGCGTCGTACAGGGCGGGCACGAGCACGGCGTTGCCGTACACGTCGCCCACGCCGGAGCCCTGGTAGAAGGTGAAGTTCACCGTCTCCTCCAGCATGCCCTCCTTGTAGAAGATGTGGGTGACGGGATACTCGGTGTAGTCGGGGCCCTTGTAGTAGCCGTCCCACAAAAGCGCCTCCAGGCCCTGGCCCTTGGCGATGTCGTAGAGCCAGTCGAAGCAGGCGCCGGACTTGCGGGCGTACTCCCACAGCAGCGGCTCCTTCACGCGGCCCTGGGCCCAGTTGATCCAGCGACGCACCACGTGCACGTAGTCGGGCTCCTCCAGCAGGCCCTGCTTCACCAGGTCGGCCTGGACTTTGGTGTGGAAGCCGGCGATATGCACGCCGCGGGCGATGGCCTGCTCGCTGTTCTTGTCGATGGTGATGACCTTCGCGCCCTCCTCCAGAGCGGCCAGGGTGGCGCAGCAGCCGCCCAGACCCGCGCCGATCACGAGCACGTCGGTGTCCTCGGTCGCGGTGATCTCGTCGGCGGGAATGGGCTCTGGCGCGATCTCCCAGCTGTGCAGGCCCTGGGTGTCGGGGCCGGCCGAAGCGCCGTTGTCGGCCATGGGCATGCCGCCGGTCTGGGACAGCGTCTCGCTGCCTGCGGCGCTCTCGGCGGGCGTCTGGGGCGCACAGCCCGCGAGCCCGGCCACGGCAGCCCCGGCGGCCGCAGTGGCCCCCAGACCGAAGAATGCGCGGCGGGAAAGGCCGCTCTTGCTCTGTTCCTTGGTCATGATTCCTCCTTTAAGAATCCTCCCCATCCGAGGCTCGGCGCCACGAATGCGACATCGCCCCCGCCCCGCTCCCTTCGGCGGGGCCCTCGGCAGCGTTGCCGGCTGCGCTGGGCAGCTGATCCGATTCAAGCGCAAAGGCTCGGGCGAATCTCCCCGTCGGCAGGGGGAAACGTCTCCCTCATACCCAATATCCCCCTCCCAGGGGGAGACGTTTTTCCTGGCTCTGAGGGGAGGCGACTTCCAAACCCCTATAATGTCGGCGGAGGGATAGACCATGAAGAACAAGTTTTCTCGGGAGCACTGGCTCTCGCCGGACGTGCTCGGCTTCGCCGCCCACTGGGCGTGGATTTGGTGCGTGTTCTGGAGCAGCCGCTTCTACGAGGAGGGAGCGCAGCTGGGCGCCGCTGCCTTCACTCCGGGCACCATGCTCGAACCGCTCTGGGTCGTGTCCCTGCTCGCCAACGTGGTGTCCATCGCGGCCTTTCTGCTGCTTGCCCGCGTGCGCAACCCCCTCTCGGAGTTGCGGGTCGTGCCCTGGGAAGCGGCGGTTCTCACCGCGCTGGGCACTCTGTGCGTCTCCCTGCTGCCAGGCCTCGTGGATCCGAGCTCGGCGCCCACCCTTTATTTAGTGGGGGCCGTTCTGACGGGCGTGGGCAGCGGTGGCATTGTGGTGCTGTGGGGCGAACGGCTCGTGGAGTACGGCCCGCGCCGGCTCATGCGGGTCTTCGTTGCCGCCATCATCATGGCCGCAGGGGCCTACGGCGTACTGCTTGCCCTACCCGCAACCGCCGCGCACCTCGCTGTGGCAGCCCTTCCCCTCATGAGCATCGCCTGCTACCGGCGCCAGGCACGTCGCCTGCCCCGGGTGCCCCAGAAGTACCGCAACCTGCCCGTTGCAGCGCGGTTGCCCCTCGTCATGATCCTCGTGGCTTTCTTCTTCGGCCTGTCCTTCGGGCTCATGAAAGGGCTCATGGCCCCCGTGGGGGCGGGGTGGATCAATCTGCGCGACCTTCTCAACATCGTGGCCATCGTGGGGGCGGCCGGTGCCTTCTACATCACCAGCGCCGTGTTCAAGATGGACTTCGACCACCTCACCTACCAGGTGGCCCTGCCGGCCATGGCCGCGGGCTTCCTCTTCCTGCCCCTGCACGAGCCCCTCTCCATCATCGGAACGGCGGTGCACCAGTTCGGCTACCAGTACTTCTATATCGTGCTGTGGGCCATTTGGGCCGTGCTCGCCGCTCGCGAGGAGGTGCCCGCCGCCTGGATGGCCGCCTGGGGCCTGCTCGCCATCCAGCTCGGCCAGTTCGCCGGGTCCGTGGCGGCCGACGTGAGCCACCCCTTCCTGGCGAGCGACCTGTCCCTGGCCATGCTCGCCGCCCTCGTGATCTTCCTCATCCTGCTCGTGAGCCTGTTCGTGTTCGGAAACCGCTCCGCCTCCACGGGCTGGGGCTTCGTGCGCCCCATGGAAGAAGAGGCGCGGCCTGCCGCAGGGACAGGACTGGACGAGGCCTGTGAGGCCCTGGCCCGGCGCCACCGCCTGACCTCCCGCGAGCAGGACGTGTTCCAGCTCTTGGCCCGCGGCCGCAATCGCGCCTTCATTCGCAAGGAGCTCGTCATCGGCGACGAGACGGTGAAGAGCCACGTGAAGGCCGTCTACCGCAAGTTCGAGGTTCACTCCCAGCAGGAGCTCATCAACCTCGTGGAAGAAGAACGCACCGCAGGCTAGGGGCCGCCTCATGCCCTGTTTCCGAGGGGTTCTGTTGCAAGCGCACAAGATGAGGTACAATAAAGAACATGACTGATTCCAAGCAGACAACGCTCACGGCGCCCGCTAATGTGGATATGGCGCTCGTGGTGGGTGAGGCCGACGGGATACTCCACCAGATGGAGGAGGCCTTCGATGCCCGCATCACCGTGCGGGGCAATACGGTGTCCCTGGCCGGCGACCCTATCGAGGTGCAGCAGCTCACGGCGCTGCTCACCGACCTGTTCCGCCAGGCCGAGGGGGGAGAGGCGCCCGATGCCGACTCGGTGCGCCGGGCCATCGAGCTTCTGCGCCATGCCGAGTTCGCCCCGTCGGCTTTGCGTGACGACGTGCTGCTGTCCTACCGCGGCCGCGCCATCCGCCCGAGAACCGCCGGCCAGAAGCACTACGTGGATGCCATCCGCGAGAACACCGTCACCTTCGCCATCGGGCCCGCCGGCACGGGCAAGACCTATCTGGCCATGGCCATGGCGGTGGCGGCCCTGAAGCGCAAGGAAGTGGGCCGTATCGTGCTGTCCCGTCCCATCGTGGAGGCCGGCGAGAACCTGGGCTTTCTGCCCGGCACCCTCTTCGAGAAGGTGGATCCCTACATCCGCCCCCTCTACGACGCCCTGTACTCCATGTTCGATATGGAGCGCGCCGCCGCCCTCATCGAGACCGGCGTCATCGAGATCGCGCCCCTCGCGTTCATGCGCGGCCGCACCTTGAACGACGCCTTCATCATTCTGGACGAGGCCCAGAACACCACCCCCGAGCAGATGAAGATGGCGCTCACCCGCCTCGGCAACGGAGCAAAGATCGTCGTCACCGGCGATATCTCCCAAATCGATCTTCCACGGGGCATAAGCGGCCTCGTGCAGGTGCGCTCCATTCTGGAGGGCATCGACGACATCGCGTTCTGCGATCTCACCGGAAAGGACGTCGTGCGCCACTCCCTTGTCGCCACCATCGTGGCAGCCTACGAGCGCGCGACGGGAAAGGCCTGATTCCCATGGACATCCTGATCACTTTCAACCACGGCGAAGACCGCCTCGCCGAGCTTCCCCTGGCATCGCTGGCGCAGTTCGTCCTGAAGGACGAGGGGAAGCCCGCCAACTCGGAGGTGTCCATCAGCTTCGTGGACAATGCCACCATCGCCGAGCTGAACGAGCGCTTCCGCGGCATCGAGGGGCCTACCGACGTGCTGTCCTTCGAGTGCGACAACATCGCCGACGACATGACCGCCGCCGACGGGGAGGGCTGCCCGGTCTACGAGCTCGGCGACATCATCATCGCCCCAGACGTGGCCGCCACCCAGGCGGAGGAGTACGGCAACTCCTTCGAGCAGGAGATCAGCCTGCTGCTCGTCCACGGCCTTCTGCACCTGTGCGGCTACGACCACATCGTCGACGAGGAGGCCGAGGTGATGGAGGCCCGGGAGAAGGAGCTCCTCACGGCCTGGTCCGAGCGCGACCTGCCGGCCACCGACGAGAGCCGCTAGGCGCCCCGTGCCCGACGATCGCCCCACTTCGGCCCCGGCCCCCCAGCCCGTCCCGCCCGCCGAGGGCGGCTGCGGCTGCGACGGGCGCCTCGTGCGCACCGCTGCCGACAGCCGGGCCGACGGCGCGGGCCGGTTCCCCCTGCTGTGCGCCTTCCGCTGCGCCGGCCGCGGCATCGCCTACGCCTTCACCTCCCAGCGCAACCTGAAGATCCAGCTCGCCGTGGGCCTGCTCGCCGTGATTGCCGGCTTCGCTCTGGGCATCTCGCGGACCGAATGGCTCGCCGTCGTGCTGGCCATCATGGTGGTGGCCGTGTCCGAGGTGGTGAACACCGCCGTGGAATCGGTGACCGACCTGGCCAGCCCCGACTGGCACCCCTTGGCCCGGGCCGCCAAGGACGCCGGGGCCGGGGCCGTGCTTCTGGCCTCCGCGGGCTCGGTGGCGGTGGGGCTCATCGTGTTCGCCCCGCACCTGCTGGCCCTTCTTCCCTGACCCTCTGACCGCTCCGACCCCCGCACGCTCCCGTCCGCCTCGCGGGCGGCAACCCGAAAGGACACCCGTGGACCTCGACGCCTACTTCGCTGAAAACCCCATGGGGGGCTCGTTCCCCACCAACCCCGACTTCAAGAGCGGATTTGTCACCCTGGTGGGACGTCCCAACGCGGGCAAATCCACACTTTTGAACGCCATCATGGGGAAGAAGATCGCCATCACCTCCAACACGGCCCAGACCACGCGCCACCGCTTCCGCGCTGTGTACACCACCGACGAGATGCAGATGATCATCGTGGACACGCCGGGTTTGCACAAACCCAAGGACGCCCTCGGCGAGGAGCTGAACACCTCGGCCATCAAGGCCCTGGAGGACGTGGACGTGGTGGCCATGCTCATCGACGCCTCCCAGCCCATCGGCCGAGGGGACGAGTGGGTGGCCGAACAGGTGCGAGCCGCGAAGGGCTCGGCGAAGATCTGCGTGCTCTCCAAGACCGATATGGCCAGTGATGCCCAGATCAGCGCCCAGCGCGAGGCGGCCGAGGCACTGTGCGACTGGGACGCCATGGTAGGGCTCTCGTCCACCACGGGCCGCAACGTGGACGCCTTCGTGGAAGAGGTGCAGTTCCTCTTACCCGAGGGCCCGGCGTGGTTCCCCGCCGACATGGAGACCGATCAGCCCCTGGAAGTGATGGTGGCCGAGTTCATCCGCGAGAAGGTGCTTCGCAACTTCTTCGACGAGGTGCCCCATGCCATCGGAGTCGGGGTGGAGGAGATGGAGTTCGAGAAGCCGAACCTCTACCGCATCTACGCGGTCATCTACGTGGAGCGCGACAGCCAGAAGGGCATCATCATCGGCAAGCGCGGCGCGGCCATCAAGCGCATCGGCACCGAGGCCCGCCGCGACCTGGAGCTTCTCCTGGGATCCAAGGTGTTTTTGGACCTGTCGGTGAAGGTGCGGAAGAACTGGCGGCGCGACGCGAATCAAATTCGCCGATTCGGTTACGGAGAAGGTGCGTAGGCGGTATATCTGCGCTACAATTCTCCCCAACCATACCTTTGAGGAGAGCTGTAGATGAAGTGCCCCCGCTGCTCGTTCCATAACGCCGACGACGCCCCCTTCTGCCAGGAGTGCGGCCACGTGTTCCTCTCGAGCGACCGCATTCCCGCCGTGCCCGATCCGGCCGAGGCGGAGCGCCGCCGCGATGAGGCGCTCGGGGCCGTGCCGCCGGTGGTGAAGGTGCCCGACATCGCCGTGCCCGAGGCCAAGCCGGCCGCGCGCCCCACGGTGCCCGAAGTGGTGCCCGCCGCGCCGCGCACTTCCGTGGCCGATCTGGTCGATCCCCTGCCCGAGCCCCCGCGGGAGCCTGACTTCTCCGGCTTCGAGCGCCTCGTGGACTCAAGCTATGTGCCCCCTGCGCCCGCGAGCAGCGCCGGCGACACCGCCGAGATCCCCGTCGTCCGCGACGAGTACGTGCCTCGGGCCCGCAACTACACCCTGGGCCTGTCCCCGCGGGAACAGAAGAAGCGCGACCGCGAGCAGCGCAAGCTCGAGCGCCAGTTCGCCAAGGCCCAGCAGAAGGAGGAGGCGCGCCGCATCCGGGAAGAGGCCCGCGCCGCCGCCGAGGTCGCCCGCGAGGAGCGCAAGGCGGCTGCGGCTGCCGCCCGCGAGGAACGGCTGGCCGCGGCTGCGGCCGCCCGGGAAGAGCGCAAGGCCGCCGAGGTCGCGCACGCCCCTGAGGCGGACGAGGCCCTGGCCGCCGGCGCCATGCTGGCCGCAACGGAGGCCGCCGCGGCTGAGATGGCCGCCGCCAGCGAGCAGGCCGATGGGGCCGAGCCGGCACCCGCAGCCCCGGACGCCACGGCGGCTCTGAAGCCCGGCACCCTGGAGCTGCCCGCGGCCGAGACGGGCATCGTGCCGGTGGGGGAGCGCGCCATCGCATCCACCGCCGAGGCCGAGGCCGCCACGGAAGACGAGCCCGCGGGCGCCCTTGCGCCGGCTACCGGCGCCGGTCCTTTGGAGGCCGCCGGTGCCCCATCGACCCCGGCGGCCCCGGCCGGGGCCGAGACGGCGGCGATGGCCCCCCGAAGCGCTTCCGCCACGGGGAACCCGCGCGCCAAGGCGGCCGCAGCCAGGGCCGAGGCCCGCGGTGCCGAGCCGGGGGACGCGACCCGGACCGATACCGCGAAGAGCCCGAAGACCGTCGCCGCGCCGGCAAAGGGCCCCTCGGACAAGAAGGCCCCCGCAACCGAGAAGGCCGCCGCGCCGTCGGCCGCCCAGGCCCGGCCGCCGCGCTCCAAGGCCCCCTTCATCATCGGCGCCCTCATCGCCCTCATCGTGGCCGGCGGTGTCGCCGCGGCGGGCACCTACATGGCCGAGATGTGGGGCGGCAAGACCGTTCCCTCCGTCGTGGGGCTTCCCCAGGCCGAGGCCGAGGCCGCCTTGGCCGATAAGGGGTTCGCCGCCGCCGTGACCGAGGAGAAGTCCGACGAGGCCCCGGGCACCGTGCTGGCCGCCGCCCCCGACGGGGGCCGAGCCGAGGAGGGGAGCACCGTGGAGCTCACCGTGGCCGTGGCCCGCACGGTGCCCGCCGTGGCGGGGCTCACCCAGCAGGAGGCCGTCGACCTGCTCGCCGCCGAGGGTCTTTCCAGCGTGGAGGTGACCGAGGAGAAGTCCAACGAGGCCGCTGGCACCGTGCTCGCCGTGACCCCCGAGGTCGGCACCGCTCTCTTGTCCACCGACACCGTTACCCTCACCGTGGCCGTGCCCTTCACCGTGCCGGATGTGGCGGGCTCCTCCCGCGACGATGCCGTGGCGGCCCTGGAGGCCGAGGGCTACGAGGCGGATGTCCAGCGCTACTACACCGAGGATGCGGAGGAGGGCACCGCCGTCTCCACCGACCCGGAGGCTGGCACCGAGCTTAACTCGGGCAGCACCGTCACGCTCTACATCGCCAAGTCCCGCGCCGCCGAGCTGCGCGAGCTCACCACCGGCGTGCTGCCCGGGGCCACGCTGACCACCGAGGAGGGCACCTACCTGGTGAAGGAAGTGAAGAGCACCTCCTACAAGGGCGATGGCGAGGTGAGCTACACCGTGGTAGCGGTGAAGTCCGAGGTGGTGAAGTTCCCCTTCGGCCTCGGCGAGAAGACCTACTACGACGACAAGAACCCCGTGACCCTCGAGGGCGGCCTGGTCTGGAACGACAACGACAAGATCTCCTACGCCAATCCCGAGATCACCCTGCCCTAGGGCGGCGCGAGCGGTGTCCCAGCCCACCTATCCCCTGCGCGCCCTGGTGCTGCGCCGCACGAAGCTGGGGGAGAGCGACCTCATCCTCACCCTGCTCGCCGCCGACGGCAGCCTGGCCCGGGCCGTGGCCAAGGGGGCCCGCAAGCCCACCAGCTCCTTCGCCGCCCGCACCGAGCCCCTCTGCGTCGTCGACCTTCTGTGCGCCCGCGGCCGCAGCCTCGACATTGTGAAAGAGGCGCGGCTCGCCGGCGCCCACGACCCGCTGCGCCGCGGCATCGAGGCCTCGGCCGCGGCCCTGCCCCTGCTGGAGCTAGCCGGTCGCGTGGCCCAGGACGGCCTGGAGAATCCGCGGCTGTTCCAATCCATCACCCGGGTCCTCGACGTCATGGATACCGCCGACGACAACCACCGCCTGGCTCTGGCCGCCGCCGCGCTCGTGAAGCTGCTCGCCTTCTCGGGGCTGCGGCCAAGCCTCGAGGCCTGCGTGGGCTGCGGCGCCCCCATCGCTTTGGAAGAGGGGGCTCGCGTGCCCTTCTCGGCCATCGAGGGAGGTGCGGTCTGCCCCGCCTGCCGCCCGCACCTGGAGACGGTTCCCGTAGAGGCGGCCACCCTGTGCTGGGCCCAGTACTTCCTCGGCAGCCCCTTCGACGCCCTGGCCACTGGGCCGGCCGACCCCTCGGCCTCCTTTGCCGTGCTGCACCTCGTTCAGGCCCTCGTGCGGGCCCACGTGGGCAGCCCCCTGAAGTCCCTGGAGTTCCTCTTCACGAGCGGCCTGTTCTGATGCGGCGGCAAGGGCGCGGCCCTTGCGCTTCCGGGACCTCGCCGCCCGACCATGGCCCGCGAAACGCCGTCGAGCCGCCGCTCCCTGTGCAGATACGGTGACGCTGGCGGAATGGGGCCTTGTGGATGGGGGAGTGCTCGCCTATACTAGGCAAGCTGTGCAAACAGCCCATCGGCCCCTAGCTCGAATGCGCCACCCGCTTTCCCGCTCGGAGCCGACGACAAGAAAAAGCCGCAGGAAGCGGCGAAGGAATGCGGGGCATTCCCGCAGAAGAAAGGTGGCAATCATGGCCAACAAGGACAGCATCTCCAAGGAGCGCACCGCCGAGCTCATGCGCGAGTTCGGCAAGAACGAGCAGGACTCCGGTTCCGCCGAGGTGCAGGTGGCGATCCTCTCCGAGCGCATCCGCAACCTCACCGAGCACCTGAAGGTGCACAAGAAGGACAACC
Source organism: Adlercreutzia muris (assembly GCF_041223505.1). Classification (NCBI taxonomy): domain Bacteria; kingdom Bacillati; phylum Actinomycetota; class Coriobacteriia; order Eggerthellales; family Eggerthellaceae; genus Adlercreutzia; species Adlercreutzia muris. Next base: position 93,361 of record NZ_JBCLQK010000010.1, read on the forward strand.
ACACCCGTCGCGGCCTCATGATGCTCATCGGTAAGCGCCGCGGTATGCTGAAGTACATCAAGAACCGCAACATCGACGAGTACCGCGAGCTCATCAAGAAGCTCGGCATCCGCGACAACATCTAGTTCGAGCAGGTACGGGGCCCCGAGGGGCCCCGTTTGCTGTATAGAGCGGTCGTAGGCGCAAGGGTGTGCCGCGGTCGCGGGGGCGGGGGAATATAAGTAGCCCGAACCCGAAGGAGCTTCCGCGCAATGAGGCGCGGAGGAGAAGAGAAAGAAAAGAAGACATGACCAAGATTGTCGAAGAATTCGAGTTGTACGGCAAGCAGTACCGTCTGGAGACGGGCGAACTGGCCAAGCAGGCCACGGGAGCTGTGCTCGTCACCTGCGGCGAGACGAGCGTGCTCGTGACCGCCGTCGTCTCCAGCCAGGAGCGCGACTACGACTTCTTCCCCCTGACCGTCGACTACATCGAGAAGATGTACGCCGTGGGCCGTATCCCCGGCGGCTACCTGAAGCGCGAGGCGAAGCCGTCCGACCACGGTACGCTCGTGGCCCGCATGGTGGACCGTCCCATCCGCCCCGGTTTCCCCGACGGCTACAAGAACGAGGTGCACATCGTTGCCACCCCGCTTGTGATCGACGAGGAGCACCTGCCCGACACCATCTGCGTGGCCGGCGCTTCGGCGGCCCTGCTTGTGGGCGGCGCCCCCTTTGATGGGCCGGCCGCCGCGGTGCGCATCGGCCGCAATGCCGAGACCGGCGAGTTCATCGTGAACCCCACCAACACCGAAATGGAGACCTCCGACCTGGAGCTGACCATCGCCGGCACCGCCGACTACATCTCCATGGTTGAGGCCGGCGCCGACGAGATCTCCGAGGAGGACATGCTGGCCGCCATGACCTTCGGCCAGGAGGCCATCGCCGCCTTCTGCGAGAAGCAGGCCGCCTTCCTCGCCCGCGTGAACCCCACCCCCATGGAGTACAAGATCCACGCTGCCGACCCGTCGGTGGCCGAGCGCGTGGACGCGCACCTGGCCGAGATGTCCGCGGCCCTGAAGGACGCCGACAAGGCCGCCCGCATGGGCAAGGTGGAACAGCTCAAGGCCGCCATCACCGAGAACGACTTCACCGAGGAGGAGCGCACTGCCTGGGGCAGCGACATCAAGGCCGCGCTGAAGTCCCTGGAGAAGCGGGCCATGCGCGCCATGATCATCGAGACCGGCGAGCGCGTCGACGGCCGCAGCGCCGACGAGATCCGCCCGCTCTACATCGTGCCGGGCTACCTGCCCCGCGTTCACGGAAGCGGCCTGTTCCAGCGCGGCCAGACCCAGGTCATGTCCGTGTGCACCCTCGGCATGCTCAACGAGTGGCAGCGCCTCGACACCATCTGGCCCGAAGAGGGCAAGCGCTACATGCACCAGTACAACTTCCCGCCCTACTGCACCGGCGAGACCGGCCGCATGGGCGCCCCGAAGCGCCGCGAGGTGGGCCATGGCGCTCTCGCCGAGCGCGCCATCCTGCCGGTGCTGCCCGACACCGACGCCTTCCCCTACGCCATCCGCGTGGTGAGCGAGGTGCTGGAGTCCAACGGCTCGTCGTCCATGGCCTCCACCTGCGGCTCCTGTTTGGCCCTCATGGACGCTGGCGTGCCGATCTCGGCCCCTGTGTCCGGCGTGGCCATGGGCCTTATCAAGGAAGGCGACGATGTGGTCGTGCTCTCCGACATCCAGGGCATCGAGGACTTCCTCGGCGACATGGACTTCAAGGTGTGCGGAACGCCCAACGGCATCACCGCGCTTCAGATGGACAACAAGGCCCGCGGCCTGTCCGTGGAGATTCTCGCCCGTGCCCTGAAGCAGGCCCACGAGGGCCGCGCCCACATCCTTAAGGCCATGCTCGCCACCATCGACGGCCCCCGCGCCGAGATGAAGGAGACCGCGCCGCGCATCGAGACCATCAAGATCCCCGTGGACAAGATCCGCGATGTCATCGGGTCTGGCGGCAAGGTCGTCCGCGGCATCCAGGAGGAGACCGGCGCCTCCATCGACATCCAGGAGGACGGCACCATCCACGTGGGCGCCGTATCCGGCACCGCCATGGAGGCCGCCAAGGCCATGATCTTGGGCATCGTGAAGGAGCCCGAGGTGGGCGAGGAGTTCGAGGGCGAGGTCGTCGGCATCAAGGACTTCGGCGCCTTCGTGAAGCTGACCCCCGGCAAGGACGGCCTGCTGCACATCTCGCGCGTGGCCAACGGCCGCGTGGGGAAGGTGGAGGACGTGCTGAACCTGGGCGATGTCATCAAGGTCGTGGTGCTGGAAGTGGATCCGAAGACCGGCAAGATCTCCCTCGATCGTCTGGACAAGCCGGACGCCCCCGAGGGAAGCGCCCCGGCCCGTCGCGAGGACCGCGGCGAGCGCGGACACGGCCATGGCGAGCGTCGCGAGCGCCGGGAGGACAACCGTCCCGGTCGCGCCGGCCGCACCCCGCGCCGTCGCCACGAGGGCAACTAGCGCCTCGCGCAGAACCGGAGAAAGCACCGAAAGCGCTCCGGCAAGCACCGCCCATCTCGAAGAGCCGCCTTGTGCGGCTCTTCTTTTTACGATCGGGGAACTCATGCTTTTCCCAGACTTGGCTTGGGTATATAATCCAAATTTACCTACAGCTTGGTAACGGGAGCGCGACAACACGGCTACGGCATGTTCGGCGCTTTCGCCGATAGAGAGCCAGGAGATGACCGCCATGAAGCAGCAGCATCGGTTCCTCCGCAGCGCATTGGCCGCTGTGCTCGCCTGGGGCCTGATGGTCCCGGCCGGCGCCGCCTACGCCGACGGGGAAGATACCGCTACCCCCCCCCTAAGTTCTGAAAGCAGCTCCGGCGAGGGGGCATTCGACGGCCCCCTCGTCGATGCGGGCGCCTCCGCGCCCGGGGCCACGGCCTCCGAGACGGGCGGCGAGGGCGCCGCAGCCGCCGACCCGACTGCCGCCGAGGCCGCGGGCGAGAAGGGCGCCGCTGCGACCTCCGTGGCCTCCGCCCTCGGCAATCTGGTGCCCCGCGCGCTTGCCTCCGAGGCCCCCGAGGCTCGGGAAGGGCAGACTGCGGGCGACTTCACCGTCGTGGGCGGCAAGGCCGCCACGAGCCAGACGGCCGGCGACGGCGACTACTTCTTCGAGGGCACCACGCTGCATATCCTCACATCCACGCCGCTCACCGTGAGCACGGCGGCTGCCACGGGCCACAATATCGAGATCAATGCCGGTGTGAAGGCCGACCTCACCCTGGCCGGCGTGAACATCAACTCGCCTCTGGCCCCCATCAATCTTGTCACCAACTCCGATGAGGACAAGGACGGCAAGAAGGTCACCAACGCCAACCAGATCACGAACAAGACCATGCTCTATCTGACGCTGGCGGAGGGCAAGACCAACACGTTGGTCTGCAGCAATGCTACTATCACCGGTTCTCCCGGCATTCGCTGCGGCTGGGGCTCCGTTCTCGTAATCGACGATGCCCTCACAAATGTGCGCGCTGGCGGCTCCAAGTTCAATCTGGACGACATCATCACGCCGGAGGGCGGCGCGATTCCCGAGAATGCCACTCTCTACGATGGCACCACCACGGTGAAGGCCGGCGATTCGCCGACGGTGATGGATGTCGAGAATTGCGTTCTGGAGGTTACGGGCGGCGGTCACTCGGCGGGTATCGGCTCCGGTCCCAACGAGAATGCGGGCACGCTCATCTTCAACGGCGGAAACATCACGGCTCGTTGCCTGCCCTTCACCACGAACTACGGCATAGCGAACGGTGCCGGCATCGGCGGGGGGTCGGGCGGCTCTGGCACCGTGATGACATTCAACGGGGGAAACATCGACGCCTATGGTGGATCGTGCGGCACCGGTATCGGCTCGGGGCTCGGCTATTACACGTCAGACCATATCGGTGGTACGCCGAAGGGCGATGCCATCAACATTCTCTCCGGCGAGGCCACCTCGGGTGGTTACAGCTTCATTGCCAAGCCGCAAGACGTTCTGTGGTTCTGCTGCCGTACCGCCCATGCGGCTTGCCCTGTTCACTATCTGAACTCGGCAAAGGACGACAACTACTTCACCGTGGCCGGCGATATCACGATCAATGGCGGATTCATCAAGGCGACGAGCGGCGTTCACGGCAACGCCATGGGCCAGAGCTGCTCCCATGGCCCGTCGTCCAATCGCAATCACGTGATCCGCGTCACGGGCGGCACGGTACTCACCAAGGTTCAGGGCGGTGCTCCCGGCTCCTTCACTCCGGGCGGCGCCCGTCCTCCGGTGGCCTCCCTCGGCGCCGCCTTCGGCTATACCATCGTTACCGGCGGCTCCATTCAGCTCGAGACCAACGTCGCCACCAAGAAACCGGCCTTCCAGGGCATCGGCGACACGGCCTACAACACGCCGGGCATCGCCACGTGGGACGACGTGGAGCAGTACAAGGCCGACAACGGCGTTGACGGCCTGCCCGACACCGACAAGGTGCAGATGCTCACCATCGACCTGTCGAGCGAGTTCGACAAGGGCGCCACCGATGCCG
>NZ_JBCLQK010000011.1:0-70238 GCF_041223505.1 Adlercreutzia muris
TTCCTGGAGGGCCACCCCGGCGTGGACAACGCCGACGCGCCCGCCTACGCCCCGGGCACCGACGCCAAAGGCGGCGTTAGGCCCGCCGATGCGTCTGACCCCGGCGCCGGCGAGGGCGACTCCAAGACCCGCATCAAGCTGGCGCAGACCGGCGACGATATGCTGGCTGCCGGCCTCGGCCTGGCCCTGGCCGCCGCGGCCGCGCTCGCCGTTCTCGTAGTGGTGGCGATGCGCCGCCGACGCGAGCGCCGGGAGCGGCACACCGGCCAATGGTAGGGGAAAGGCTCCGATAACTTGCGGTCGGCGCGAGCATCTCGCCGCCGCGGATGGTCGACCACAGATCGCCTCTGCATCCTGCGAGAAGAGCCGCCCTGGGCGGCTCTTCTTGGCGTATAATCACCTCCATAGGACGGCGGAGCGCGGAAAGGCGGTGCAGCGTGAGCGATCAAGGAGGCGGCGAGCGCTTCTGCGGCGTATACCACAAGGGAGCTGTGCGCATTTCCGATCTATCAGGCCGAAAGATGCTGCCCATCGGCGACGACCTGTTCGTCACCACCATTGAGAACTCCGTGTTCATAGACAAGAGCATGCTCATCGCCGATGTCGTGGACAGCGGCTATAAAGCCACGCTGTTCTGCCGGCCCCGCCGCTTCGGCAAGTCCCTCAACCTGTCCATGCTCCAGCGCTTCTTCGAGATTCCCTCTCCCGAGGACCCGGCGGCATCGAACACCGCTCCCTTGTTCGAGGGGCTCGCCATCTGGGATGCGGAGGGCGGCCGCTACCGCGAGCACCATGGGGCCCATCCCCTCATCCACTTCTCGTTCAACGATACGAAGAAGGAATCGTGGCCCGATGTGCTCGGCGCCCTGGCCGACAAGGTGGCCGCCGAATACGCCCGCCACGGCTACCTCCTTCAGAGCGACGAACTCCTGCCGGTGGAGAAGGAGGCCTACGGGGAGATCATGGCGGGTCGCTTCGGCCCCGGCGAGCTGGGCTCGTCGCTTCTGCGGCTGTCGCGCATGCTGTTCAAGCATCACCGCAAGCGCGTGGTCGTGCTCGTGGACGAGTACGATGTCCCGGTCATGGGCGGCCGCACCAAGGGCTACTACGACGAAGCCGTCTCCTTCATGAAGGGCTGGCTCACCGGAGCTTTCAAGGGCAACGACGCTCTGGCCTTCGCCGTTATGACGGGGGTGCAGCGCATCAGCAAGGAATCTATCTTCTCCGACTTGAACAACCTGGTGGTGAATACCGCACTGAACCTGCGCTCCGATGAGCGCTTCGGGTTCACCGACGAAGAGGTGGAGGCCCTGGCCGAGTACTTGGGCCGCGAATCGTCCATGAAGGAGGTGCGCCGCTGGTACGACGGGTATCGTTTCGGCAGCGTGGATATCTACAACCCCTGGAGCGTGCTGAACTATTTTGAGAACCACTGTATGGCCGACGTGTACTGGGGAAATACCTCGGGCAACGCCGTGCTGGGCGATATGGTGGGCACTGCCGATGACCGAACCCTGGAGAAGCTCTACCGGCTGCTGGAAAACGGCGGCTCCGTGAGCGAGCCTTTGGATACCGGCGTGGTCTTTCCCTATGGTGCGACGCCGGAGCCGGTGCTGTGGAGCATGCTGTATCTGGCCGGTTACTTGACCACAGACGACATTGAATCGCCGAACAATCGCAGCGTCTCTCGGGCCCTGCGCATACCCAATTTGGAAATTGCCCAGTTGTTCCGTGGCGAAATCGTCGATCGGTTCGCCCGGGTGGCCGGCGGGGGAGATCGGCTCGAAGCGTTCCATCGAGCCCTTGCGGCCGGAGAGGGCGATAAGGTGACCGAAGAGCTGGGCTCCGTGTTGTTGCAGGGCCCCAGCTATTTCGATCTCACCAGCGAGAACAGCTACCACATGCTCATGCTGGGGCTGTTGTTCGGCATGGCCGGCTACCATGATCCGCTCTCGAATCGCGAGGCGGGGCGCGGGCGCTACGATATCTGCCTCAACCCCCTCGATCCCGACAGGCTGCCGGTTATCGTCATGGAGCTGAAGGTCATGCGGGCCCAGCTCGGTTCGTCCCTGGCGGATTCCCTGGCCGAGGCTGCCCTCGCCCAGATCGAAGACCGCGCCTATGACTGCGCGGCCAACGCCGGTGAGGCCGGCATTGTGCGCTACGCCCTCGTGTTCAGCGGAAAAGACGTGGCCGTGGCAACGGCGCGGCGAGCTGCCCGATAAAGTCGCCGGTTTTCCCGGCGTGCCGGGAGCTCCCACACGTTCCGCTGCCAGCCGAACGATCGCGCAAGGGGCTCTATGCGCTTTTCAGCGTCCCCGGTTGTCCGTCAGTTGTTGCTTTTCTAACGGATTAGTGACAATATAAATGGCTACCGACGGCACGTTGATCAGCAGAGAAGGATGCGGGGCTCGCTCCCCGCCAGAGATAAGGACGGTTCCGATGGAGCGCGCATTCGAAAAGAGCTTGAAGCTGGCCCTGGCCTTCGCTTTGGCCGCGACCATGGCCATGCCCCTCACGGGGGGGGGTGCTACCGTTGAGCGCGCGTGGGCCGATGAGCCTGTGGCCCAGGCGGCCGATACGGTCAAGCTGACCATCAAGGCCGGTGCCGCCACGCCCGTGGAGGGTCAGACCAACACCTACCACTTCCCCGATCTGAAGGTGAGCACTGAGCCGGCCGACGCGAAGTTCCAGAGCATTACCGTGCAGTTCACCACGGGCATCGCCTCGGGGGACGACATCTACTACAACTCCAAGCACGAGAAGAACAACAACGAGGCCCTGCCCGCTGGCTTCACCCGCGTCGGCAAGACGGGCAACTGGTCGGTGAACTACACCGCCGACGGCGGCGCCACGGCCGAGCAGTGGGAGGAGTTCCTGCGCGATTATCTGACCTTGAGCCTGGCCGATGCCAAGAATACCAAGGGCCTGCGCCTGGTGGCGAGCCTCGCGCCCGTGACTACCATTCGCGATTACAATTCCCTGAACGGGCATTATTATGAAGTGGGAGTCGGCAGCATCGGATGGCTCCGGGCCCTTGAGGAAGCCGAGAAGCATACCTATATGGGCATGCGCGGGTATCTGGTGACGGTGACTGATCGCGCGGAGCAGGATTTCGTGTTCTCCCTCGTGCACACCGACACCTGGATCGGGGGCACTTGCGACGACACCCATACGCGCCGCAGCAACGCCTGGGCTCAAAATTATCGCACCAATAACGCCGATGTAGCGACCCGCTGGTCCGACGTGCAGACTTTCAATTCCGGTGGCTATAGCCATTACTACTGGGTTTCGGGTCCAGAGGCGGGCCTCAAGATGGGCGAGTGCCGCTCCAGCACCGAGCGCCGGGCGGCCATCAACCCCGAGACCAAGGAACCGATGTTCATGTTCTGGGCCAGCGCCCAGCCCGATGGCTATAGCACGGGCGAGCGCTGGATGCAGCTGGCGGTGAACTTCGGGGCTTCGCCCTCCGACAAGCTCGGTCAATGGAACGACCTGCCGCGCGATTACGGTAGCGTCAACTATTACGTCATCGAGTACGGCGGCATGCCCGATGACGCTGACCCTGACGATGACCAGGCCGGGGCCGACGTGTCGCTGGACGTGTACGTGAAGGTGGACATCATCGTAGACCCCACCGGCCGCACCATCACCACCGAGGCGGACGACATTCAGGTGGGCGACCCGCTGGCCGTGCAGGAGAACGTGAACGGCGATACCCACGTGAAGACCCACATCGTGAAGGACGGCGCCATCGTCGATGAGAAGGATGCCGAGGTCGAGCGCACCTACTGGATCAAGGATCCCGGCTCGGAGGGAGCCGACGCCAAGGGCTGGCGGCCCTTGCGCCCCGAAGAGATGAACGAGAAGGGCGAGCCCATCCACGCTGGCTCCTACAAGGTGGAGTCCAAGAGCGTCTACAGTGTTACCGAGGACGGTACGACGGTGCAGGATTACGTGACCGGCGAGGCCACCTTCACCATCAAGCCCCGGGCCGTGGACGTGACGAAGCCGGCCCAGGCCCCGGACGATCCCGCGGCCCCCGATGCTACCCAGGATACTGAGGTCACCGACCCCGAGACGGGGGAGACGGTGACCGTGGCCGGGCGCGGTTGGTCGAAGGTCTATGATGGGACGCCCTATCTGGAGGGCGGCAACGTGTCCATGGCCGATGGCCTGGTCGGGAGCGCCTCGGCGTGGCTCTCCTTCGAGCGGGCCGAATTCGTCGCCAAGGACGCCGGCAGTCGGGATCTGGTGCTGCACGGCGTGAAGGTGAAGGGCCCCCAGGCGGCCGACTACCGCATCGCAGGGCTGGCTGCCGACGGCACCCTCACGGTCCAGGGCTCTATCGTGCCCCGCGACCTGGCCATTGCCACTCGCTGGTTCCCCACGGCGGGCACCGATCCCGTCTCGTGGGTGAAAAACGTGCCCCTGGCCGACCCCGCTGCCCCGGGTGCCCCCGTGGGCCGCTACAGCGATCTGGCCGCCTTCGACAGTGCGGCCGCCACCGACAGCGCCGACGACGGCGAGCACACCTGGCCTGTGGCGTGGCCTGCCTCTATGCTCGCTCCGGGCGATGACCCTGCTGTCGTGCTCGGCGCCCCCACCTTCTCTGCCGCCACGGCCGGCGGCCTGGCCCTGAACGCCGCGCGGCCGCAGCTGGGCACCTACCGGCTCCAGGCCTCCTTCCCAAAGGTCTCCGAGGTTGGAGGCGTGCTGCTCACCGCCGACGGCAACTACCGAGTGACGCTGAAGCCGGCCGAACTCGCCGTGACCGAGCGCATCGTGGTGGACCTCACCGAGGACGATCCCATCGACATCGTGCGCCCTGTGGAGCCGCCCAAGCCCGTGCCGACTCCGGTGACCAAGGACGACCTGGTCGACCTTGTCGAGGACAAGTTCGGACCCGATTCCAATGCCCCGGACGACAAGCGCATTCCCGAGGGGGTCGACCCGGTGGTCACTATCACCAAAGACGGCCTGCCCGTCGACGAGATCGATCCCTCCGAGCCAGGTAACTACGAGATCACCGTGACCTACCCGAGCCCCGATGGCACCGATTACGTGGCTGATATCGATTACGTGGTGGAGGAGAAGCCTGCACCTGCCCCAGCCCCGGGCCTGTTCACGGTGAGCACGCGGCTCGCCGGCGCCACCGAGGGAGCGACCATCACCCCCAGCCAGACCCTGACTGCCGGCTCTACGGCCACCATCACGTGGGCTGCCGGCCCCGATTGCTACGTGGCCTCGGTAAAGGTGGACGGCCGCCTGGTGGACGCTGCCGGTGCCCGTCAGGTGTTCGAGAAAATCGCCGCCAACCACGAGGTGGTGGTCACGCTGGCTCGCAACCCCATCATCGAGGGCAGCTCCACGGGCGGCTTCTACACGGTGACCGTGAACCGCTACGGGGCGGGGGCGGAGGTGAGCCCGAGCGCGGTGCTCTCCGCCGGGGCCGACGGACGCGCTACCTGGAAGGCCGTCGAGGGCTACCGCATCGCGGCGGTGTGGGTGGACGGCAAGGAGCTGTCCGCTGCGGCCGTGGCCGCGGGCACCGTTGACTTCGCGAAGATCGCGGCCAATCATGTGGTGGACGTGTACACCGAGCGGGCCGACGGCGCGCCGGCGCTGAACCCCGACGACCACCGGGTGACCACCCAGATCAAGGGCGGCCCGGGCACCATCACCGGCAGCGGCACGGTGACCGCCGGCGGCGAGTACCACGTGGCTTGGCAACCGGTCATCCAGACCGTGCCCGATGTGTCCGATCCCTCCTACGCCGTCTACGAGGTGGCGAAGGTGGAGGTGAACGGCGAGGAGGCCGCCGGTACCGACGAGCGCGAGCTGGAGCTCTCCAACATCAAGGAGGACAAGGCCGTCGTGGTCACCCTGCGGCCCGTGGTCTTCGACGTGGCCGTGCTCGCCTACGGGCCGGGGGCCGCTTCCGATTCCCGCACCCTGTTCAAGGGCCAGGGCTACGTTGACATTTCCGGCACTCCCGACGGGGGCGCCCATATCTCCTATATCGAGGTGGACGGCCTGCCCGTCTTCGACGAGCGCGTGCCCGCCGGCGCCCTGGCCACGGTGGCGGCCCTCTCCGATGCCGCCGCGGTTCTGAGCGGTACCGTGGGCGACGCGGTGGGCTCGGCGGCCGGCAGCGAAGCCGATGGGGTGGCGAGCCCCTTCGCCCTCGGGCCCGAGAAGGCTTGGGCCGATGAGGGCCCGTCGGAAGCCGTCGCCCTGGCGGCCGCGGCCGAGCCGGTGTTCCCCGCGCCGACCATCGAGCGGCGCCAGGCCGACGGGGCGGGGCTCGACATGGGCATCGGCGGCATCGACCGCGACCACGTGGTGAAGGTGTACTTCGCTAAGGACGGCGAGCAGGCCAACCCTGACACAGTGAAGGACGTCGTGGACGTCACCGGTGGCGTGGAGGGCGGCCCGGGCTCGATCACCATCGGCGACGGCACCGGCTTCGTCGATCCCGACGAGGACCAGACCATCACCTGGAAGATCCCCGAGGGCTACGAGCCCACCGAGGTTGTCGTGGGCGACCAGCGCTTCCCCGTGCCGCCCGGCGCCACCGAGGTGGTCATCCCCGGAGGCACCCTGAAGCCCGGCGACCATGTGGAGCTGGTGGTGGAGAAGCGGGAGCCCGGCGACGAGACCGTGCCCTCGCGTACGCCCCGCCCCCAGGCTTCCGAGCAGCTGCGGGTGGAGACGTCCCTTATCGGCGGCGCGGGCACCATCACCGGCGACTCGTCGGTGGACCGCGGCGGCAGCTATACCGTGGAATGGGCGCCTGCCCCCGGCTACCGGGTGGTGAAGGTCATCATCGACGGCGGCGAGCGCCCCGACCTGCTCGGCGCGGACTTGTTCACCTTCGAGGACATCGGCGAGAACCACACCATCCAGATCGTGCTGGAGCCCATTCCCGGCGCCGTGGCTGATGATCCGGCGGATCCCGACGACGGCTCGGGAAGCGGTTCGGGGAATGACGGCGATGGCGGCCCTGGTGGTGACGGGGATGATGACGCTACCAAGATCCGCCTCAAGCTGGCCCAAACCGGCGACGAGGGAACTGCGACGGCTGCCGCGGCCCTCCTCGCGGCCCTGACGGCCGCCGGCGCGGCCTGGATCGCCCGGCGATATGCGAAAATCGGGAGATAGCACCAACGAGCTTATCGGATGCTTCCTGAGAATTCCCAGGTAACACTGCAATTCCTGCCGCGGCGCAATTTCCCGATTTTCACGGGGCGAAGGTTGGCTATAATGGGCGTCATGTTTTCTCGCGAGCACATACTGTCGGCCTTCTCCGCGGCCGCTCCCATCATGCTGGGCTACGTGGCCATCGGCCTGCCCTGCGGCATCCTGTCCAACACCATCGGCCTGAACCCCTTGCAGGTGTTTCTGCTGTGCGCCCTACTGTACTCGGGCGCCGGCCAGTTCATGATCTGCAACATGTTCCTGGCCGGGTCGTCGGTCGCCTCCATCACTGCCAGCGTGTCGCTGGTGAACACGCGCCAGATGCTCTACGCGGCCTCCTTCGCCCCCACCTGCGAGAAGACCCCGCGCTGGCTGGCGGCCCTGTTCGCCGCCTCGGTGACCGACGAGTCCTACGGCGTGAACACCCAGCGCTTCGCCGAGGGGAACTGGTCGGTGGATCGGGCCCTCATGGTGAACCTGTTCTCCCAGAGCTCGTGGACCATCTCCAACGTCGTCGGCTGCGCCGTGGGGGCGGCGGTGGCCATTCCGGTGAATATCGCCGCCTTCGCCATGACGGCCATCTTCATCTGCCTGTTGGTCACCCAGAAGTTCACCTCCGCGAATATCATCTCCATGGCCGTGGCGGCCCTCGGCGTGTACGTGTGCAAGGCGGCCGGCCTCACGGGCCCGGCCATCCTCATCGGCGCCGTGGCCGGGGTGGTGTGCGCCATGGCCTTCGCCCTCACTGTGGGGAGGCGCGGCGCGGCGACTGCGAATGCCCCGGCGGCCATGGGCGCAGCAGCGGAGGGCGCCCGGCCCGCTGACGTGGCGGTGGAAGTCCCCTTGACCGAGGCCGTTCCGATGGAAGATGCCGCGGGGGAAGGGGAGCGCCGATGAGTTGGGATCAGTTCTGGGTCGTGCTCGTCGGGTGCGTGCTGGCCATGTGGGCCTGCCGCGTCATCCCGCTGTTCCTGCTGAAGGGCAAGGCCCTGCCCGAGAACTTGGAGCGGGCCCTCGGCTTCATCCCGCCTGCGGCCTTCGCGGCCCTGGTGGCCAACGACCTGCTGAACCCCGGCATGTTCGATGCCGGCATCTGGCCGGCGGCCATTCCGCTTGTGGCGGCCATCGCCTGCGCCCTCGTGGCGGCCAAGACCAAGTCGCTGCTGTGGACGGCCGTGGCCGGCGTGGGGGTTTACGCCGCCCTGGCCTTCTTCGCAGTATAGGCGCGATTGTGGGCGTGATCCGCTTTCTCGGGCAGCACAAGGGGGCCGTGGCCCTCGTGATGCTGCTGCTCGCGGCCAAGGCGGCCTGCGATTTGGCCTTGCCGGTGTTCACATCCCAGATCGTGGACGTGGGCATCGCCCAGTCCGGCGTGGAAGATGTGGCCGAGCTGGAGCATCTGCGGGCGGCCGGGGTCGATCTCCTGCCGCGGCAGATGGCCTATCTGGGGCAGCTGGGGCTGCTTATGCTGGGGGTGGCCGCCGCGGCCATGGTCTTGGACGCGGCCGTTTCCCTCGTGGCCTCCCGCACCGGCGCCGCCATCGGTCGTGATGTGCGTCGACGGCTGTTCTCCCAAGTCGTGGCCTTCTCGGAGGGGGACATCAACCGTTTCTCGGCCGCCTCCCTCATCACCCGCGGCACCAACGACGTGGTGCTCATCCAGAACGTGTGCACCATGATACTGCGCATGGTGCTCTACGCTCCCATCCTCGCCATCGGTGGCGTGGTCATGGTGATGGCCACCAATCCCCAGATGGGATGGATTGTCGTGGTGGCCGTGGCGGCGGTGTTCGCGGTCATCGCCGTGCTGTTCCACTTCACGCTGCCCCGATTCAAGATGATGCAGAAGCTCATCGACCGGGTGAACCTCGTGGCCCGCGAGATGCTCACGGGGCTCTCGGTGGTGCGCGCCTTCAACCGCGACGGCTACGAGGAGGAGCGCTTCGACGAGGCTTCGGCCCGGCTCATGCGCACCCAGCTGTTCACCAACCGCGCCATGGCCGCCATGATGCCCGCTATGATGCTCGTCATGAATCTCACCTCCGTGGCCATTGTGTGGTTCGGTGCCGGGGCCGTGGGGGCCGGCACCCTTCAGACCGGCGACCTCATCGCCTTCATCACCTACGCCATGGTCATTATCATGGGCTGCCTCATGATGGGCATGATCTCCATCATGCTGCCCCGGGCCGACGTGGCCGCGGCCCGCGTGCGCGAGGTGCTGGAAGCCGAGCCCTCGGTGCCCGACCCGGCGCCCGTGTGTGGGAGCGCCGACGGGGCTCCCACCGAGACGGGAACGGGGCAAGGCGGCGGCCTCGCGGCGAAGGGGGAGGGACTGCGGGCGGTTTCGCCGGTTGGCGCAACGGCGCAGGGCGCCGATCTGGAAGGGGGCGCCGCCATGCCCTCGTCCTTAGAAGCCGGCGGCGCGCGCATCGCCTTCGAAGGGGTGTCCTTCCGCTATGAGGACGGCAGCGAGCCGGTGCTCGAGGGCGTGTCGTTCTCGGTGGAGCCGGGCGCTACGCTGGCCATCGTGGGATCCACGGGATCGGGGAAGTCCGCCGTGTTGAAGCTCATCGAGCGCTTCTTCGACGTGAGCGCCGGGACCGTGACCGTGGACGGCATCGACGTGCGCCAGTGGCCCCAGGACGCGCTGCGGGCCTGCTTGGGCTACGTGCCTCAGAAGGCCTTTCTGTTCGAGGGCACCGTGGCCACTAACATCGCCTACGGGGATCCGAACGCCAACGAGGCGGCCATCCGGGCCGCCCTGGCTGCGGCCGAGGCCCTGGCCTTCGTGGAGGAGCGCGAGGAGGGTCTGGCGGCCCCTATCGCCCAGGGCGGCGCCAACGTCTCCGGCGGCCAGCGCCAGCGTCTGGCCATGGCCCGGGCCCTCGTGCGGCGTCCGCGGGCCTATCTGTTCGACGACTCCTTCTCAGCCCTCGACTACGCCACCGATGCCCGGGTGCGCTCGGCTCTGACCGCCTACGCCGCCGGCGCTACGAAGATCATCGTGGCCCAGCGCATCTCCACGGTGCTCGACGCCGACTGTATCGTGGTGCTCGAGGAGGGCCGTGTGGTCGGCCGCGGCACCCATGGTGAGCTTATGGCCGCGTGCCCGGCCTACCGCGAGATCGCCCTCTCCCAGCTCTCCGAGGCCGAGCTCGCCGCCGTCGGGATCGCCCCCGACATTCCCGCCGCAACTGTGCCGCCCGACCCATCGGCCCCTTCCGCAGCCGTCGCCGCGTCGCAGGCCGATTCCCCCTCAACCGCCCCAGATGCCTCGTGCCGGGAAGGGGGTGCGCGATGAGCGGCCATCCCGGTTTCGTGCCCCGTCCCGGACGGGGTCCCGGTCGCGGCCATGGGCCGGCCGGGCGCATGATGGGCGGCGAGAAGCCCCTGAACCTCAAGGCCACCCTGCGCCGCATGCTCTCCTTCATGGGACAGTTCAAGGGCCGTCTCGCCCTCGTGCTCCTATTCGCCGTCGGATCCACCGTGTTCTCCATCGTGGGGCCCAAGGTGCTCTCCGAGGCCACCACCGTGCTCTTCGACGGCACCGTGGCCGCGGCGGCGGGCACCGGTTCCATCGACTTCGCTGCCATCGGCCGCATCCTGACGGTCACGCTCGGGCTCTACCTGGCCTCGGCCGGATGCGCCTGGGTGCAATCGTGGATCATGAGCTACGTCTCCCAGCAGACCTGCTACCGCCTGCGCGATGCCATCGCCCGCAAGATCGAGCGCGTGCCCTTCGGCTACTTCGAGAAGAACTCCATCGGCGACACCCTCTCGCGCATCACCAACGACGTGGACACCCTGGGCCAGAGCCTGAACCAGGGAATCACCCAGCTCATCACCTCCTCGGTCACCGTGGTGGGCGTGCTGGCCATGATGCTGTCCATCAATGTAGCCATGACTCTGGTGGCCCTGGTCATGATTCCCGTGTCCATGGCCCTCGTTGTGGTCGTGGTGCGCCTGTCCCAGAAGCACTTTGTGGCCCAGCAGCGGCTGCTCGGGGCCTTGAACGGTCAGGTGGAGGAAACGTTCTCGGGCCATGCCGTGGTGAAGGCCTTCGGGCGCGAGGGGGCCACGGTGGAGGCCTACGAGCGGGACAACGAGGCCCTCTACGACGCCGGCTGGAAGGCCCAGTTCCTCTCGGGCCTCATGATGCCCGTGCTCGGCTTCGTGGGGAATTTGGGCTATGTGGCCGTGGCCGTGTCCGGAGCCTTCTTCGCCGTGGCGGGGGCCATCACCGTCGGCGATATCCAGGCCTTCATCCAGTACGTGAAGAATTTCACCCAGCCCATCACCCAGCTGGCCCAGGTGTCCAACGTGCTGCAATCCCTGGCCGCGGCCGCCGAGCGCATCTTCGCCTTCCTCGATCTGCCCGAGATGGACGAGGGCCCCTCGTCGGTGCTCGCCGCCGACCTGGCCAGCGATGTGGAGTTCGACCGCGTGCGCTTCGGCTACAGCCCCGATGCCCCGGTCATCCGCGACTTCTCGGCCCGGGCCGCCGCCGGGCGCACCGTGGCCATCGTGGGGCCGACGGGGGCGGGCAAGACCACCATGGTAAAGCTGCTCATGCGCTTCTATGATGTGGACGGGGGCGCCATCCGCATCGGGGGCACCGACATCCGGGATATGAGCCGCGCTGAGGTGCGGTCGCTGTTCGCCATGGTGCTCCAGGACACGTGGCTGTTCTCCGGCACCATCCGCGAGAACATCCGCTACGGGCGGTTGGACGCCACCGATGAGGAGGTGGAGGCCGCAGCCCGAGAGGCCTGTGCTGACCACTTCATCCGCACCCTGCCCGGCGGCTACGACTTCGCCATCAACGAGGACGGCACCAACGTCTCCGCGGGCCAGCGCCAGCTGCTCACCATTGCCCGGGCGCTTCTGGCCGACCGCCGCATGCTCATTCTGGACGAGGCCACCTCCTCGGTGGACACCCGCACCGAGCTGCGCATCCAGCAGGCCATGGATCGGCTCATGGAGGGCCGCACCTCTTTCGTCATCGCGCACCGGCTGTCTACCATCCGCCGCGCCGACCTCATCCTCGTCATGCGGGACGGCGACATCGCCGAGCAGGGAACCCATGAGGAGCTCCTGGCGGCCGGCGGCTTCTACGCCGATCTGTACGACTCCCAGTTCGCCGCCTGCAACGACCGCTTCGAGGATTGAGCGGGCCACGGTTGCGGAAAGGTAAAGGTTCTCTGTTGTTGCGCGGTCCCCGGTGCGGGGCGGCTCCCCATTGGCTATGATAGGCGTTCCGAATAAAGCCGACCGTCGCCGATTCGCCGAAGGAACGTCGAAATATTATGTCCATAGCGTCGCATTCCCCTGGAGTCCCCGTGAGTGAGGATGCCTGCGGGTCGTCCGCCCACCTGCCCGACGGCGTCTGCCGTGTGGCTGCGGGGGCCCTTGGGGCCACCCGCCTCATGGAGGGCGCGCCGACAACCGGTTCCGGCCGCGTGCTCGTGGCCGCCTTCGATTTCGACGGCACCTGCATCCGCGGCAACTCCCCGGTGCTCCTCGTGCGCCATCTAGCCCGCAAGCGCATGCTCGCCCCCTCGGTAGTGGCCCGCATCCTCGGTTGGGCTGCTTGCTACAAGGCGCGCCTGCCCCAGAACGAGAGCTGGGTGCGGGGGCTTGTGTTCCGCGCCTTCGCCGGCCGTCCCGTCGGCGAGGTGAACCGGTTCCTCTACGACTTCTACGATCGCTTCATCGATGAGCGCTTTCGCGCCGATGCCGAGGCGGCCATGCGGGCCCACGAGGCCGAGGGCCATGCCGTAGTCTGCGTGTCGGCCACCTTCGAGCCCATCGTGGCCGCGGCCATGGAGCACCATCCTATCCAGTACGCCATTGCCACCCGCATGAAGGTGGACGAGGGGGGCCGCTACACCGACGAGGTGGCGGGGCTGCCCATCGAGGGCCCCGAGAAGGTGGCGGTGCTGAGCCGGTTCTGCGACGAGCAGTTCGGCGCGGGGAGCTGGGAGCTGGGCTGGGCCTACGGCGACCACCACTCCGACCGGTCGCTTTTGGCCGCCGCCCGCCATGCTTGCGCGGTCACGCCGGATCGCCCCCTCACGCGCACGGCTAACGCCGAGGGCTACGATATTCTCGATTGGTGATAAATGCCCCTAGGCAAGCGCACTTTTGTTCGATAAAATAGCGTCGACACACGATTCCGGGCCCAAGGGCCCGCAGCTTATGAGAGGTAGCAGCCATGTTTGAGAGAGACGAAGCGAACCCGCCTGCGTCCGGCGATCCGTCCGGCGCCCCGTCCGACTATCTGGCCCGGGCCGTGGCCGCCTGCGAGGCGGGCGACGCTCGGCTGGGCCTGCACCTGTACCTGGCCGCCTTCGAGCAGGCCTCGGAGGCGAGCGAGGTACCCTCGGAGGATGCCATCATGGGTCTCAAGCAGGCCTGGCGCGTGGCCTGCGCCACCAAGGAGCGCTCTTTGGCCGAGTATATCTTCGGGCGGCTCGAGCCCTATCTGTCCCATGACGAGGTAGCGGCCTGCACGTCCCAGCTCCAGGGTCTGGCCTTCGACCGCCTGGAGGAATTCGGCATCTCCCGCGACGACCTCGAGGAGATGTCCGAGGCTATCTCCCAGGATGTCATGGGCCTCATGGCCGCCCCGCCGCTCATCATCGGCGGCCCGGCGGCTCCGGCGGTGGCCCTGGCCGCCCCGCCTTCCTCGGAGCGGGACGTCCTCGAGCAGCCCGCGCCGCCTACCGGTGCGCCCGAGGGCGGCGCCGAGCCCCAGTCGGTGGACATCTACACCTACGATACCGTGCCCGGCTACGGGGTCGTAGTGGAGCGCATGCGCTCCCTCGGCATCGGTCTGGCCGGCGACGCCTCCTTCGGCGAGTTCGTCGCCATGCTGAACGCCCGCCACGGTTTCGACGCCATGCCCATGGTGGACACCCTGCTGTTCTGCTCGCCGGCCCGGGAGGATGCGAGCCGCTTCATGATGGCCACCGTGGGCGAGCTGGGCCTGCCCGCCGTGCGCATGCGCATGGAGGAGAGCTTCCAGGGAGTGCCCATGCTCTGCGTGAGCGCCCAGGCCGCCGATGCCGACAAGCTGGCCGGGCTGCGCCGGGGCTTCGAGGGCGGCGGCGTGCTTGTGCTGGAGGATCTGGACCTGTGGGGCTCGCCTTTGTCCGAGGCCGCCGACGACATGGCCGGGCTTCTCATGGCCGCCATGTCCCGGGGAGCCCGCGAGGCGGTGAACCTCATCCGCCAGGCCGTGGAGAACCCCGACGTCTACGTGCTGGCCTCCGCCTCCTCTGCCGAGGCGGTGGATCCGTTCTTCCTCGACATGCTCTATCCCATCTCCTGCATCGATATCGACTATCCCACCCCGGCCGAGCGCGACGATATCTGGATGGATCTGGCCCGCAGCCACCCCTCCCTGCGGGCCCTCAACCGCGACGAGCTGGTGCGCCTGTCGGCGAACCTGCCGCGCTACGATATCTACATGGCCGTGCGCGAGGCGCTGGAGGAGGCCTACAAGCAGGGTCTGGTGGAGCGCCGCTACCAGCCGGTCACCCGCGACAACCTCTTCGACAAGCTGGCCGCCTATCAGCCGCTGGACTCAGCGGAGTACGCCGAGCTAGAGAACGCCGTCATCTCGGACTTCGCCGCCGGCCTGGGCGAGCTGGAGGATCTGCTGTAACCGGCGGGAGGGAAGGGCGCGCAGTGGGGAAGATCGTAGAGCCGGCCTGGCCCGCGGGGGTCGAGCCGGTGGAGGCCTTCGCGGAGCGGATGCTCGCCCGCGGCGACGAGCTGTACCGTGCGCTGCCCTGGCGCCATATCGATGACCCCTACGCCGTGCTCGTGTCCGAGATCATGCTCCAGCAGACCCAGGTGGCTCGCGTGGGCCGCTTCTGGGAGCGGTTCCTCGCGGCGTTTCCCACGGTGGACGCCCTGGCCGCCGCAGCCGTGCCCGATGTGCTGGAGCTGTGGCAGGGGCTCGGCTACAACCGCCGCGCCCTGGCCCTGAAGCGCACAGCGGACCAGTGCGCCGCAGAAGGGGAGGGGCGGCTGCCCGACACCTATGAGGGGCTGCTGGCCCTGCCCGGCATCGGGCCGGCTACGGCCGCCGGGGTCATGGCCTTCGCCCATCAGGTGCCCGGGGTGTACGTGGAGACCAACGTGCGGGCCGTCTTCCTCCACGAGCTGTTCCCCGACCGTGACGGAGTGTCCGACCAGGAGTTGGCACCGACCGTGGCCGCCGCGGCCTTCTGCGGGCCGGCTGCCGCCGATCCGCGCCGCTGGTACTACGGGCTGCTCGACTACGGGGCGCACCTCAAGGCCACGGGCGTGAATCCGACGCGCCGCTCCGCTTCCTACAGCCGCCAGTCCGCTTTCGAGGGATCGCGCCGCCAGAAGCGGGCCTGGATCGTGCGCCGGGTGCTGGCCGCCCCCGAGGGCAGCGAGGCCCCATGCGTGCTCGCCGAGCTCTCCGCCGCCGAGGCGGGCGCCGGGCGCCCGGCCGTGGATGAGGCGCTGTTCGCCTCTATCGTGGACGATCTGGTGGCCGAGGGCTTCTTCCGCCGCGAGGGCGCCCTCCTTATTCCCTGAAGGAGCTGCTGTGGGTATCATCGAACTGATTCTGACCGGCGTGGGGCTGTCCATGGACGCCTTCGCTGTGGCCGTGTGCAAAGGCCTTGGCATGCGGCGCATCCAGTGGGGCCAGGCCGTGGTCATCGCCCTGTTCTTCGGGGGTTTCCAGGCCCTCATGCCCCTTGTCGGATGGGCCGTGGGCAGCATGTTCTCCTCTTACATCACGGCGGTGGACCACTGGATCGCCTTCGGGCTTCTGGCTCTCATCGGTGCCAAGATGCTCTGGGACGCCTTCCACGAAGAGGGCTCTGACGCCCGCACCTGCAACCGCCAGTGCGCTACCTGCGCACGGCGCGGCACGGCGGCCTGCTCCGATGCTTTGGTGCCCCTGGACTTCCGGGAGCTCACCATGCTGGCCGTGGCCACCTCCATCGATGCTCTGGCCGTGGGCATCACCTTCGCCTTCCTCGGGGTGAACATCGCCCTTGCCGTCGTCCTCATCGGCGTCACCACCTTCGCTCTGTCCCTCGCCGGCGTCGTCATCGGCAACCAGTTCGGCTCCCGCTTCGAGAAGCCGGCCGCCATCGCCGGCGGCATCGTCCTCATCCTGATCGGCTGCAAGATCCTCTGCGAGCACCTCGCCGGCTAAGCCGCGCCGTCGAAGGACCCTCGTCCCGCTCCGCTACCGGGCCGCCCCCCTCGCGCCCCGCCGCGTCGCCGGGAGGGGGCGTCGCCGGCCCATGCCGCCGCCTGAGGGGGGGGCTGTGGCCGCCCATCGCCGAAAAGGCCCGCATCCCGGCCGCCGCCGCCCGAGGGGAGCCCCGTGCGGGGCGCAGCGGCGGCGAAAGCGTTTATCATGAACGGCGATCTATTGGCATCCTGACAGACAAGGCTCGACCATGCTCTTCGACGACTCCATCGCCTTCCTCGGCCCGGCCGGCACCTACAGCAACGAGGCGGCCCTGCGCTTCGCCGCCCGCCTCGGCATCGCCGAGCCGCATCTGGTGGAGTGCACCTCCTTCGACGAGGTGTTCGACTGCGTGGACGGCGGCGTCACCCGCTTCGGCGTCGTGGGCAAGGAGAACTCGCTCGAGGGCCCGGTCACGGCCACCCTGGACAACTTCGCCTTCCGCACCGACGCGGTCATCTTGGCCGAGGAGGTCATCAATGTGAGCCACTGTCTGGTGGCGCATCCCGAGGCCGATCTGGACGCCATCGTGCGCGTGGCCTCGCACCCCCAGGGCATCGCCCAGTGCCGCCGCTTCCTGGCCACCGAGCTGCCCGGCCGGACCACCCTGGCCGTGTCCTCCACGGCCGAGAGCGCCCGTCTGGCCGCGGCCGACCCCACCTGTGCCGGCATTTCCAACGCCTTGGCCGCCGAGATCCACGGGGCCCGAGTGCTGCGCCGCGCCATCCAGGACAACCCGGAGAACCAGACCGCCTTCGCCCTGGTGGGCCGCCTCGCCGACGCCGAGCTGCTGACCGGCGAGCGGTATAAGACCTCCCTGGCCCTCTTCCTGCGGGCCGACAAGCCCGGCGCCCTCCAGATGATCCTCTCGGAGTTCACCTACGCCGGCATCAACCTCACCATGCTGCAATCGCGCCCCACCAAGCGCCAGCTGGGCGATTACATGTTCTTCGTGGAACTGGCCGGCTCCATCCACGACATCGACGCGCAGACGGCCCTCGAGTGCCTGCGCCTGAAGCTGCGCGACGTGAAGGTGCTCGGCAGCTATCCCATCGAGTAGGGCGACTCCCCCATTTTCTTGTTCACCGCCGCCGTTCCGGACCCCGGGTTGCATAAGGAGCCAGCTCTCGTTGTCAGCAGCGGTCGGAAAAATCTGCGAGCGGCGTGGGCTTTCACCTGCCTTGTTACCCGCGTGATACTGCGTAACATTTTCCAACCGTTGGTAGAATGTTTCGCAGCCATCGGTGCTTCGCGGAGTGAATAGGTCGCCAATAAGGATAATCTTAAGCCCGCATGTAAGCGAGACGAGAACACCTATAAGGAGGTGTACGCATGGAAAATCAGGCAACGATGTCAGAGTTCGACAGCATCCTTGCCTCGCGTGGCGTGTCCCGCCGCAGCTTCATGAAGCTGTGCGCCGGCATCGCCGCCGCCGCGGGCCTGTCCCCGCTGGCGGTCCCGCGCGTGGCGAGTGCGCTCGAGGAGTCTGTTATCGGCGCAACGTCCGGTGACCTCTACCCGGTCATCTGGATCGAGGGCGCGTCCTGCACGGGCTGCACGGAGTCCTTCGCCCAGGTGGAGACTCCCGACGTGGCTTCCGTGGTGCTCGACTTGATCTCCCTGAACTACTCGGAGACCCTGTCGGCCGCTGCCGGTCACTCCGTGGAGGAGGCCAAGGCCCAGACCATCAAGGCGGGCAACTACATCCTCATCTACGAGGGTGCCGTGCTGGAGGCCTTCGACGGCAACGCCCTGCGCGTGGCCGGCGAGGTCGGAACGGCCGCCCTGGTGGAGGCCGCCGAGAGCGCCAATGCCGTCGTGGCTGTGGGCTCCTGCGCCGTCAACGGCGGCTGGATGGCCGCGGCCCCCAACCCGGCCCAGGCCCTCGGCGTCCAGCAGTACCTGGAGAAGGTCGGCGTGGCCACTCCGGTCGTGAACGTGCCCGGCTGCCCGGTGAACCCCGAGTGGGTCATGTCGGTGCTGGTGGACGTCGTGGTCATGAAGGACATGGACCTGCTGCTGAACCGCCTGAACGACTTCAACATGCCGGGCGACCTGTTCGACCAGACCATCCACGACAACTGCGAGCGTCGCGGCCACTTCGAGAACGGCGAGTTCGTCTACGAGTTCGGTTCCGAGGAAGAGGCCCTGGGCTACTGCCTGTATCCCGTGGGCTGCAAGGGCCCCCAGACCCGCGCTCTGTGCGGCGTCACCCTGTGGAACAACCGCCGCAGCTGGTGCGTCCAGGCCGGAGCCCCCTGCGTGGGCTGCTGCGAGTCCAACCCGCACAACCCCGGCGACAACTGGGTCGAGGTGAACACCCCCTTCTACAAGCGCATGCGCGACCTGCGTATCGGCCCGCTGAACCTGCAGCCGACCACCATCGCCGTGACCGTCACGGGTCTGGTGGCGGCCGCCCTCGTGGTGCACGGCTTCGGCATGAAGGCCTCCGGCCGCATGGACGGCGGCGCGCCCTTCGAGAAGATCCGCAAGTGGGACGCCAAGCATCCCGACCAGGAGATCGGCACCTACGCCGATCCGGTCACCGGCGGCCCGGTCCTCGACGAGGAGCTCGTCCACAAGAACGCCGATCCCCGCAACAACGACTAGAGAAGGAGGTGAGCTGACTTGACACGTTCCGTTATCGATCCCATTACCCGTATCGAGGGCCATCTCCGCGTCGAGATGGAAGTGGAGAACGGCAAGGTTGCCGACGCCTGGGTTTCCGGCGGCTGCTTCCGCGGCATGGAGCTCGTCGTGCAGAACCGCACCCCCGAGGATGCCGCCCAGATCGTCGAGCGCATCTGCGGCGTGTGCCCCGTGTCCCACGCCCATGCGTCGTCCATCGCCGGCGACAAGGCCTACGGCATCACGATCTCGAACAACGCCCGCATCATCCGCAACCTGCTGGAGGGCGCGCAGTTCCTCCACAGCCATATCCTGTGGCTGTACAACCTGGCGGCTCTCGACTACGTCAACCCGCTGAACGCCCTTGAGGCCAACGTGGACGACGCCTACGGGCTCGCCCTGGAGAAGGGCCTGGCCCTGCACTCCGACCTGAACCAGCTCTACGATAAGCTGGGCACCTTCGCCCAGAACGGGCAGCTGTCCATCTTCTCGGGCAACTGGTTCGAGGCTGACGGCGGCAAGGCCTACGTGGACGCCCCCGAGGCCAACCTGATCCTGACTTCCCATTACCTGGAGGCCCTGAAGATGCAGGCCCGCGCCTCCGAGATGGCGGCCCTGCTCGGCGGCAAGATGCCCCACGTGATGACCTCCATCCCCGGCGGCAACATGTGGGTGCCCACCGAGTCCAAGCTCGACGACCTTCTGGCCATGGCCATCGAGGTGCGCGACTGGGTGAACGACACCGTACTGCCCGACACCCTCGTGCTGGCCGAGCTGTACCCCGAGGCCATGACCTTCGGCAAGGGCTGCGGCCGCTACATCGCCTGGGGCGTGTTCGAGGGCCAGGGGTGGCCCTACGGCGACGACTACATCGAGCAGATGAAGAACCGCTACCTGCCCATGGGCGTGCTGGACGAGAAGTTCGGCGTCACCGACGTGCAGGAGAACCTCATCCAGGAGTACATGGGTCATTCCTGGTACCAGGGCGACGACACCTACACCTCGCCCTACTTCACCACCGACCCGGACTACACCGACTACAATGTGGACGACCGCTACACTTGGGTGAAGTGCCCCACCTACGACGGCAAGCCGATGGAGGCGGGCTCCATGTCCCGCATCTTCGCGGCCTACGTGCGCGGCGTGCCCTTCATCAAGGAGAACGTGGATGCGGTTCTGGGCCTGCTGGGCGCGAAGCCGGGCGATCTGTCCGCCTTCCAGAACACGCTGGGCCGTACCGCTATCCGCCAGATCGAGACCATGTACGTGGCCGACCTCATGGTGGAGTGGGTCACCGAGCTGGCCGAGGCCATCAAGGGCGGCGACTCCGAGTACTTCCGCGCTCCCGAGCGCACCACCGGCGAGGGCTCCGGCTTCTGGGAGGCCCCGCGCGGCGCGCTGTACCACTCCGAGAAGGTGGTGGACGGCAAGATCGAGGGCTACCAGATCATCATCCCGTCCACGTGGAACCTGGCGCCCATCAACGCCAAGGGCGAGCACGGCCCGCTGGAGCAGGCGCTCATCGGAGTGCCCGTGGCCGACATCGAGATGCCCATCAACGCCCTGCGCACGGTCCACTCCTTCGACCCCTGCACCGCCTGCGCCGTGCACGTCACCGACCGCGCCACTGGCAAGCACTTCGAGACCGTCACCAGCCCTTGGGGGGTGAAGTAAGATGGCCCATCTCGCACACTACCGTGAGGCCCATCCGCTCGTGTTCGTCATCACCCACTGGATCAACCTGGTGGCCATGGTGATGCTGATCCTGACCGGCTTCCTCATCCACTTCCCATTCCTGCCCTTCCTCATGGGCATCGCCCGCGGCTGCCACCTGTTCTTCGGCTTCGTGCTGTTCTTCAACTGCATTGCCCGCGTGATCATGGCCTTCTTCGTGAAGACCTCGCCCACGGGCGGCACGCGCCAGCAGGTGACCGACTACAAGACCTGGCTGCCCCAGAAGGACAACCGCCATCAGGCCCTCGAGTGGATCAAGTACTACCTGTTCCTGAAGAAGGACCATCCGCTCGGCGCCAAGCTCGGCGTGCCGCAGAAGATCAGCTACCTGCTGATCCCGGTGCTCATCATCGTGATGTTCTGGACCGGCCTGTGCCTGTGGGGCGTGACCATGAACGTGCCCGTGTTCGCCGCGACGACGAACCTCGTGGGCGGTCTCATGTCCATGCGCATCATCCACTACTTCATGATGTACGTGTTCATCATCTTCATGTTCATCCACATCTACCTGGCGAACGTGGAGGGCTTCGAGCCCACCAAGCTCATGTTCATCCACAAGGAGCACGGTGGTCTGGTGTACGACCCCGACCTGCACAACATCGTGGGCGAGGACCACGACGTGCACTAGGGCGCACGACCGCAAGCACGCTTGGAAGGGCGATCTCTTCGGAGGTCGCCCTTTCCTTTTGCGGCTCGCCTCGGTCGGAGACGGCGGGTATTCCGATTCGCTCGGCAGTCCTCGCTTTGGAGAATAGTCCGCTGGACCGTTCTCGTCGCTGCGGAACTCGCTCGGTCGGAACACCCGCCGTCTCCTCTATGCTCTTTCGCGGTTGACTGTTGGTGCCAATCCGTCAACAAGGGTGAGCGTCCCCGTCAGGGTTGCGCTATGATGGGCGATACTGTTTTCGCCCCTCCTCGTCTTGCGGAAAGGAACGTCTTCCGTGCGCAACGTGTTGAAGATCCTGCGACGCGACTTGCTGCGCCTCGTTCGCACCCCGGCGGCCCTCGTGGTGGTCGTGGCCCTGCTCGTCCTGCCCTCGGTGTACACCTGGTACAACGTCATCGGCTTCTGGAACCCCTACGACAACACCGGCAACCTCACGGTCTGCGTGGTGAACCAGGATGCGGGGGGCTCTTCCGATCTGACGGGCGAGATGAACGTGGGCGACAAGATCGTCGATCAGCTGCACGAAAACACGCAGCTGAAATGGGAGTTCACCGACTATGACAGCGCCATGGACCAGGTGCGCTCGGGCGAGGCCTACGCTGCCTTCGTCATCCCCGAGCAGTTCACCGCCGATCTGCTCACCCTGACCACGGGCGACTTCACCCAGCCGAAGCTGGAGTACTACGTGAACGAGAAGGCAGGTCCCGTCTCGCCCAAGATCACCGACACCGGCGCCACCACCTTGGACGAGACGGTGAACTCCACCTTCGTGTCCACGGTGACCGACGTGGCGGTGGGTGCCATCGATGAGGCTGTCGACGATTCCCGCGCCTCGGCCGACGAGACCCGCTCGCGGGCGGCCGAGAAGCTGTCGGCGGCCATCGGCGCGGTGGGGGATGCGCGCAGCACCCTCGCGAAGATCGGCGAGACCGCCAAGGGCGCCCAGGAGAAGGCCGACACGGCCCGCGAGGCCCTCGGGCGCGCGGGCGAGGGGATTGATGCGGCCGGCGGGACCCTCGCCGAGCTCAAGGAGACCTCCGCGGGCCTGCGGCAGACCTTGGCCGACTTTTCGGCCTTCGCCGCCCCGGCTTTCGGCGAGAGCCTCACAGCCGCCACGGACGCCTCAGCGCGCGCCCGTAGCGCCGCAGCGGTCCTCGAGGGCGCGGTGGGCCAGGCCTCCGGCGGCGTGCAGGCGGCCATCGCCCAGGGCAACGTGGCCGTGGGGGAGAGCCGCGAGCTGGCCCGGGCCGTGCGCTCGGCGGCCGAGGCGCTGCCCGAGGGGGCCGAGCGCGACGCGCTCGCGGCTTTGGCCGACACCCTCGACGAGCGCAGCGACGCGGCGGCCGACACCCTCTCCTCGCTGTCGGGCCTCGCCCAGCGCACCGAGGACACCTCGGGCGCCGTCGGCGACGCGGCCACCGCCCTCGACGACGCTGTGAGCGGGGCCACCGGCTCCATGGGCTCCTACGCCACGGGCCTGTTCGGCACCACGCTGCCGGCGGTTGACGACGCCTTAGAGGCGCTCTCCTCCACCGCGGCCGCCCTGGATGCGTCCCTCGGCGACCAGCGGCTGCTCGTGGAGCAGACCGGCCTTGTGATCGACCAGCTGGACGCCACCATGGACACGGCGCGCTCAACCGTCGAGCAGACCGACCAGCTCTTCGAGGGGATAGAGTCGGAGCTGGGCCTGGTGTACAACGACGTGCAGGCCTTCGGCGCCTCAGATGCCCTTGCGCGCCTGTTCGGCACCGACGGCCTTAATGCCGAGAAGATCGCCGGCTTCATGGCCTCGCCCACCGAGGTGGTCACCGAGTCGCTCTACCCGCTGAACGCCTACGGCAGCGCCATGGCTCCGCTGTTCATGAACCTCACCTTCTGGATCGGCGCCTTCATGCTGCTCGTCATCATGCGCCAGGAGGACGACGGCGAGGGCATCGAGAACCTCACGCTCGGCCAGCGCTACTGGGGCCGTTTCCTCCTGCTCGCCGCCATGGCGGCGCTCCAGGCGGTCATCTGCTGCGCCGGCGTGCTCGCCATCGGGGTGCAGGCGGCCAGCGCCCCGGCGCTCTTCGCGGCGGCGGTGTGCGCGTCGCTCTCGTATTTGGCCATCATCTACTCCTTCTCGGTCACCCTCCAGCATATCGGGAAGGGCATCTGCATCGTGCTCGTCTTCGCCCAAATTCCCGGGGCCACGGGCCTCTATCCCATCGAGATGACCTCCGGTTTCTTCCAGGCCATCTACCCGGCCTTCCCCTTCACCTACGGCATTGGGGCCATGCGCGAGGCCATCTGCGGCTTCTACGGCGCCCAGTACGCCGCCGACCTGGCCGTGCTCGCCCTGTTCTTCGTGGCCTTCACGGCCTTGGGGCTGCTCCTGCGGCCGCTCATGGCGAACGTGAACCGCATGGTGGCGCGCCAGGTGCGCGAGGGCGGCCTGTTCAACGGCGAGGACGTCGATATTCCCGTGCGCCCCTACCGCATCTCCCAGATCCTGCGGGCGCTCGCCGACAAGGACGCCTACGGGCGCGCCCTCAAGGAGCGCTACGCCCGCTTCTCGCGCTGGTACCCGCGGCTCATGAGGGGGGCCATCGTCGCCGGCATCGCGGTGCCCGTGGCCCTGGCCGTGGTGTTCGCGCTCACGCCGGCCGAGAAGGTGTGGCTGCTCACCGGCTGGCTTCTGTGGATGATCCTTTTGTTCGTGGCCCTCGTCGTCGTGGAGAGCCTTCGCTTCAGCTTCGAGCGCCAGATGAGGCTCGAGTCCATGTCGGACGCGAGCCTGCTCGACCTGTACGACGCCTCGGTCACGGTGGCGAGCGCCGCCGATCTCGACGCCGGCGCGGGTACCCCGACCTGCGGGCGGGATGCGGCCGCAGCGCCCCCGAAGCCCGCCGCCGATACGGACGGGGCCGGCGAGCGGCCGGCGCCGGAAGGGGATGCGGACGCGAAGGGGGGTGAGGGCCGTGGATAACATCCTGCGCCTGGCCCGGGCCGACTTCAAGCGGCTCTCGGCCAACGTCATGTCCATCATCATCGCCGTGGGGCTCGTCATCGTGCCCTCGCTGTTCGCCTGGTACAACATCATCGCCTGCTGGAACGTCTTCGAGAACACGGGCAACCTCACCGTGGCCGTGGCCAACACCGACGAGGGCTACCAGAGCGACCTGGTGCCCATCCGCGTGAACGTGGGCGACCAGGTCGTGAGCGCGCTGCGGGCCAACGACCAGATCGACTGGGTGTTCACCGACGAGGAGGACGCCGTCGACGGGGCGCGCTCGGGCCGCTACTATGCCGCCGTGGTCATTCCGAAGGGATTCAGCCGCGACATGCTCACCTTCTACACCGCCGACGCGCAGCACGCCGACATCGTGTACTACACCAACGAGAAGAAGAGCGCCATCGCCCCCAAGATTACCGACAAGGGAGCCGATTCGGTGTCCTACCAGATAAACTCCGTGTTCGCCGAGACGCTTTCGGAGGTGTCGCTATCGCTGGCCGAGGCGGTGTCGTCGTTTGCCGACTCGGAGGATTGGGACGGCCGCATTGCGGAAGTGGCCGATCACGTGCGCGATATGGCCGGGGCCGTGGACGATACCGCCTCGGTGCTCGCCTTGTACAGCTCGCTTGCCCAAGCCTGCCAGAGCCTGGCCGACGACTCGGCCGCCCTCGCCCAGAAGGCCGCTTCCACCGTGGACGGCACGCTGGACGCGGCCACCTCCCAGGCCGGCGCGGTGCCGGCGACGGTGGACGCCCTCAAGGGCTCGGCCGCCCAGCTCTCCGATGCCCTCGAGCAGAGCGCCGCCGGCTTCGACGATGTGGAGGGGAAGGTGGACGCCCTGTTCGCCACCGCCTCCGAGGACGTGGGCGCTGCCGCCGCCGACCTGCGCGAGCATGCCGAGACTCTCGATGCCCAGGCATCTCTCTACCGCCAGGCCGCCGACGCGCTTGCGGGCCTGGCCGGGCGCGTTCCCGAGGCGCTGCGCCCGAACCTGGAGGCCTTCGCGTCGCGGGTGGGGGCCGTGGCCGATATGTCCGCCTCCATGGCCGAGAGCCTGCGGGGCGCCGCGGACAAGCTGGAGTCGGGGGATGCGAATATCGCCGAGGAGCGCGACCAGGCGAGGGCCGACGCGGCGGCGGCCCGCGAGCAGATCCGGTCCATGCGCGACGACTACGCGGCCAACGTGGCCCCGGGTCTTGAGGCGCTGGCCGCCGACGCGGGAGAGGCCGCCGAGCGCATGGGGGCCATCGTGGACGATCTGCGCGGCACGGGCGGCGAGCTGGCCGGGGCCGCAGGCTCGGCCTCCGAGGCCATGGGCTCCACCTCCGAGAAGATCACCGAGGTGGCCGCCAAGCTCTCCGCAGCCGCCGAGGATCTGCGCACCATGGCCGCCGGCATCGACGAGGCCCTCGCCTCGGGCGATCGGGAGGCCCTGCGCGCCGTGCTCGGATCGGATGTGGACGTGCTCTCCCGGGCCCTCGCCATGCCCGTGGGCCTCGAGCGCATCGCGGTGTTTCCCGTAGAGAACTTCGGCAGCGCCATGGCGCCGCTCTACACCACCCTGGCCCTGTTCATCGGCTCGCTGCTCATCCTCGTGGTGGTACGCCCGAAGGTGTCGTCGGCCGAGGCGCGCGCGGCGGGTCTTAAGGACGCGAAGCCCCGCCAGCTCTTCTTGGGGCGCTTCGCCGTCATGGGCGGCATCTCACTGGCCCAGACCACCGTTATGGGCCTGGGCAACTGGCTGTTCCTCGGGGTGCAGGTGGCCGAGCCTGTCCTGCTCATGATCTGCTTCTGGGGCGCCGGCCTCGTGTTCACCTTCCTCATCTACGCGCTCGTGGCCGCCTTCGCCAACCTGGGGAAGGCCATCGCCGTGCTGCTGCTCATCGTGCAGGTGACCGGCTGTGGCGGCTCCTTCCCGCTCCAGCTTCTGCCCGGCTTCATCCAGGCCATCAGCCCGTGGCTGCCCGCCACCCACGTGGTGAACGCCATGCGCGCGGCCATGATGGGCCCCTACGGCAACGATTTCTGGGTGCAGATGGGCGAGCTGACCCTCTTTCTCGTTCCCGCCGCCCTTCTGGGCCTCGTTCTGCGCAAGCCACTGGAAAAGTTCATGGAGTGGTACGTGGAACAGGTAGAATCATCCAAGTTAGTTGGATGAGAAGGAGAAGCCCATGGCGCTAACCGACGAGCAGATCGCCGAGGAAGAGAAGTTCTTGCGGGGGTTGCCCCGGGTGAATGTGGGGGCGCTGTTTTTGGCGCCGGTGTGGGGGCCGGCCCACGGCATCTGGGCGGCGTTCCTGTTCTTCGTGGCCTGGCTGTTCGTGGACAACGTCATCTACGCCGCCGTGACCGAGCCGACAGCGCTGTCGGTGGTGCTGGCCGTGGTCATGACCGCGGCGCTGGTGGGCGCCACCGTGGTGTTCGCCATCGTGTCGCAGCCCTTGGCGGCCCATCGGGCCGAGAACCTGGGGGAGAGCCGCGAGCACTACCTGCGCCGCCAGCGGGTGTGGGCCGTGGTCTCCGTGGTGGCGGCCGTTATCGTGGTGGCCCTGGCCACCTGGTACAACCTGGAGTTCCGCCCCCTTGTGGACGCGGCCGCGGAAGCTACCGCCCAGGCTGGCGGTGCCGCATGAGTGCGCCAGACGGCGAGCGCGGGGCCCGGCCGGTGGCTAACGCTCCCGAAGGGGTTGCCGACGTGACGGCCTGTCCCGCGCGGAAAGCCTGCGCCGCCCCCGATCCCTCGCGCACGGCGGCGGTGTTCTTCGTGGGCAACCGCCTCATGTTGGACGACGGGGTGGGGCCGGCGGCCTACGACGAGATCGTGGCCGCCTACGATATTCCCGACAACGTGACCCTGCTCGATGTGGGCTGCATGGCCCTGGACATGCTGTCCTATGTGGATCGCTGCGACCTCATCCTCACCGTGGATGCCGTGGACGGCACGGGCGATGCGCCCGGCACCGTCTACCGCTTCGAGCCCGAGGCCATGGCGCGCCATTCCGGCCCCGAGGCGTCGCTGCACGACCTGAAGCTCGTGGATCTCTTCGATGCCGCCAGCCTGATGGGCTACGAGGCCGAGGGCTATTGCTTGGGCATGCAGGTGGGAAATCCCTCGCCCGAGCAGTTCTGTGTGGGGCTCACGCCGGAATGCGCGGCAGCTCTGCCCCTTCTCGTGGAAACCGTCGTCGCCGAGCTTTCCCGCCGCGGGTTCCCGCTTACCCGCAAGGACTAGCCCCACTGGCCGCGGGTGGGGCACAGGTCGCCCACGATGCAGTCGGCGCAGCGGGGGTTGCGGGCGCGGCAGAACTCGCGGCCGAAGTGTACCCACTGGTGGTTGATGAACAGCCACTGGGGGCGCGGGTAAACCTTCAGTAGGATGTCCTCCACCTTCTGGGGCGTGTCGGCCGAGGGCCCGGCCAGCTTCAGACGATGGGCGATACGGTAGACGTGGGTGTCAACGGCGATGCCCTGGGGGTCCTTGAACGCCTCGCACATCACACAGTTCGCCGTCTTGCGGCCCACGCCCGGCAGCTTCTGCAGCACGTCCACGTCGGCGGGAATCTCGCCGCCGAAGTCGGCCATGACGGTTTGGGCCAGGGCCACGAGGTTCTTCGCCTTGCTGCGGAAGAACCCGAGCGAGCGGATGATCTCGGCGATGGCGGCCGGGTCGGCGGCAGCCATGGCGGCCGGGGTGGGGAAGGCAGCGAACAGCGCCGGCGTGGTCTTGTTCACGGCCGCATCGGTGCACTGGGCCGACAGCACTACGGCCACCGTGAGCTCGAAGGGGGTGGTGTAGTCCAGCGAAGCCTTGCCCGGCCCGTAGTGGGCGAACATGCGCTCCTCGACGGCCGCCGCCCGCTCACGCTTGCTCGCCAGAGATTCCCGTGCCATGATCGCTCCTTGTCGCCGCTTACCGCATCGTTACCGTTGGGGATTCCCCGCGGATTCCCGTTTCCGTTATGAAGTACACTGTAGCAAACCGCGGCCGCCTTGTTGGGCGGCTTTTCGGGTTTCCACGAACGACCGCCCCTGCGGCCCCGCGCCTTTCCTGCGACGGAGCCGCGGCTGACGAAAAGAGATTGCCGTGCTCATCGATGCGCTTGCCTTCACCTTGGAGAAATCGGGCTGCCTGGAGGCATTCTGGGGAAAGCTGGACGACGGCACCGATGCCACGCTGGGCGTGGCCGCTTCGGCCCGCCCCTTCCTCGTGGCGGCCCGCTTCGCCCACGGGCCCCAGGCCACGCTCGTGGTGGTGGCCGGGGAAGACGCCGCTGTGGCCTTCGCCCGCCAGGTGGCGGCCTTTCTGGGGGAGGAGCGCGTGCTGCGCTTCCCCGAGCGGGCTGACGTGCCCTTTGCGCCCAAGAAGCCCGACGCCCGCGTGATCGCGCAGCGGATGGAGGCGGCCTGGGCGCTGCAGTCGGCGCGGCCGGTCGTGGTGGTGGCGAGCGCCCGGGCCCTCCTGCGCCTCATGGCGCCGCCCTCTGCCATGGCCGCGCGCCCTTTGGCCCTTGCCGCCGGCGTCGAGCTTTCGGACATGGGCATTCCCGGTGTGGAGGAGCTGGACGATCTGCCCCGCGCCCTCGCGGCGGCCGGCTATGCCGACACCGGCGAGTTGGACGGCCCGGGCACCTTCGCCCACCGCGGCGGCACATTGGACGTGTTCCCCGGCAATTTGGACTTCCCGGTGCGGCTCGACTTCTTCGGCGACGAGTTGGACGAGATCCGCCGCATCGTGCCGGCCACGGGCCAGACTATCGCCTCGCTGCCGAGTGTGGAGGTGTACCCGGTCTCGGAGTTTCCCACGTCCCCGCGCGCCTTGGCCGACGCCCGGCGCGCCCTGGAGAAGCCGGCGCTCACCAACCCGGCCCTGCGCGACGTGCTGGAGAAGATGGAGGGCGGCCTCGTGTTCGAGGGCGCCGACGTGATTCTGCCCTACCTGTACAAGAACCCGGTGACGCTGGGGGCCTACGCGGGCGCGGGCACGCTCACTACGCTCGTCGAACCGCGGTCGCTCTTCGACGACGCGGCTCACGGCGCCGACGACTTGGCCGAGCGCGCCCGGGGCACGAACATCGCGCTTGCGGGCCTGTACGCGAGCCCGGCCGCCATGGACTTCGGCGGGGCCGTGCGCGCCACCTACGTGTCCATCATGCGCGTGGGCGGCGAGCTGGACGACGAGCTGCCGGTGAAGCGCGTGGACGTGGCCGGCGTGCCCGACAAGATATTCGGGAAGCTGAAGAGCCTGACCGAGGATCGCTACACCGTGGTGTTCTCCGCGCCGAACTACCGCGCGCGCGAGACCATGCGCCACGCCATGGTGGATCACGGCATCCCCATCCAGATTTTGAAGCCGGAGAATCTCGACGATGGTAATAGTGCGGCGGCGGTCGGGCGGAGCGTCCCGCGCGCAGATTCCGCAGACTCGGAAAAAGAGGGGTACAATTCTGACCCCTCTTTTTCCGAAAGCGAGGACTGCCCGAGCACGGGATGCTCCGCCCGACCGCCGCTTGACGGGCCCCAAAGTGCCGACGCCGACACCCCCGCCCAGGCCAAGCGCCGCCTGCGCCGGGGCGTGGTGAATATCGTGGACAACGACATCCCCCTCGGCATGATCATCCCCAAGGCGCACCTCGCGCTTGTGAGCGCCGCGGACACCCAGGGCTCGCGGGCCGCCAGCCGCGCGGCGCGGGTGTCGGTGGATGTCACCGAGGTCACCTTCCCCTTCAAGCCGGGCGACTACGTGGTGCACGCCGCCCACGGCATCGCGTTTTTCCGCGATCTGGTGCGCCGCGAGGTGGACGGCACCGAGCGCGACTACCTGCAGCTGGAATACGCCGAGGGCGACAAGCTGTTCGTGCCCACAGAGCAGCTGGACCGCGTAACCCGCTACGTGGGGCCCGAGGGGGCGAGCCCGCGGCTCACGCGCCTGAACACGAGCGACTGGTCACGGGCACTTGCGAAGGCTCGCAAGGCCACCAAGAAGCTCGCCTTCGACCTGGTGGACGTGTACGCCCGCCGCGCCGCCACCCAGGGCTTCCGCTTCAGTCCCGACACCCCCTGGCAGCGCGAGATGGAGGAGGCCTTCCCCTACCAGGAGACGCGCGACCAGCTGGCCGCCATCGCCGACGTGAAGGCCGACATGGAATCGGCCCGGCCCATGGACCGGCTCATCTGCGGGGACGTGGGCTTCGGCAAGACCGAGGTGGCCCTGCGCGCCGCCTTCAAGGCCACTCAGGACGGCAAGCAGGTGATGGTGCTGTGCCCCACCACCATTCTGGCCCAGCAGCACTACACCTCCTTCAAGGACCGCTTTACTCCCTTCGGCGTCACCGTGGAGGTGCTCTCGCGCTTCCGCACGAACGAGCAGCAAGCCCGGGCGCTCGAGGGCTTCGCGTCAGGCGAGGTGCAGGTGCTCGTGGGCACCCACCGGCTGCTCTCCCGTGACGTGAACCCCCACGACCTGGGCCTGGTGATCATCGACGAGGAGCAGCGCTTCGGCGTGCAGCACAAAGAGCAGCTGAAGAACCTGCGCGAGTCCATCGACGTTCTTACGCTGTCGGCCACGCCCATTCCCCGCACCATGCAGATGTCGCTGTCGGGGGTGCGCGACATGTCGCTCATCCTCACGCCGCCCGACGAGCGGCGAGCGGTGGAGGTGCACGTGGGGGAGTGGGACCCCGACGTGGTGAGCGCCGCCATCCGCTACGAGCTGGCCCGGGGCGGCCAGGTGTACTACGTGAGCAACCGGGTGCGCTCCATCGACGAGGCGGTGGACCGCGTGCACGCCGCCGCCGGCGAGGCGCGGGTGGGTGTGGCCCACGGGCAGATGACCCGTGAGGAGCTGGAGCGCGTGATGGAGGAGTTCGCGGCCGGCGAGCTGGACGTGCTCGTGGCCACCACCATCATCGAGAGCGGTATCGACAACCCGCACACCAACACGCTCATCATCGAGGACGCCCAGCGCCTCGGCCTCGCCCAGATGTACCAGCTGAAGGGCCGCGTGGGCCGCTCGTCGGTGCAGGCCTTCGCCTACTTCATGTTCCCCGAGAACGTGCCTCTGACCGAGGAGGCCGCCGCGCGTCTGACGGCCTTGAGTGAGCACCAGGATCTGGGCAGCGGCATGCGCATCGCCATGCGCGACCTGGAGATCCGCGGCGCCGGCTCCATGCTGGGGGCCGAGCAGTCGGGCAACATGTCGGCAGTGGGCTTCGACCTGTTCGCCCAGATGCTCTCCCAGGCTGTGAACGACACGCGGGAGCGCGGCGAGGCCTCAGGCGAGCTGCCCCCGGCGCTATCGGACATCACGGTGAACATCCCCGGCCACGCCTACCTGCCCGAGGAGTACATCCCCGACGCCGACGCGCGGGTGCTGTGGTACCGCAAGCTGGCCGCGGCGGCCACGGTGGATGCGGTAGCGGCCCTGCGGGAGGAGATGCTCGCGAAGGCCCCCGAGATGCCCCCGGCCGCGGTGAACCTGTTCGAGCGGGCGCGGCTGAAGGCCTTCGCCAACGAGCACGGCATCAAGCTGATCTCGGTGGTGGCCGGTCGCTTGGTGGTGGAGCCCATCGACATTCCCGCCGACAAGATGAAGGGCCTGCGCCGCGCCGCGGCCCGCTACAATCCCGACAAGCGCAAGCTCGCCCTGCCCCTGCGCTACTTCGGCCTGGAGGAGCAGGACAACCTCATGGGTCCCATCGCGGGCTTTCTGGCGGACGTGACCGGCGACGGGAGCGCCGAGGAGCCGCTGGACGGGCGGGCCGCCGAGAGGGCGGGCGGGGGCGCGGCGGAGGGGGCTGAGAACGGGGCCGAGAGGGTTGCGGCTCCGGCCGCGGCCCCATCGGCCGGCGCGTCCCGTGGGGGCGGGCTTCAGCCCGCCCGCGCGAGCCGGGCTGACGGGCGGTCCGGAGGCCGCCCCAGCGAAAACCGCACTGCGCCGTCGGGACGCGGTACGGGTAGCAAGCTGACGGCGCGCGGAGAGCGTCGCGCCGCGACCCGAGCTCGGGGCGAGGCGGCCCGCGACCGCTTGGCGGCCAAGCGGGCGGCTCGGGCGAAGAAGCGGGACGAGTAGCGGAGGCGGCCGCCCTTGCGGGCGCGCCGCCGCTGGGCGAGACGGGGCGGTTTGCCGTCACCGGGCGCGCTGGGCTGCATGGCCCTGACGCGGCTCGCGGGGCGTTCGGCAGACCATGAGAGGTGAAGAGCGAGAGAGGAAGACGCGCATGACTGCAACGAGCCATTTCTGGCGGGGCGTGGCCTGTGCGCTGGGCGGGGCCACGCTGTGGGGCTTCTCGGGCGCCTGCATCCAGTTTCTGGGGGAGAACTACGCCATCACCTCGTCGTTCATCTCCTTCGTGCGGGCGGCCGTGGCGGCAGTGCTGTTCATCGCCGTGGTGCTGGCCACCCGCCGCGAGGCCCTGCTCTCGCTGCTCGGCGCCCGGGCGGCCCGCGGGCCGCTGCTGCTGTTCGGCGTGGGGCTCTACCTCAGCCAGATCACCTACGCCATTTCCATCGAGTACACCAACGCCGGCACGGCCACGGTGCTCCAGGCCACCTGCACGGTGTTCGTCATGCTGTTCACCTGCCTGAAGCTGCGCCGCGCGCCGCGCGTGCCCGATCTCATCGGTCTGGTGTGCGCCCTGGCTGCGGCGACCCTCATCGCCACCCAGGGCGATTGGGGCGTCATCGTGCTGCCGATGGCGGGTTTGGCCTGGGGCATTGTCAACGCTCTGTCCGAGACGCTCTACATCATGGCGCCGCAGCGCCTGTATGGCCGATGGGATCGCGTCACCATTATCAGCTGCGGTATGGTGATCAGCGGCATCGCGGCTGTCCTTGTGTGGGTGGCCCAGGCTGTGGGCAGTGGTGCGGGCCTGTCCTCTCTCGTTCCGGCCTTGGATGCCGTCGGCTGGCTCGCCCTTATCGGGGGCGTGGGACTGCTTGGCACCTTCGCCGCCTTCGGCCTGTTTCTCTACGGCGTGTCCCTCGTCGGCTCCGTGAAGGGGAGCCTCCTCGGCGTGGCCGAGCCGGCCGGTGCCATGGTCATCGCCGCCCTGTGGCTCGGCACGGCGTTCTCGGGGGCCGACTGGGCGGGCCTTATCCTCATGGCCGCCATGATCGCGCTTGTGTCCCTCTCGGGTGCGAAGGGGGAGCGGGCTTCGGGAGCGGCTGCTCCGCCGGCGTCGTAGGGGGGGCGCTTCTCGGGTCGCACCCTTCAGTGTCGGTGTCGTCGCGGGGTCTGGCCCGGTATGGGACGTGGCCTCAGCGGGCCTCTGGTGGGCGGCCAAGGTCAAGCCCGCCAGCGTCGTGGTCTTGGCCGAAACGGGACCGCCTCGCAGCTGAGCCGTCGCGGATCGAGCCGGCCGCCGGCGCTCGCGCAGGCGGCCGGGGTGGAGCGCCTCTACGCTCCGTTGAGCACTTTTGCAATAAGTGGACAAAAACGCGTCGAGTGAGCTGGAGGATAGGTCCAGATTGTCCCAAAAGGGCGTTTTGAGGGCCTTTGGGAGGCTGTGGCGGCGGTTTGGAGCTCATTTTGGTTGGCTGCTCCGGCTATTCGTGCATAAAATAGCGGCGGCCGAGCGCACTCGACGCCTTTTTGTCCAAGAAAACGGAAAGTGCTGCACTTCAAGCTTTGCCGGGACGTCTAGGGGCGGGCGCCACGCTTGTTGCCGCCTGCCCCGGCAAACCGGCGGATGGACGCCGCCCGCTCGTGCCGCCGTCACAGATCCAGCTGGAGCAGCCGGGCGTGCAGAAGACGCTTCCTCTTCTCGTAGTCCCGAATGCGTATCCTCTGCCGCTTGCCCATGAGGCGCGAGAGGGTGTGCCCTACGCGATCCATTTCCGTAATCTTCTTGAGTTGGTCGTTCGTCACGACCACCACGTGATAGCCGGCCGCTTGGAGCAGGGTGCGGCGTTTCGCATCGCGCTCGATCTTCTCGGAACCCGAATGGTGCATGCTGCTGTCGTATTCGACGGCGACACGCGTGCCCTCCCACGATAGATCGGTTCGCCTCACGTCGGCTCCCCATGCATTGCCTGTGACTGCGGAAACGTCTATGGGCCGGTTAAGCCCCCTCGAGCCTGCGTCGGTCGGACGGGCGCCCGACAACGATGGAGAGCGGCTCCTCACAACCGCCGAGCAGGGCGCGGGCATGGGCTACCGACGTCTCGCTGGGCGGGTTGAGTCGCAGATCGAGGGGTCGGCGGTTCGAGGCCCAGGATCGATGGCGGTATCGAAGTTGCCGCAGCCCTTGGAGGCCGGTCGGACCGCTGACGAGGAGTTCCATGGGAGGCTGCCTTTCGTTGTCGGGGCGGTGCAGCTTAGCAAATGTAATTCTCCTGACTGTCGCTTCAGAACCGTCCGCGCGCCGTCATAAGCTTTTGAACTGGTGATGCACGGAGGCGTCCGAGGGGGTGATCGCGAAAAATCCACAGGAGGGATGGCGGGGGCACAACGCGGGCATCGCTCGCAAAGCGGTGCGGGCACCGCGGGCCTGTTGGCGGGGGCACGACGCGGGCATCGTTCGCGAAAACAGTGCCGTCGCAATGAAGGCGGGCGATATGGATGGCCGCTATCATGGTTACACTCGGGTTTATCGGGGAGCGTTCGAATGGTGTAGAAGGAACCCGCCCATGAAGAAGCTGCCGCCGCTTGAGAAAGTGTGCGAGGCCTACAGCGTACGGGCCGACGAGGCCCTGGCGGCCCTGGCCGATGCGTCCATCATGTGGGCCGCTTGCCCGAGCCTGTGCGGAAATTGGGGTAGGGAGGGCCGCGGGCGGTCGCCGTGCTATACTGGTCGGCGATTGCATCGAGGCCGTATACGACTGAATTCCGAGGAGTTCCATGACCATCACCGACAAGCCCGTGCGCGTTCGCTTCGCACCGTCTCCCACCGGCAAGCTGCACATCGGCGGCGCCCGCACCGCCATCTACAATTGGGCCTTCGCCCGTGCCACCGGCGGCACCTTCATCCTGCGCATCGAGGACACCGACCCGGAGCGCTCCACCGAGGAGAACACCCAGATCATCCTGCGGGCCATGGACTGGCTCGGCCTGACGTGGGACGAGGGCCCCGAGGTGGGCGGCCCGTGCGGACCTTACTTCCAGACCCAGCGCACCGACACCTACGAGGCGGCGCTCGCCAAGCTCATCGAGGCTGGGGCCGCCTACCCCTGCTTCTGCTCGAAGGAGGCGCTCGACGCCAAGCGGGCCGAGGCCGAGAAGACCGAGGGCGGCTACGGCGGCTACGACCGCACCTGCCGCGCCATCCCGCGCGAGGAGGCCGCCTCGCGCATCGCCGCCGGCGAGCCCCACGTGTGGCGCCTCGCCGTGCCCGAGAACCACGGGCCCGTGCAGTTCGCCGACGCCGTCTACGGGGACATGAGCTTTCCCGCCGACGTCATGGACGACATGATCCTGCGCCGCACCGACGGCACCTTCACCTACAACTTCGCCGTGGTCTGCGACGATGTGAACATGGGCATCACCCATGTCATCCGCGGCGACGACCACCTGTCCAACACCCCGCGCCAGGTGCTCATCTACGAGGCTTTGGGCGCCGAGGTGCCGCTGTTCGCGCACCTCTCCATGATCCTGGGGGCCGACGGCAAGAAGCTGTCCAAGCGCCATGGGGCCACCAACGTGGAGGAGTACCGCGACCGGGGCTACCTGCCCGAGGCGCTTGTGAACTTCCTCGCCCTGCTCGGCTGGTCGCTTGACGGCGAGACCACCATCATCCCGCCGGCGGAGCTGTGCCGCACGTTCTCGCTCGACCGCATCACCAAGAAGCACTCCATCTTCGACGAGAAGAAGCTCGACTGGATGGACGGCGTCTACATCCGCGAGATGGGCGCCGCCGCCTGGCGCGAGGCCGCTAAGCCGTGGCTCGCCCAGGCCAACCTGGACGGGTCGAACGTGGCCGACGGCATCACCGAGGTGCCCACGCCCACCAAGGAGGAGGCGGCCGCGGCCGCGGCGACGACCCGCGTGCCCGGTGCGGGCGTAGACGCCGAAACCTGGCAGGCCTGCCTGGCCGACGTGGACGACGATGCCGAGTTCTACGAGGCCATGTACCCGCTCGTGGCCGAGCGCCTGGCGCGCCTGGACGAGATTCCCGCCAAGCTGGCCTTCCTGTTCTGGGGCGACTCGGTGGTGCTCGACGAGAAGAGCGTGCAGAAGGTGCTGCTGAAGGAGGGGGCCCGCGCCGACGAGGCCCTGGCCATCTGCCGCGCTATCCTGGCCGACGACGACAACCCCTGGGACGCCGAAGCCTTGGAGGAACTCTGCCGCGCCGCCGGCGAGGAGGCGGGGCTCAAGCCGAAGCTTCTGTTTCAGCCCTTGCGCGTGGCCATCTGCGGCAACATGGTGTCGCCGCCTCTGTTCGAGGCCATGATGCTCATGGATCCCGCCGACGTGGTGGCCCGCATCGACGCGGTGGTCGCCCACGTCTTCAAGTAGAAAGGCCTTCCCATGGACGAGAAGAACCCCGAGATTTCCCCGACGCCCGCGCCC
Source organism: Adlercreutzia muris (assembly GCF_041223505.1). Lineage (NCBI taxonomy): Bacteria > Bacillati > Actinomycetota > Coriobacteriia > Eggerthellales > Eggerthellaceae > Adlercreutzia > Adlercreutzia muris. The sequence goes on from NZ_JBCLQK010000011.1 coordinate 36,977, forward strand.
GAGTCCGCCGGTCCCAGTGCCGCGATGCCCGAGATGGCTCCAGTGACCGCGCCCGAACAAACCCCGGCGGCCGAGGCTGAGGCCGTGGCGGCACCCGAGCCCGCCCTCGCGGCCCCGGCTCCCGCGCAGTCGACGGCGCCCGACGTGTCGAACCCCTTCGCCGTCCACCGCCCCGCCGCGCCGGCACCGGTGCCTGAGCCGACTGCGCCCTATGCGGTGGGCGCGGCAGCCCAGCCCGCTGCCCAGCCCTATGCGCAGCCCTACGGCCAGACCGCTCCGACTTCCGCCGCTGCCGCCTCGGCATCCGGTTACAGCGCCTACGAGCAGGCCTACGGGGCTGCCGCTGGGCAGCCGTCCCATGGCGCGGCAGCTCCGCAGCCCTATGGCGCCGCGCCCCAGCAGCCCTACGGGGCCGTGCCGCCGACGCCGCCGGTTCCCCCGGCGCCGGTGTACGGCTACGAGCCGCCGGCTTCGGGCGGCCAGAAGCGCCGCTGGCCCTGGTTCCTCTTGGGACTTGCCACGGGCCTCGTCATCGGCCTGGGCGGCTGCGTGAGCTGCGTGGGGCTCACCGTGGCCGGATATGAGGGCGTGAACGACTACGTCTACGACGATTACAGCTACGACTACGACGACCCTTACCACAGCTGGCCGCCGGAGGGCGACTACTACACGCCCGAGGACAGCAAGCCCGACGGCACCACCACCATGGCCCTCAGCTACGAGGAGGTGACCAGCCTCCTGGAGACCGAGGGCTTCGAGGCCGGCGCCCCTGCGGCCGACGGCACCTGCCCTAAGGGCTACTACACCGTAGGTCCCGAGGGCGCCATTCCGGCCGGGCTCTACACCCTGGAGGGCGGCGACCTTCTGAGCCATTACTACGTCTTCGACGGCGATAGCGCCACGGGCAAGGGCAGCGCCTACGATCTCGATGACAGCGTGCAGTATCTGGGCAACTATTTCGTCGAGCTCGACGAGGGCGACCTCATCGCCTTCGAGCCCGGCGTGGAAGGGGCCGTCATGAAGCCGGCGCCGTCCACCTCCGTTAACCCGACGTCGCCCTATGGCAATGGCTGCTACCGCGTGGGCGTCGATATTCCCGCAGGCACCTACACCATCACGGCGGCCCCTGTGGACGACCCCGAAGTCACCGACGAGTGCGCCGCCTACGTCATGGACGACCTCGACTTCGATGACGACTCCATCGTGGATACCCAGTACGTCATTCCCGGCGGCAAGCAGACCGTCACCGTGGTCGACGGCCAGTACCTAGAGCTCTTCGCCGCCACGGCCACGCCGGCCCTGGAGAACTAGGCCGGTTCCCCATACGTACGATCATCGAAGCGCTCCCGCCCCGGCCGGAGCGCTTCTCGCGAGAAGGGAGGGCCCATGCCCCCGCTGTCCGATTACCCCACCCTGGATGAGCTGAACGACTTCTTCGGCCACGATCGCTTCGCCGAGCATGTGGGCTGCCGCATCGTGGAGGGCTCGGTGGGCCACGGCGTGGCGGAGCTGGACATCCAGGACCACCACCGCAACGCGCTGGGCAACGTCATGGGCGGGGCCATCTTCACCTTGGCCGACTTTGCCCTGGCCCTGGCCAGCAACATCGGCGTGGCCCCCAGCGTGTCGGTGTCGAGCGCCGTCGACTACATGTCCGCCTCGCGGGGCACCCGTCTCATCGCCACCTGCAACGTAGACAAGTCCGGCCGTCACCTCGGCTTCTACACCACCGACGTCACCGACGACACGGGCCGCCGCATCGCGCGGGTGACCACCACCGTCTATCGCGAAGGGGAGCAATAGGAGCGCTCCGGAGCTCCATAAACGACAAGGGCCCCGTCCGGGGCCCTTGTCGTTGCGGCAATGTGCCGGCGTAGAGGAAGCGTCGGGTGTTCCGACCGAGCGAGTTCCGCAGCGACTGGAACAGTCCGGTGGACTGTTCCACAAAGCGAGGACTGTCCGAGCGAATTGGAATACCCGACGATTCCGACTGGGGTGATGTCCCCGCTCGGTATCCTCGGAGTTCTCCCTATTCCAGCCCGCAGGCCGCGCGCAGGGCGTCGGCGCGGTCGGTGGCCTCCCAGGTGAACTCGGGCAGCTCGCGGCCGAAGTGGCCGTAGGCGGCCGTCTTCTGATAGATGGGGCGGCGCAGATCCAGCGCGTCGATGATGGCGCCGGGACGCAGGTCGAACACGGCGGCCACGGCAGCCTCGATGGCAGAGGTGGGCACCTTCTCGGTGCCGAAGGTCTCCACCATGACGCTCACGGGCTTCGCCACGCCGATGGCGTAGGCGATCTGCACCTCGCAGCGGTCGGCGAGCCCGGCGGCCACCACGTTCTTGGCCACCCAGCGGGCGGCGTAGGCGGCGGAGCGGTCCACCTTCGTGCAGTCCTTGCCCGAGAAGGCACCGCCGCCGTGGCGGCCCATGCCGCCGTAGGTGTCCACGATGATCTTGCGGCCCGTGAGGCCCGCATCCCCCATGGGGCCGCCGATGACAAAGCGGCCCGTGGGGTTCACGTAGATCTCGCAGTCGTCGGCCATGGCCACGCCCTCGGCCTCGAAGACGGGGCGGATGACGGTCTCGATGATGGCCTCGCGTAGGGCGTCCTGCTCGATGTCGTCGGCGTGCTGGGTGGACACGACCACCTTCTCCACGGCTACGGGCGCGCCGTCCACGTAGCGCACCGACACCTGGGTCTTGCCGTCGGGGCGCAAAAAGTCCAGCGTGCCGTTCTTGCGCACCGCGGTCAAGCGCTCGGAGAGGCGGTGGGCCAGAAAGATGGGCAGGGGCATGAGGGTGCTCGTCTCGTTGCAAGCGTAGCCGAACATCATGCCCTGATCGCCGGCGCCCACGGTCTCGTAGGGGTCGGCCGCGGCCGCGTTGTCGTGCTGGGCCTCGAAGGACTCGTCCACGCCCTGGGCGATGTCGGCGGACTGCTCGTGGATGGAGCTCATGACCGCGCAGGTGTTGCCGTCGAAGCCGTACTTGGCGCGGTCGTAGCCGATGCCGCACACCACGTCGCGCACGATGGACTGCACGTCCACGTAGGCCTGGGTGCGGATCTCGCCGGTGACGAACACGGTGCCGGTGGTCACCAGGGTCTCGCAGGCGCAGCGCATCTTGGAGGGGTCGGCGGGGTTGCCGTCGGGGGCCACGTAGCCCTCTTCGGCCAGGGCGATCTCCTTGGCTAGGATGGCGTCCAGGATGGCATCGGAGATCTGGTCGCAGATCTTGTCCGGATGGCCCTCGGTGACGGATTCGGACGTGAACAGATAGCTGGTGCGATTCTCGCTCATGAGATTCCTTTCGTATCGCTGTTGGCCGGACCACCTTGGCGGCCGCCCGCGGGCGAGGCGCGTCAGGTTGGTGTCGGGATCGGCGAGCCAACTCTCTACCCCGACTCTGGATAACTGGGTGCGCCGTGGGCCCTCGGGCACGCACGGGCGCGATTGCCCATGGTAGCGGGGAAGGCCCGCCCGCGCAAGGACGGCCGAGACGAAGGATACAGAAACCCTACGGAAGGCGGTGGCCGAGAGGGGCGGGGAGCCGCGGCGGCTTCGTGGCGACTCTCGGGCGGCTCTGCGGCGGCTTCGCGACGGCTCTCGGGCGGCTCCGCCGCAGCGCGCCCGATCGAGGGCGGCCAACGTCTCCCCTACGCCTTCCCCGCGCCGTCGCGCGGTCGTGCTACACTTATCCCGTTGTACCGGATCCGAGGAAAAGAGCCTCCATGCCCACCAACGCCGACTATACCCGCGCGTACTTCCAGATCATCGACGAGCTCGACGGGGCGGTGGAGGACCGCCGCGCCGCCTTCGAGTACATGCAGAATTCCACGGCCATCGTGCACCACCAGGTGGTGGCCTCCTCCTTCGTGCCGCGCCTGTTCAACCGGAAAAGCTACGAGGTCATGCGCGACACGGCCGAGATGAGCCACCGGGTGCTCTGCAAGGTCATCGAGCGCTACCGGGCCGACGAGGAGTACCGCAAGCTCTTCGATTTCGACGAGCGCCTGGTGGAGCTCATCTTGCTGCCGCGCGATTACGACGCGGTACTGCCCTTCGCCCGGGTGGACACCTTCCTGAACGAGGAGGACTATCGCATCCACTTCTGCGAGTTCAACGGCGACGGCAGCGCGGGCATGAACGAGAACCGCGAGATCACCAACGCCGTGACGAACACTGAGGCCTTCCGCGTGTTCGCCGAGAGCCACGCCGTGGCTGGCTGCGATTTGTTCGAGCCCTGGGTGCGCACCTTCTTAGATATCTACGACACCTACCGCTTCAAGGTGGAGCATCCGCGCATTGCCATCTGCGACTACCTGGAGAACGGCGTGGTGGACGAGTTCCACATCTTCGCCGAGAAGTTCCGCGAGGCCGGCGTGGAATGCGTGGTGGCCGATGTGCGCGATCTGGCCTTCGACGGCGAGGTGCTCACGACTCCCGACGGACTGCCCGTGCATGCCATCTGGCGTCGCTCGGTCACCAACGACGTGCTGGAATTCTGGGACGATTCCCAGGCCCTCATCGACGCGGTGCGGGCGCGCAAGGTAGCGCTCATCGGGGCGTTCTCGGGGCACATCGTCCACGACAAGCAGCTGTTCGAGGTGCTGTTCGCCCCCGAGACCCAGGCCTTCCTCACCGAGGAGGAGATCGCGTTCGTGGAGGAGACCGTGCCCATGACCGCCTTTTTGGACGAGTCAGTGGTGAACCTCGCCCAGATCCGCGCCAACAAGGACGAGTGGATCGTCAAGCCCACCGACCACTACGGCGCCGACAACGTGTACGCCGGCTGCGAGGTGAGCCAGCAGGAGTGGGAGCGGGTCATCGACGAGTTCGCCAACGGGCGGGCCGGCTACCCCTTCATCGTGCAGCGCTACATCCGCCCCTTCAAGACCGACACGCTGCCGCCGGATGCGGGCATTCTGGACGCGCCCGACGGGGCCGTGGCCAGCGAGCCGGTGCCCTACAACAATCTGAACGGCCTGTACCTGTACAACGGTCGCTTCCAAGGCGTGTTCAGCCGCCTGGGGCCGCATCCCACCATCTCCAAGACCAACGAGGGCATGACTGCTGCCACCATCTGGGTGGACTGCGAGGGCGTAGAAGGGCTGGGGCTGTAAATGGGGTCGAACAGCATTCTCGCCGGCATCGGCGCCACGGTGCTGGCCGTCACGCTGCTCGTGTGCGGTTTCGCTGCCTGCTGCCTGCCGGCCACCACGGCAGCCCTGGCCGGGGCCGTGAGCACAGGCGAGGCGTCGCCCTACACCCATGAGCAGCTGGTGGAGCTGGCCGGCGTGACGCGCGCCTTCACCGTGGAGCCCCACGGGGATGCGGAGCAGGCCGCCGAGGAGTTGGCGACTGCGGTGGTGGAGGCCGCCCGCGAGGCGAGCGCCGAGGGTGCTTTGAAGGCGGGGGAGTGGACGGATGCCGCCCGGACGGCGCTTGGGGAGGGGGGCACGGCGCTCGCCGCCATGGACGCCCTCGCGAAGGTATCCGACCGCTACGCCTTGGACGGAGCGGCCGTGAGCCACCTGGAGGACTGCAACGCCCTCATCGTGGGGGTGAGTTCGTGGCTCGGCATGATCGGCGTGGCGGCGCTCATCATCGCCGTCCTGCTGGGCGTCCGCAAGCAATTTGCCGCCCTGGCCTTCATGCTGCGCATGGGCCCGGCCCTGCTGCTCGCACTGCTCGCGGTGCTCGGCCTGTGGGGCGTCGTGGACTTCAACGACCTGTTCGCCGCTTTCCATTCCCTGTTCTTTGTGGACGGCACCTGGACGTTCGGCGCCGATTCGCTGCTCATCTCCATGTATCCGCTCGATTTCTGGATGGGCATGGGGGCCGTGTGGCTCGCCACGGCCGTGGGCCTGGGGCTTCTGTGCTTCGCCGGCGGTTGTGTGGCCGCTTGGCGGGCCCAGGTGCAGGCCCGCGAGCTACAGGAGGCTGCCGCTGCGGCGGCCCGCAGCTCTAAGAAGGGGAAGAAGGGGAAGGGCGGTCGCCGCTAATCGCCCGCAGCCACTTCGCCCACAGTCGCAGCCGCCGACAGCTGCTTCGCGGGCAGCCGCAGCCGCCCGCCGAGCCGCTTCGCGGGCAACCGCATCCGCCTGCAGAGCCGCTTCGCGAGTGCCACAGCCGCAGGTGGTAGTCTGCTCGGCGTCGGCGGCTGTGCCTTCCTCTTTCGTCTTGTCGCCCTCTCTCCAGTTCGCCGTCCCTTCCGTAGCCGATCCATGAAAGGCAGCTTCCGTGGCCCGTTCCGCCAAAGACCATAAGACCAATGCCCTGCGCGAGCTGGCCGCGACCGGACTGCCCCACGAGGCGCTGTTCTTCGAGGCCGACCCCTCAATGACCGGGGTGGAGATCGCCCATGCCCAGGGCGAGGAGGTGGATGCGGTGTTCAAGACCCTCGTCGCCGAGGGCAAGTCCGGGGCGCACTACGTGTTCCTCGTGCCCGTGGCCTGCGAACTGGACTTGAAGAAAGCGGCCGCAGCGGCGGGGGAGAAGGCCGTGGCCATGTGCAAGGCCCGCGATCTGCTGCCGCTCACGGGCTATGTCCACGGCGGCTGCTCGCCCATCGGCATGAAGAAGCGCTTTCCCACCTTCGTGGACGAGACGGCCCAGCTCTTCGATACGATCTACTTCTCCGGCGGCAAGGTGGGCTGCCAAGTGCGCATGGCCCCCGACGACCTGGGAATCCTAGTGCCGTTTCGGTATGCGGATCTTACGGTGTAGGAAGAGCCGGCTGCGGCTCTGCGCCAGTGGGGGCAACGCGCCCGGAAGAGAGCCGGACCATCATTGTCGAGCGCCGCGAAAGCCTGTCGCGCCCGGCCGCCTGCCGCGCCCCGCAGGCCCGCCGCGCCCGGTGCGCCCTGCACGCCCGGCAGGTCCCGCAGGCCCGGTCGCTCGCCGCTCCCCGCACGCCCGCTGCTCCCCGCAGGCCCGGCCAGCCCGCCGCTCCCCGCACGCCCGGCCAGCCCGCCGCTCCCCGCAGGCCCAGTAGGTCGGGCAGGTTCGGAAAAGCACCAAAGGGCCTCTTTGCGACATCGCAGATCGATTTTCTGTCTCAAAAGGTCTATTTGGTGCTTTTTCGAGTTCAGCAGCTTGGTATTGCATCGCTGTGATCAGGCATTATGGAGATTCTTGTTCCAAATATGCAATTTAAGACGCGAAAAGAAGCACCAAACATCCCGTATGCGACATGATTTTGAAAACCGGTGTCGCAGAAGGTCAGTTCGGTGCCCTTGGGCGGGGCTCTTTCCCAGTCGGTGCGCCCTTCTATGCCCGTATCTGCCAGCCTGGTCTGCGCTCCTTCCGCGGACATGGTTCGCTGCTGCTTGAAGGGCCAGCTCGCAGCCGGACCCTGACTGCTCGGCTTGGCGGCACCCTGTGCGCTGCGCGATGCATGGGCCATTGCTGGTATACTGCTCTCCATGTTCATTGCCTCGGTCATAGTCGATATTCCCACGCAAGCGCTCGATGCGCCCTATTCCTACGCCGTGCCTGACGATATGGCTGCTGGCGAGGCCACGGTCGGACGCGACGGGCACCCGGCCCAGGTGGGATGCGCGGTGCTCGTGACGCTGGGCGGGCGCAAGGCCGTGGGCTACATAGTGGGCTTGGAAGAGGTCGCGGCCTCTTCCGACGAGGGCACCGATTTGTGGGGCAATCCCTTGGCGGCGGCAGAGTTGCGCCAGGTGGAGGCCGTGCTCTCGGAACCCTATTTCGACGAAGAGGGCGCGGCGGCGGCCCAGTACATCGCCGGGCGTTACGTGGCGCCTCTGTCCAGTTGCGTGCGCCTGTTCACGCCGCCCGGAGCGGTGCCGCGCGTGGTACGCTCGCGGGATGGCCGCTGGCGGTTGGAAGAGCCCAAGATTGGGGAGGTGGACGACCGCTGGGTGACCCAGGGGCCCGCCTTCGGGCAGTTCCAGCCCCGGAAGAACGCCGTGAGGCAGCAGCAGGTGCTGGCCGCTGTGGCCGCCGGCGACGTGCGCGTGGCCGAGCTGACCTGCGAGTTCGGGTCAGTGGCTTCCACATTGAGGGCCTTGGAGGCGAAGGGGGCCGTGGCCGTAGAGCGGCGCCGGCGCATGCGCGGCATGGAGGGAGCCGTTGCCCCTGCCGCGCCGCACGGTCCGGTCGGAGCGCCGGCGGCCATGTCTTCGGCCGGGGCAGCGGCGGCCCGATCCGTGCCGCACGGTCCGGCCGGAGGCCCGGTGACCCCTGTTTTTCCGGGCAAAATGCCGCTGCCTCCCGTCGCAGGGAAGGGCTCGGCTGCGGCTTCCGCGGGTCCCGCAGTGCCCAACAGCCCGACCTCAGCCTCCGCGGGTCCCGCAGTGCCCGACGGCCCGGCCTCAGCCCCCGCGCGACCGGTGCTCACGGCGGGTCAGGCGGCGGCCCTGGCGGCCATCGGCGAGGCCCGGGCGGCGGCCGAGGGGCGCGTGGTGCTCGTGGACGGCGTGACCGGCTCGGGCAAGACCGAGGTGTACCTGCGGGCCATCGAGGAGGTGCTCGCAGAGGGACGAACGGCTATCGTGCTTGTGCCCGAGATCTCGCTCACCCCCCAGACCGTGGGGCGGTTCCGCGGCCGGTTCGGCACCACTGTGGCCGTCATGCACTCGCGCATGAGCGCCGGCGAGCGCTTCGACCAGTGGGACTTCATCAGAAGCGGCGCGGCCCGGGTGGTGGTGGGTGCCCGCAGCGCCCTGTTCACGCCCTTGGCTAATGTGGGGCTCATCGTCATCGACGAGGAGCACGAGGGTTCCTACAAGCAGGACTCCGCCCCGCGCTACCAGGCCCGGGACGTGGCCCAGTGGATGATGGCCCGCTCCGGCGGGGCGGTAGTGCTCGGGTCGGCCACCCCCTCCATCGAGGCGCTCTACCAGGTGGCGAAGAATCCGTGCTGGACGAGTGCGGCCCTGCCCGAGCGGGCCAACGGGCGCCCCATGCCCGCCATCGAGGTGGTGGATATGGCCGCCGAGTTCGCCTCGGGCGCTCGCTCCATGTTCTCGGGGCGGCTGAGGCGGGCCCTGGCCGAGGAGCTGTCGGCCGGCCGCAAGGCGGTGCTGCTGCTGAACCAGCGGGGCTTCGCGAAATTCTTGCTCTGCCGCGACTGCGGCTTCGTGCCCGAGTGCCCGAGCTGCTCCACGAGCCTCACCTATCACGAGCAGGGGGCCAAGCTGGTGTGCCACCACTGCGGTCACAGCGTGCCCGCGCCGTCCGTCTGCCCCGAGTGCGGCAGCCCCTACCTGAAGAAGTTCGGTGCCGGCACCCAGCGGGTGGAGGCCGACCTGCGGCAACTGCTGGACCAGATGCCCGGGGTGGGGCCGGAGGTGCCCATCATCCGCATGGATGCCGACACCACCAAGGCCAAGGGCGCCCACCAGGAGCTGCTGGAACGATTCGGCGCCGCCGAGGCCGCCGTGCTGCTGGGCACCCAGATGATCGCCAAGGGCCTCGACTTCGACGACGTGACCCTTGTGGGCGTCATCAACGCCGACACCCAGCTGCACCTGCCCGACTACCGCGCCGGCGAGCGCACCTTCCAGCTCATCGAGCAGGTGGCCGGCCGCGCCGGCCGCGCCGCCCTCGACGGGCGGGTGCTTGTGCAGACCTATGAGGCCGACGCCGTGGCCATCCAGGCGGCGGCTCGCTACGACCGGGGCCTGTTCCTGCGCTCGGAGCTGCCGCGTCGGAAGCTTTTGGGATACCCGCCCTACATGGCCCTGGCCAACGTGCTGGTGTGGGGCACCGACGAGCACGCCGTGGCCACCGAGGCCGAGTTGCTGCACGCCCAGATCAGCGAGCATATCCGCAACGAGGTGGGCGACTCGCGCTGGACGGTGCTGCCGGCGGTGCCCTGCGCTTTGGGGAAGCTGCGCAACACCTACCGCTACCACATCGTCGTGAAGGCGCCGCTGGGCGCCGACCTGTCCGCGCCCCTCGCTCGGCTCTTCCGCGCCCGCAAGGCGAACCCCCAGGTAAACGCCGCCGTGGACGTAGATCCCATGGACCTGCTGTAGGGAAGCGCTTGGCGGCTTGCGACCCGACCCAGCCGAGCCCGAGGTGCGCAACGGTTGGCAGTCGGCCCGAGCGAGCCAGGCCGAGGCGGAGACTGGCAGCTGAGCCCGTCGAGTAGGGCCCGGCCGCCCAAGGCGGGGGTCTGCCCGGCTGAGCCTTTCGGTATGTTCTTGGCGCTCCTCTCGCCCCTCTTCCGCGAGAACTCCACGGCAAGGCCGCTGCAACGTGTGCCCATCGGCACGTCTTTCGCGCCCTTCTCCGATACCAAATCCCGCATTTTCGCCGCCCTCGTTTCGTTTTCCGGCAAAACAGAGGGTTTGGTAACAGGGTGCGCTGAATCTTCCATTTACGACCTGGGGTTTTGTCGACTGAAAGTACCCAATCCCCGTATTCTGCCAGAGAAAACGATACCAAACCCCTCCTTTTTGACGGAAAACCTGCGGAACCTGGCAAAAACAGAAGGTTTGGTATCACGATGTGTCGGATCGTCCGTCAGCGAACTGGCTTTTGTTGGACGAGAACGTCAAATCCCCGCTTTCGGCTTGAAAAATGACACCAAACTTCCCGTTTCCGCCAGAAAGCCCGCGGTGTCTGTCGGAAACGGGAAGTTTGGGTACCGAGAAGGACGTTGACAGCTTGCGGAATCTCGCATTGCGGTTTTGCAGGTGTTTCGGTGATTGGCCCGCTTGGCGCACCGCCGTCTCGGCAGCTCGATGCGCCCTCCCGGCGATGAGGGCCCAGTGTGCCTCCGTCGCCTGTTCCTCGATAGGTCGGAATAATTTCCTGTGCCTCGAAGCCTAGGCCCCAACTCTCGAATTACCCCTTGCGGGGGGGGGGGGCACTTATTTGCTATTCTCGGGCAGAGAGAGGTTCGGTGCCTACGATCGCCCTTGTCGGGAGCGTTTCGCGGGCGGCAAATGGTGGGGTGCTTATGCGGGCCCCTTGTATCTAAGAACCGAGGAGCGCCCGTTGAGCTCGCGGCACAAAAGAAAGACAGGAGATGTGAAGTCAGTGGGAGAAGACTTCATGACAACAAGAGAAGCGGCCAAGCGCTGGGGTGTTTCCGAGCGCGCTGTTCAAGCGTACCGCAGGAGGTGCGGTGATCAGATCGGTGCTTTCAAAGATAACGGCTGGCGCATTCCCTCGAATGCCTGTCCTCCCTACAGGATCGACGGGCTGAGAGCGTTCCTTCGGGACTACTGCCGACACAAGGACAACCCATTCGATGTCTTTCCGTGGCAACAGTCGGTGTCTGACGCAATGCTAGCTTGTCTCTTCGATGGCGGGATGGTTGCTCGCCGCAATTCGAATGCCCCGCTCTCCATCGACAACGTAGTTATCGCTCCAACTGGGTGGGACCTGCTCTTCGGGGAGCGAGGCTCGGGTCGACGGGGGTATGTGCTGAAAGCGCTTAATCTGCAACCTCAATTTAATCTATTGAACGTAAACCTTTGAGAGGAAGGCGATCATGAAAGAGAAGACAAGACACGGGTTGGGGGCGAGGGTCATCGAGGCCTTCTGCGCTTCGGCGTTGATGGTGGTTGCTGCGCTTGGGATCGTCATGGGCTCTACATTGCCGGCGCTAGCTGCCGATGCCGACCAGGATATCTACGCCATCTTTTATGAAAACCCCGACAAGAAGTCCTATACGCTGGTCATCCAGAACGGCGACACAGTAGATACCTCCTATGGAGAGCTAGCTAACGATGGAGTGATTCTCATATGCGACGGGAAGCGGCCTGATGGTAGTTTGTTGTATGCCTGCGGTTGCGAAATTCTCGGCAGCTCGCATGAATCGCCTTTACCTCAGGAATATACCAGGTATACCACGCACGCGGTAGTCAAGTCGGGAGTTAAACCTCACTCTCTGTATAGCTGGTTTGGTGGGTTTGAAGGACTGGAAACCGCTGACCTTTCCGGTCTGAATTCTTCGCAAGTCACGGACATGGAGAGAATGTTCTGGTTTTGCACTTCACTGACGGCGCTGGACCTTTCGACTCTTGATACCTCGCAGGTGACGGACATGAATGGAATGTTCTATGAATGCTCGTCGCTGTCGACGCTCGATCTGTCGGGTTTTGACACTTCACAAGTTCGGTGTTTTGGGCGGGAAGCAGGTTCGAGGGACTCTGGTATGTTTGAGGGTTGCTCTTCGCTTACCTCGCTGGATTTGTCTTCATTTGATATGGGACAGGCGGAAGCGGTGGGCGGCATGTTCTCAGGCTGCTCGTCTCTTGAGTCACTCAAGCTTCCCGCTTCTCTTACCATGAAATCGCTTCGGAGCGTGTCGGGGATTTTCGCGGGGTGCTCGTCGCTGAAGAGCATCGATATCTCGCAGTTTGACACATCTAGCGCGACGGACATGTCTGGATTGTTCTCGGGTTGTTCGTCGCTAACCTCAATTGCATTTCCCTCCTCGTTTGAAACGACATTAGTTACGAGCATGGACTCCATGTTCGCTGGCTGCTCATCTCTGGAATCCATTGACCTCTCGAAGTTCGACACCGGCAAAGTGACGGACATGGACTCCATGTTCGCTGGCTGCTCTTCGCTTGAGAGTATTCAATTTCCCTCTACGTTCACGACCGGCTGGGTGACGAGCATGGGTGGCATGTTCAAAGATTGCTCGTCCCTGGCATCCATTGACCTCTCGAAGTTTGACACCTCTAAGGTGACGGACATGGAATCCATGTTCTACGGCTGCTCGTCGTTGGAGTCTCTCGACCTCTCGGGGTTCGATATGGGGAAGGTTGAAAACATCTTCTGGATGTTGTCTAACTGCTCTTCTCTGGGCAAAATTATTTTGCCCGCTACGGGCGATTTCGCTAAAGCGGATCTTCCTGACCGACGTGATGGCATGAAATGGGGCGAATCGCTGAAATGGCGCAACGAGAAGGGGGAGGTCTTCGCGGCCGATGCCATCCCGGCTCGCACGGCTGGCACCTACACTGCTGTTGTCGAGGGTAATGGCTCGGGCGACGGGTCGGATGGTGACGGTTCGGGCAATGGTAACGGCGGCAGTAATGGGGGTAACTCCAGCTCCAATAATGGCTCCGGCAATGGGAACGGCTCCAGTTCCGGTAATGGAAATGGCTCTGGCTCCGATGGAGGCGCCACCGCCCCCGCCCCGAAGCGCACGGTGGCATTCTCCGAGGCCGTGGCCCTGCCGCTGAACGCGACGGGCGTGGCCATGGACAAGGACGACATCGTCCGCGACCTGGCCAAGCGCTTCGGCTCCCGCGAAGGCTTCCCGACCGATGCCAGCAGCGTGGCGGTCACCATCATGCTCGGCGGCAAAGAGGTGGAGGCCATCGACCCGACTCGCGCCGGCATTTACGAGGTGACGGCCGTGTACTCCATGCCCGACGGCACCGAGCGGGTCATCGAGGCCGCCTACACCGTGGCTGACCCGGCGGCGAAGGCCCCGGTGAAGTCCGCGGCCAGGTCTGCCACCCGCCTCGCCCAGACCGGCGACGAAGTGGCACCGGCCGTACCCCTGGCCACCGCGGCCCTCGCCGCCTGCGCCCTGGCCGCCGCCGTCGCAGTCCGCCGCAGGGCACGCGGGTAGAGCCTGCTGACGGTCCGCGCACCCGCGCGGGTAGAGCCTACTGGCAGCTGCCGCGCCCGCGGGTAACTGACGCTGCTGGTTTTCCTGCGACGTGGAAATTCGTCTCATTCGAGGGCCGGAGCGCCAAATGCGCCCCGGCCCTTCTCGCGTCGCGCGCCCGCGAATAGACGATTGCGGTGGGGTCGCTTTTTCGCCGGGTGCGGAAGATCGGGCGAGCGCCCGTTGGCAGCCACCCCGATGTACCCAAACTCCCCATTTCCGTCTCCCGCGCTTCATCTCCTGTCGCAAGCGGGCAGTTTGGTGCTGCCTGCTGAGGAATCTCTCATTGCCGACCTGGGGTTTTGTCAGCCTATAGCATCAAAGCGCCGCTTTCTGCCGTGGAAAATGACACCAAACTCCCCGTTTGCGACGGAAAACCTGCGATGCCGGGCGGAAACGGGGAGTTTGGTGTCACGGGCTGTTCGTGCCCCGCCACACGGAGCAGTTTTCTGCGCTGCACCGCCTTCCTAACCAATCTTGCCGCTCTTCCTCGTCGCCTTCCCGACCGAGCTCGCCTCGTCCCGAGCGTCTTCCCAACCGATCTCGCCTCGTCCCGAGTGCCTTCCCGACCGAGCTCGCCTCGCCCGCCGCCAGCTGCCTGCGGCGCCTCCGCCCCTCGAGCCTCGCCGGCCTTCGCCGCGGCGCCTCCCCAGCCGAATCCACCGCGGCCTTCGCGGCATCTCGTCCTCGCTTTCCCTCCCGTCGCTCCGACCGCCGACCGACTGAGAGGTTGCCCGTCCCACCTGGGGCGCAATATTTCGATAAGAATTTCCCAAGGAAAAATGAACCAAATACCCATGGAGGTTCCACGGCGATGCGCGTAGACTGCCCCAACGAGGGAGGATCCTGCCCGGGATCCTCGAGACGACGAGGAAAGGGGAGTCTATGGAGAAGACTGCGCAGACGTTCGGGGGCCTCAGCCGCCGTTCGTTTCTCGGCTTGGCGGGCGTTACCGGAGTCGGCGTGGCGCTGACCGGGTGCGCTCCGGCCGCGCAGACCGATGCGTCCGAGGAGGAGAGCCTGCCCGTCACGGGCGGCGAGCCGCTCGACTACGATACGGTCGCCTGGTCGGCGTGCCATGTGAACTGCGGCAGCCGCTGCCCGCTGAAGACCTACGTGAAGGACGGCCAGGTCGTGCGCATCGACATCGATTCCGACGGCGATGACGAGTTCGGCCCCGGCAAGATCTACCAGATGCGCTCCTGCGTGCGCGGTCGCACCAACCGCCAGCGCATCTACAGCCCCGACCGCGTGCAGAAACCGCTCAAGCGCGTAGAGGGCACCAAGCGCGGCGAGGGTAAGTACGAGGAGATCTCCTGGGACGAGGCCATCGAGCTTATCGCCACCACCATGAAGGAGATCAAGGAGGAGTACGGCAACGACGCCTTCTATATCCAGTACGGCACCGGCGTGCTCGGCGGCACCGTGTCGAAGTCGTGGCACCCCGACTCCACCATGTTCGCCCGTCTCATGAACCTGTGGGGCGGCTACCTGCGCCAGTACGCCGACTACTCCACCGGCCAGATCACCTGGGAGATGCCGCTGTTCAACGGCGACGCCTGGTCCAACAACGAGGTGACCGACCTGGTGAACTCCAAGAACATCGTGCTGTTCGGCAACAACCCGGCCAACACGCGCATGTCCGGCTCGGCCATGCAGTACCTGCTCACCCGGGTGCGTCAGGACAACCCCGAGGCCACCATCGTGGTGGTGGACCCGCACCTGTCCGACACGGCCGTGGGCGTGGCCAACCGCTGGATCCCCATCCGCCCCGGCACCGATGCGGCCCTCGTCGCCGGCATGATCCAGTACCTCTTCGCCGAGGGCAAGCTGGACGAGGACTTCCTTCGCAGCAAGTTCGTCGGCTTCTTCTCCGACAGCTTCGCCGAGGACGTGGCCGCCGCCGAGCCCGCGAGCACGGCGTTCATGGGCCTGGATGCGTCCGGTTCGCTCACCGTGGAGGAGGACATGTCCTACGAGGCCTACCTCGCGGGCACCGGCGCCTACGCCGGTACCGGCGAGAAGACCCCCGAGTGGGCCGCCGCCATCACCGGTATTCCCGCCGCCGTCATCCGAGAGCTGGCCGACCTGTACGTGGACGGCCCCACGGCCACCATCCAGGGCTGGGGCCCGCAGCGCCACTCCAACGGCGGCAACAGCTCCCGCGCCATCGCCATGATCGCCGCCATCACCGGCAACGTGGGCATCTCCGGCGGCGGCACCGGCGCCCGCGAGGGTGTGGGCGGCGTGCCCTACGCCACCCCGACGGCCATCCCGTGCTTCCCCGAGAAGAACACCGTGGACGTGTGCGTGTCCTTCTTCGATTGGTACCAGGCCATCGAGGACTACACGGTCATGAACGACGCCACCTGGGGCATCCGCCATATCGACGAGACCGGTGCGACCTCCTATGCCGAGGAGCCCGGCACCATCGCCCTGAAGGCCCCCATCAAGTTCATCTGGAACTACGGCTCCAACGTCATGATGGGCCAGCACGCCGACATCAACGACTCCCTGCGCATCTACAACCTGCCCGACGAGAAGGACTCCGGCGTGCGCATGATCGTGACCGTGGATCCCTGGATGACGCCGACGGCCATGGCCTCCGACATCATCCTGCCCGGCACCACCCCCTTCGAGGAGGACGACCTCACCACCGGCGGTACCGCCTGGACCGGCTTCATCTGCTGCGAGAGCAAGGCCATCGAGCCGCTGTTCGAGGCCAAGCCCGTCTACGAGATCTGCACGCTCATCGCCGACAAGCTGGGGCTCAAGGATGAGTTCACCGAGGGCAAGAGCCAGCTCGACTGGATCGAGTGGTGCTACGAGCAGGGCAAGGAGGCCGGCGACGACCTGCCCGCCACCTTCGAGGAGTTCCGCGCCGGCGGCCTGTTCAAGCAGACCGACGACCACGAGCCGGCCGTGGCGCCCCTGCCCGAGGCGCTGGCCACCCCCTCCGGCAAGTACGAGGTCTTCTCCAAGCAGGCCTACAACCTGTCGAAGCAGTGGGACCTCACCGGCGGCGGCGTCATCCCCGACGACGGCCGCGACCAGATCACGGCCCTGCCCATCTGGTACGACCACTTCGAGGGCTTCGGCGACCCGCTGCGGCAGGAGTACCCCTTCCAGCTCATCGGCCACCACACCAAGACGCGCACCCACTCCTCCTACGGCAATGTGCCCTGGATGAGCTCGGTGGCGCCCCAGCAGTGCTGGATCAACGACGGCGACGCGGCGACCCTCGGCATTGCCCAGGACGATGCCGTCATCGTGTCCACGGAGCGCGGCCGCTCCCAGATGACCGCGAAGGTCACCAACCGCATCATGCCCGGCGTGGTCAGCGTGCCCCAGGGCGCCTGGTACGACCCGGAGACCCGCGACGGGGCCACCATCGGCGACCGTGGCGTGCTCGACCGGGGCGGCTGCATCTCGGTGCTCACGTCCTCGCGCCCCACGCCCATCTCCAAGGGCAACGGCGTGCATTCCAACCTGTGCAAGATCGAGAAGGCCTAAGAAGGGGGAGATTACCATGGAACAGTACGGATTTTTCGTCAACACCGACATCTGCACCGGCTGCAAGGCCTGCATGACCTCGTGCTTCGATCGCAACGATTTGGAAGTGCCGGCCAAGTTCCGCAAGGTGTACGAGTTCGGCGGCGGCGAGTGGACCGCCGACGAGGCCGGCGCGTTTACCGCCACGGCCTTCACCTACTACGCCTCCATGACCTGCGGCCACTGCGAGAGCCCGGCCTGCGTGGCCAACTGCCCCACCGGCGCCATGCAGAAGGACCCAGAGACGGGCATCGTGAACAACGATAAGGAGAAGTGCATCGGCTGCATGACCTGCGAGAAGAGCTGCCCCTACGGGCACCCCGTGCAGCTGGACGACGGGCTCTCCCACAAGTGCGTGCTCTGCTCCGACGAGAACCCCGAGGGCACCCCGGATCCCACCTGCGCCAAGGCCTGCCCGGTGCGCGCCCTGGAGTTCGGCCCCATCGCCAGCTTGCGCGAGGCGCACCCGGAGGGGGCGGCGGCCATCGGCGAGCTGACTGACGAGACCGGCCCGGCCGTGGTGTTCGCGTTGCATCGCGACGCGGACAAGGGCGGCACGCTGCGCAACCCGCAGGAAGTGGGCCACGAGGCCTAAGGGCGCGACCCGTCGTCGTAAAGACTGGTATTATCGCGGCTGGTAGGGTATAACATCCTACCAGCCGTACCTGCATGGGAGGCTGCGGTGGGGAACTGCGAGAACGGAGAGGGGGGCAGGGCCGCAGAAGGCTCGGACAGCGTGATGCGTCGCGGGGGAGAACAGAGCGCCATCGGATTGAGGACGAAGCTCATCGGCCTTCTGACCGCTGTGCTCGTGGTCATCTCGGCGGTGTTCCTTGTGTTCACCTACGACGACCAGGCTCGCCGGGCCGAGACCGACCTTCTCGAGAAGTCGCGCGTACTCGTCACCGAGATGGATGCGGTATGGGACTTCATCTCGCTTAACCAGAGCGTCATCAACTACACTGCCGCCGGCGACTACGACTACAAGGGGCTGCACTGCGCCATCGCCGGCAAGTCCGTGGCGGCCCTGTTCTCGGAGAAGTCCGACTACTCCATCCGCTTCACGAATCTGAACCCGCGCAACATCTACAACACGCCCGACGCCTACGAGGCGGCCGCTATCGAGGGCTTTCTGGTCGAGGGCGGCCCCGACGAAGCCTGGGGTTTCGAGACCGAGGAGGACCAGCAGGTCTTTCGCTACGTGCGCGCCATGGACGTTTCCGAGGACTGCATCGAGTGCCACGGCGAGCCGGCCGGCGAGATAGACGCCACGGGCTACCCCAAGGAGGGCTGGAAGGTGGGGGACGTGGCCGGCGCCGTGTCGGTGGTAGTGCCCGCCGATTCGGCCCTCGCGAACATGCGCGACGCCATCGTGTCGAACATGGTGTTCTTCCTGGCCGTGACGGCGGCCATGGCCCTCATCATCTACGTGGTGCTCAGCCGGCTGATCACCGAGCCTTTGACCGAGCTGCGGGCCTCCTTCTCCCGGGTGGCCGGCGCAGGGGGAGGAGCGGGAGGCGGCGGGCGATGGACGGGGCGGGGCCCAGGCGGGGACGGGGCGCTCAGGGGCCTGCCCGAGCGCGGATCGCTTCCCAGCGCCGAGCGGGGCGCCCTGTACTCCACCCGAGAGGTGGACGGGCTCATCGAGCAGTACCATTCCATGGCCCGGCGACTGGAGGAGCTCTACGGCAGCTTGGAATCCCAGGTGGCCGAGCGTACCGAGCAGCTGCGGCGGGCCAACGCCGAGCTGGAGCGCCAGCGGGAGCGGGTCGAGGAGATCAACGAGCAGCTGTCCCGGGACAACCAGTACAAATCCGATTTCCTGGCCATCGTCAGCCACGAGCTGCGCACGCCCCTCACCTCCATCCTCGCCTTTGCCGACCTGCTGGGGCAGTCCATGGATCCGGCCGACGAGGAGGCCGCCCGCCAGCTGGAGGAGATCGACAAGAACGGGGCTATTCTCCTGGAAATGGTAGACAATGTGCTCGAGTGCGCCCGCATTCAGGCCGGTTCCGAGACGCTGAACCTGGAGCTGCTGGACTTGAACGACGTGGTGGGCATGGTGGAATCGGCCCTGGCACCGGTGGCGGCCAAGAAGGGCGTGGCCTTCGCCACGCGGGTCGACTACGACGTGCCCCTCATCCGCAGCGACTGGGAGAAGCTGCGGCGCGTGCTCGCGAACCTGGCGAGCAACGCCGTGAAGTTCACCGATCGGGGCGGCGCGGTCACGGTGCGGGTGCGCTGCGACGGCGCTCCGGGCGCCCGGGTCATCGAGGCGGCCGTGGCCGACACCGGCATCGGCATTCCCGCCGAGGCCCAGGAGCTCATCTTCGAGCGGTTCCGCCAGGAGAACATGTCCACCGTGCGTCGCTACGGCGGCAGCGGCCTGGGACTTTCCCTCGTGAAGGATCTCGTGGCCATGTTGGGCGGTTCCGTGGCGGTGGAAAGCGAGCCGGGCCAAGGCTCGGTGTTCACCGTCACCCTGCCGGTGAGGGAGGAGGATATCCATGACTAAGGTGATGCTCATCGACGATGACGAATCCATGCAGGTGCTCATCGGCCAGATCGCCCGCCGCGGCGGCTACGACTTCTGCTGCGCCGGCAGCGGCGAGGAGGGTCTGGCCCTGCTGAGGGAGGCCCGGCCCGACTTCCTTATCCTGGACGTGATGCTGCCGGATATCAACGGCTTCGAGATCTGCGAGATCATCCGCGCCGAGGGCCGCCAGGTGCCCATCATGTTCCTCACGGCCAAGGGCGATATCGTGGACAAGTCCATCGGCTTCAAGGCCGGGGCCGACGACTACCTGGTGAAGCCCTTCCAGCCTGAGGAGCTGCTCCTGCGAGTGAACGCCCACGTGCGCCGCCGTGAGCGCGAGCGGGAGCGGGGTCGCGAGGACCGCAGCCGCCGCCCCGACGTCTTCGCCGTGGGGAATCTGGAGATTCACTTCGGGAAGTACGACGTGCGCCTGGGCGGTGAGCCGGTGGGCCTGTCCTCCCGGGAGATCGAGCTGCTGGAGGTGCTCGCCTCCGACCCGGGGGCCGTGTTCACCCGCGACCAGATCCTGGAGGCGCTCTGGGGCGACGTCGAGGCCGCCGATCCCAGCTCCATCACCGTCATGGTGCGCAAGATCCGCGAGAAAATCGAGGAGGACCCCTCCAAGCCCCGCTACCTCACCACCATCTGGCGCATCGGCTACAAGCTGGCCGACCGCCTGTGAGCCGCGAGGGGCCGGCCGGCCGTGAACCGGCAGCGTGCTCGCGGGGCGCGCGCCGACGGCTCACGGCTCTCGGCGACCGCTCCGACCGCGAGCGCCGTGCTGGGGCAGGTGCCTTCCCATGGAGTTTTCCAGGATACTTTGCCTGAGTGTAAGGTGAAACTTCCCGTCGGTTTTCCCTTGAAGGGCCTTTCAATTTGTAGTATTCTTCTCTGCTGTATCTCTGTGCCAGAATTGAGTTTCTGTACCCAAAATCAGGCGCGGACACTGGAGAAAGGACTATCGCGTGGCTGATGCTGCAAAGAAGAATCCTGAGCAAGACATTGAAGAAGTTGTGGTGACCGAGGACGTCGAGGGGTTGGACGACCTGGACGATGATGATATGGACACCACGGAGCCGCCGACGAGCGCAGCGAGCGATTCGGCTTCCGACGGCCTGACCGAGGATAAGATCGAGGCGGGCCTCGATTCCGAGGAAGACCTGCTGGACGGCATTCCCGAGGACGAGCTGAAGGCCACGGTGGAGGCGGCGGCCCTGCCCAAGGTGACGCCCCGCACCCGCGCCCGCGTGCGCACGAAGCGCAACCCCGATGCCGGCGTGACCATGCTCACCGGCGACCCGGTGCGCATGTACCTGAAGGAGATCGGCAAGGTGCCCCTGCTCACCGCTGCCGAGGAGATCGATCTCGCCATGAAGATCGAGGCCGGCGTGGCCGCTACCGAGGAGCTGGAGAAGGCGGAGGAAGACGGCATCGAGCTGGAGCGCCGCGAGAAGCGCCGCCTGTCCCGCATCGAGCAGGTGGGCCTGGATGCCAAGCAGCAGCTCATCGAGGCCAACCTGCGCCTCGTGGTGTCCATCGCCAAGCGCTACGTGGGCCGCGGCATGCTGTTTCTGGACCTCATCCAGGAGGGCAACCTGGGCCTCATCCGCGCCGTGGAGAAGTTCGACTACACCAAGGGCTTCAAGTTCTCCACCTACGCCACCTGGTGGATCCGCCAGGCCATCACCCGCGCCATCGCCGACCAGGCCCGCACCATCCGCATTCCCGTGCACATGGTGGAGACCATCAACAAGCTCGTGCGCATCCAGCGCCAGCTTCTGCAGGAGCTCGGCCGCGAGCCAACCCCCGAGGAGATCGGCGAGGAGATGGGGCTCACTGCTGAGCGCGTGCGCGGGATCCAGAAGATTTCCCAGGAGCCGGTGAGCCTGGAGACCCCCATCGGCGAGGAGGAGGATTCCCAGCTCGGCGACTTCATCGAGGACGACGCCGCCGTGGTGCCCCCGGATGCCGCCAGCTTCTCCATGCTGCAGGAGCAGCTGGCCAAGGTGCTGGAGGGCCTGGCCGAGCGCGAGCGCAAGGTCATCAGTCTGCGTTTCGGCCTGGAGGACGGCCACCCGCGCACCCTGGAGGAGGTGGGCCGCGAGTTCGGCGTCACCCGCGAGCGCATCCGCCAGATCGAGAGCAAGACCCTGGCGAAGCTGAGGCACCCCTCCCGATCCAGCAAATTGAAGGACTACCTGGAAGATTAAACGAGAAGGCCGGCCGTCTTGCCGGCCTTCTTCTTGGAGCGAGAGCACTTTGGCTTTTGGTGGACAAAAAGGCTTCGAGTGCGCTGTTCTTGCTCTCGGTAGGTTGGTTTTCGGGCCCTGAAGGCGCCTGAGGGACCCCCAGAAGCGTCGAAATGGCCCACTGCGGGTTTCTGCGGAGCTTTTTTGGCGAGCATTGGGAGCATTCGAGGCATTTTTGTCCACTTTTTCACTTTCTACTCTTGAAGGAGCTTGCGATGACAAGCAAAAAGCACGAGCACGAGTTCTTCGCCACCTGTCTGCCGGGGGTCGAATCGCTGCTATCCGACGAGCTGCACGGGCTCGCGGTGCGCAAGGTGCGCCCGCTGGTCGGTGGCGCGGCCTTCTACGGCTCGCCGGAGACGGCCCTGCGGGTCTGTCTGTGGTCGCGGTTGGCGGGCCGCGTGAATGTGGTGGTGGGCCGCGTAGATGCTTCCGACGCCGGCGCGCTGTACGCGGGTGTGCGGAACCTGGCCTGGGAAGAGGTGCTGGCCGAGAGGGCGAGCATTGCCGTGCGGGCCAACGGCGTGAATGGCGAGCTGCGCAACACCCAGTTCACGGCGTTGAAGGTAAAGGACGCCGTGTGCGATCGCCTGGCCGAGGCGCGGGGGGCGCGTCCCGATGTGGACGCCCAGGCGCCCGACGCGCTCATCGAGGTGCGCCTGCGCGACGATCGGGCCACCATTGCCCTCGATCTATCGGGGGCATCGCTGGCACGGCGCAGCTACCTGCGGCCCGAGGACGGCCCCGATGCCCCCGTGGCCGTGGCCCAGGCCGCGGCGCTGCTGGCGGCGCTGGGGGCGCCGGAGCGCTTGGCGGCTGGTTGGGGGTTTCTGGACCCGGCATGCGACGACGGCATCCTGCTGTGCGAGGCAGCGGGCCTTCTAGCGGACCAGGCGCCCGGTCTCGTGCGGGATCGTTGGGGGTTCGCCGGATGGGCGCGCTTTGACGCCGCGGCGTGGGACGATTTGCTGGCTGAGGCCGACGACCGCTTGGAGGCGGGGCTCGCTCGCGTGCTTGGTGCCGAGGGCGCGGCGAGTGCCACGGTGGATGCGCCCGATCAGCGCACCGTGCGCATCGTGGGGCTGTCGGCCTCCTCACCGGCCGTGGCCCGGGCCCGCGGCCATCTGCGGGCCGCGGGCCTGCGGGCGGTGGCGAGCGTGGAGGCGGTCGCCGCCGAGGACGCGGATGCGGTGGAGGAGCGCCTGGTGCGGGCCGTGGAGCGGACGGGAGCGGCCCTGGGTGCCGGGGCGGCGCCCGCCCTCGTGGTGGCCAACGTCGCCCCGGCCGGCCGGGCCGAGGACGATGCCCGGGCCGTGGCCGAGCAGGCGGCCTGCGTGGCCGCCGCCCGCCGGGCCCCGGCCGGGTCCCGTTTCGGCTTCGTCGGCGCCGGCGGCTTTTCGACCCGCTTTCGCACTCCGGCCGCCGAGCGCATCGAGATCGGCCGGGGTCGGGCCGAGGCGGTCCTCGAGCGCTTCGACGCGCCCCCTTGCGAGCCGGCGGTCATCGCCGTGGCCAACCCGGCCGGGGGCACCGAGCTTTCCGTGGAGGTGAACGACGCCGCCTCGGCCCAGTTCGCGAGCCGCCTGCGCAAGGTGGCTCGGGAACGGCGCAAGTGGGCCGCGCGCGAGGGCGTTGCCTGCTACCGCCTCTACGACGGTGACCTGCCCGAGTACGCCTGCGCCATCGACCTGTACGAGGGCGCAGGCGATGCCGAGGGCATTCTCTACGCCCACGTGGCCGAGTACGCCCCGCCCAAATCGGTGAACCCGGATGTGGCCCGGGCCCGTTTCGAGGACGTGCTCGCCATTGTGCCGGCGGTGCTCGGCATCCGTCCCGACCACGTGTTCTCCAAGGCGCGCCTGCGGGCCCGCGGCGGCGGCCAGTACCGTGACGCCGGCGGCCGCAGTTACGTGACCCATACGAGCGAGGACGGCCTTGTCTGCGAGATCGATCTGGGCGGCTACCTGGATACCGGCATCTTCCTCGACCATCGCACGACCCGCGAGATGGTGGGGAAGATGGCTGCGGGCAAGCGCTTCCTGAACCTGTTCGCCTATACCGGCGTGGCCACGCTGCACGCGGCGGCGGCCGGGGCCGCGTCTACCACCACGGTGGACCTCTCCCAGACCTATCTGGATTGGGCTGCCCGCAACCTGGAGGCCAACGGCTTTGCGGCCGAGGGAGACGCCCGCGTGGAAGGAGGTCGGGCCGGCAAGGGGAGAGGCGGTCGGAAAGCGGCCTCCCGCGGCCAGGGCTCCCACGAGCTCGTGCGCGCTGACGTGGTGCGCTGGGTCCAGGAGGCCCGCCGCGGGCGGCACACCTGGGATCTCATCTTCGTGGATCCGCCCACGTTCTCCAACTCCAAGGCCATGGGCCGGCGCACCTGGGATGTGCAGCGCGATCACGCCGAGCTGCTTATCGGCGTCTCGCGGCTGCTGGCGAAAGACGGCGTGGCAGTGTTCTCCTGCAACCTGCGCAGCTTCAAGCCCGACCGCGAGGCCCTGGCCAAGTGCGGCGTGGCCATCGAGGACATCACGGCGAGCACCATACCCCACGATTTCGAGCGCAATCCTCGCATCCACCACTGCTATTTGGTGCGAAGGGCCGTCTCGGCGGAAGCGGAGGCCGATGCTTGAGGCCGGGCCGTCTCGACGGAAGCGGGGGGGCGATGCCCAGGGTCGGGCCTGACCGATGACGGAAGCGGGGAGGGACGGCGCTTGGGGCCGCCTGGTTGCCGATGAGAACTATTTTCGCCATCGACCAAAAAAGTTCTTGCAAACCCGAGGCGCTTCGGTATAATTCTATCTTGCGCTGAGGGCGAGAAGCCCCGCCGATATTCCTCGGTAGCTCAACGGCAGAGCATTCGGCTGTTAACCGAAGGGTTGTAGGTTCGAATCCTACCCGGGGAGCCATGATTGTTCAGAACCCTCCTCTTGGAGGGTTCTTTCTTTTCTCCTGCTGCCCTGCTTCGTGCGATCCGCGTGGATTCCCGTCCCCGAACAGGCGTATCCCAAATACGGTAATTGGCCGTTGTCCCCTTGTCGGGGCGGGTCTTTTGCTATCATGGAACGGCGCGGCGAAGATGCTTCGCCGCGAGTTTGGCAATGCGGGCGTGGCGGAATTGGCAGACGCGCCAGATTTAGGTTCTGGTGGGCAACCCCCGTGAAGGTTCAAGTCCTTTCGCCCGCACCATTTTTTGCTTTCCGGCCCTCGGCCGGGCAGCCGGGACGCGCGCCGGAGGCGGCGTGCGCGAAGAAAAAGGAGAATCACCTTGGCAGTCCCCGCAGTATTCAGGAAGTACAACGAGATTAGCCTCATCAAGCGCATTCTCATTGGTCTTGTTATCGGCATTGTTCTGGCGCTGCTCATCCCCAACGTGCAGCCCTGGACCGACGTCATCACGCTTTTGGGCTCGCTGTTCGTGGGCGCTCTGAAAGCCGTGGCGCCCGTCCTCGTGTTCTTCCTGGTCATCAGCGCCCTGTGCAACGCCGAGGGCGCCGGTACCATGAAGACCGTTGTCGTTCTCTACGTGATAAGCACCCTCGTGGCCGCCGTCGTGGCCCTTATCGGCAGCGAGCTGTTCCCCTCCGTCCTCACCCTGGACACCTCTTCCATGGTGGAGCAGGCCGCTCCCGAGGGCATAGGGGAAGTGCTCACCACTCTGCTCATGAACATCGTGGCGAATCCGGTCGACGCGCTCATGAACGCCAACTACGTGGGCATCCTCGCCTGGGCCGTGGTCCTCGGCATCGCCCTGCGCGCCGCCGGCGAACACACCAAGGAAGTATTCACCGCCATCTCCGACGCCGTGTCCAAGGCCGTGCGCTGGGTCATCAACCTGGCCCCCTTCGGCATCCTCGGCCTCGTGTACGCCTCGGTCAGCACCTCCGGCACCGACATCTTCCTCGAGTACGGCCACCTCATCCTGGTGCTCGTGGCCTGCATGCTCGTCATCGCGCTCGTTACCAACCCGCTCATCGTGTGGGTGTGCACCCGCAAGAACCCCTATCCGCTCGTGCTGCGCTGCCTGAAGGACTCGGGCCTCACCGCGTTTTTCACCCGCAGCTCGGCGGCGAACATCCCCGTGAACATGGAGCTGTGCCGCAAGCTCGGCCTGAACAAGGACAACTACTCGGTGTCCATCCCGCTGGGGGCCACCATCAACATGGCCGGCGCCGCCGTCACCATCACGGTGATGACCATGGCCGCCTGCCAGACCATCAACCTGGCCGTCGATCCGGTGACCGCGCTCATCCTCTGCGTGTTGGCCGCCGTGTCCGCCTGCGGCGCCTCTGGCGTGGCCGGCGGCTCGCTGCTGCTCATCCCCATGTGCTGCGCCCTGTTCGGCATCACCAACGACATCGCCATGCAGGTGGTGGGCATCGGCTTCATCATCGGCGTCATCCAGGATTCCTGCGAGACCGGTCTGAACTCCTCTTCCGACGTGGTGTTCACGGCTACTGCCGAGTACCGCCAGCTCATCAAGGAGGGCAAGGAAGTGCGCCTCGGCCAGGACGCCTACTCTGCCGACGAGCTGGCCTAGTCCCGCCGACAACATATGGTCCAAGCCCAAGGGAATCTGCTGAGGCAGGTTCCCTTTTCTTATGTCGGCCCATGCGGGAGCGTGCCGCGGCGCTCACGGCTTTGGCGGAGCGTGCGGCCCCCTCTCTTCCGCGGGGCTAGGAGCGGGTAGTGCTCTCGGCCCGCTCGGTTCCCAGGGTCTTTCCGGGACTCTCGGGAACGGCGGTCTCCACGAGGTTGCGCGTGGTCAGCAAACTGAGGAGCACCACGCAGCCGAGGGCGCCGAAGGTGAGGCGCATGGCATTGGATTGCGCGGCCGACTTCGCCTCCACAAGCTTGGCGGCCTGGTCCTCGCTCGCGCCCCACTGGGCGGTGAGCTCGTCGAAGGCATCGTCGGCCATGAGGGTGGAGGCCCGGTCGGTGGCTGCGGCCATGAGGTCGTGCTGCACGCCGCCCTCGGCGGCGAGGGTGGTGAAGCCGCCGGCCATGGTGAGCAGAAGGCACGTGCCCGCGAGCGCGGTGCCGAGGGCCAGGCCGATGGAGCGGGCCGCCCCCTGGATGCCGCCGGACTGCTCGGCCTCCTCGCGGCTCACCGAGCAGGCCACGGCGTTGTTAGCCTGGGAGTTCACGGCGCCTACGCCGAAGCCGCCGAGCGCCATGCCCAAGAACAGCGGCAGCGCCACCCCGTGCTGCTGCACGCCGAGGGCCATGAGGCCGCAGGCGCAGGCGAGAGCGACGAACCCGGCGCGGATGATGAACCGCGAGGAGAGGTGCGGTGCCAGCTTGGGTAGGAAGGTGGCCAGAAGGAACATCGGAATGCCCGAGAGCAGTGACAGGAGGCCCGTCTGCAGGGCCGTGAATCCGGTGACGAGCTGCAGGTAGGGCGTGGCCAAGATGCCCACGGCGCCCATGTAGAAGAACGGTACGAACACCGCGGCCAGGCCGGCGCGCACCCCCTTCGAGGTGACAAAGACCGTGGGAATGAGCGGGTTGCCCCGGCGCTCGGCCCGTCGCTCGGTGGGCACGAGCAGGCCGAGCAGCAGAAGCCCCGCCACGATGGCCGGCAGGGTGGGGGCCATGCCGAACACGGTGAAGGGGCACATCTTCTGCGGGGCGAGGATGCCCCAGTCCGACAGGTGCGACACGCCGAGCAGCGCGAGCCCCAGGCCGAGCGCGGCCACGGCAGTGCCGGCCACGTCGAAGCGGGCGTGCCTGCCGGCCGGCGGGGTGGCCGGCACGAGACGCGTGCAGCACAGCACGATGGCGAAGTAGGCGGCCATGATGGCGAAGGTGAGGCGGAAGCCGGCTTGGTCCATGACCGCGCCCAAGGCCAAAGGAGACAGGGTGGAAAGCGCCGCCGCTCCGGCAATGGTGCCGAAGGCGATGGCCCGTTGGCGTCCCTGGTACAGCGCGGCCACCAGACCCAGCACGGCCGGGGTCACCAGGCACGCGCCGAGCGCCATGACGACGCGGCCGCCCCAGGTGAACACGGCGATGTTGGGAGACAGCGTGGCGATGAGCTCGCCGACGAGTGCCATGGAAAGTCCTGCGACCAGCCCCCGGCGCAGCCCGATGGTGACGCCCACCAGGCCGCCGGCGATCATGAAGGCGCCGGCAATGAGCGAGAACAGGGCCGTGGCCACCTGGATGTCGTCGAGGGTGGCCCCGAGCGACCCCACGAGGCTCGCCGTGGCCAGGTTCATGGCCGCGCTGTCGCTGGAGGTGCCGATCTGGGCCAGGGCCAGCACGGCCAGGGGCCCGTAGCTTGCCTGCGGGATCGTTGCGGGCCGCTGGTCGCTGCGATCAGCGGCGAGAGCCATAGTCGCCATAGTGAACCTCTCAACCGGTTGCGGACTCGCGAGTTGCGAAACCCAATATCTTGCCCGTTTCACTCAGAGATTTTCCCCCCAAGGGACGGTGCGGGCGGCCGTGTCCCGGGGAATCTCTTCCAACTGTTGCCATCTTGCCACGGTATCGTCGCCCTCGGCGCCGTCGGCGGGGCTACACTGGCTTTGTGAGCGATTCGCTCAGGTACCGATAGGGCAGAGGAGGGGCCATGAACAGCAGGCAGGGAGCGCTTCTGCGGGCGCTGCTCGATGCCGGCGACTACAAGACGTCCGCCGACTTCGGTCGCGAGCTCGGCTGCTCGGACCGCACGGTGCGCAGCGATGTGAAGGCGCTCAACGCGTTTCTCGAGCACGAGGGCTTCTCCACGCGGGTCGGCCGTCAGCGGGGCGCCGGGTTGCGCCTTGGGCTCGCGGTCGGCGAGGAGAACCGGCTGGTGCGTCTCCTCGGCGAGAGCGAGGCCGAGATGCACCCGCGCTACGAGCGCCTGTGCCAGGAGATGATCGCCCTCACCTGCTGTCCCGGCCCCCATAGCGCCGACAGCCTCGCCCGGCGCCTGTTCCGCAACAAGCAGCAGATCCAGGCCGACCTGCACTGGTGGGAAGGGGTGCTTGCCGTGAGCGGCCTGAGGCTGTCGGCGGGGCGGACCGTCGCCGTGGAGGGACCGGAGTGGACCATCCGCGGCTTCGTCATGTCCATGCTGTTCTCCTTCCCGGCCCAGGCCGTGCGCCGCCGCATCATTCCCTCGCTGCTCGGCGCCATGGACCCCTACGACCGGCAGTTCCTCGAGCGCTGCATCGACGAGATGGAGCGCGATCTGGGCTTCGAGTTCTCCAGCAACGCCCAGTGGCAGTTCAGCGTCTACCTCTGCATCATGGTCACGCGCATCAAGCTCGGCTGCGGCCTGCGCCATTGGCGCGACGACGGGGAGCCGACCCAGTTCTTCGCCTACCTGCGCCGCCGCCTGGAGCGCCACTTCTCCATCGCCGTGAGCGAGGCGGAGATGGGGCTTCTGCGCGACATGGCGAACTGCTGCACCTGGCAGTGGAGCCTGGCGGCCATGGAGGCCTACGAGCCGAGCGAGCGGGCCCGGGCCATCGTGGATGACATCGCGGCCGCGCTGGAGGGGGCCTTTGGCGCGCCCTTGCCCGAGGACATGGGCAAGCCCCTGGCCATTCTGCTGGAGAGCGGCCTGGCCCGGCGCTCCTGCGAGCTTCTGGCCCCGAACCCCAACGAGAGCGCCGTGAAGTACGAGGCCATGGACGGCGCGCTGCTTTTGTCCTCGGTGCTGTGCGAGGTGCCCTCGCTCGTGGAGGCGGCCCTGTTCAGCCCCGATTACGCCCGGCTCGTTCTCGTGCTGTTGGATTACCTGGAGGCCACCGGGGCCATGCGCTGCTATCGGGTGGGGCTGGTGGTGAACTGCGGCATCGATCTGGCCCTGTGGGGCGCGCACCGCATGGAGAAGCTCTCCTCGCGCCTGTCGGTGGCAGATGTGCTGACGGAAAACGAGGTGCTCGCCGCAACCGCGGCGCCCGCCTGCCGCCTGCACGACCGCTTCGACTTCCTCGTGGCCTTCGAGCCTTTGGATGTGGACTTCCCCAGCGTGACCATCTCGCCGGCCGTGAGCCGCAGCGACATCGATCACATCATCGCCTCGGTGCCCCTGTGGCACCGGGGCCGGGAGGTGCGCGCTCCGTGGGAGCGCCAGGTCCTGCGCTGCCAGTCCGCGCCCGACAGCCTCCTTCGCGGCCTGTACCGCGCGCTTTCGGACGATGGGCTCATCGCCATGGACTTCGATCGCTTCTCGTGGCTTTTCTGGACGCTCTCCCTCGTGCGGGATCGCACCCTCGTGTTCGCCTGGTGCGGCCCGGGCGTCGCCTCCACGGCCATTCGCATCTACCAGTTGGAAGAGGAGGCGCGCAACGAGGCTGTCGGCTGCACCATGGCGGCGGTGCTCGTCGTGGCCGAGGCCGATCGGGGCGACCTCATGCCCCTCACGCAGCGGTTCAAGCGCCTCGTGGAGGACTATGCCGATACCTCCGATCTTGTGAGCGACGACGGCTTCTTCGTCGGTTTCCCCGAATAGGAGAGCCGTCGCGCATGCTCGGTGGCCGAGCGACCGTGCCTGCGCCCCTTCCCGCTGCCCCTGCGGCCGCACCGCTTCGCATTTCCGGCATCGCCCGGTCGAACCGCCGCGCATTCGTCGCGATTGCTCGGTCGGTTCGCTGCCCGTTCCCGCACTGCGTTCGGCGCATCAAAAAAGGGGAGGCCGCGAAGGCCTCCCCTGAGTCGTACCCGGCCGGCGGGCGGAAGCGTGCGGGCCTACTGGCCGTCGCGCTCGTAGAGGGTCTCGCCCTCCTTGATGGTGGCGAGCACCTTGATGTCGCGGATCTCGCGCGGGTCCACGGCGAGCGGGTTGCGGTCGAGCACCACGAGGTCGGCCAGCTTGCCCATCTCCAGCGTGCCCTTCAGATCCTCCTCACCGTACTGGTAGGCGCCGTTGAAGGTGATGGCGCGCATGGCCTGATACGGCGTCACCTTCTGGTCCTCGTCCAGCTGCGCGCCGGCCTTGGTGACGCGGTTCACGGCGCACCAGGCGGCCTCCAGCAGGTTCGGGCGCAGCACCGGGGTGTCGGTGTGCAGGGTGAAGGGCAGACCCGCCCGCGCCGCGTCGCCGCAGGCGCTCACGCGCCCGCCGCGCGCGGGGCCGAGGTTGCGCAGGTGCGCGTCGCCCCAGTACCAGATATGGGATGAGAAGATCGAGGGGATCATGCCGATCTCGGCCATCTTCTCGTACTGGTCGGCGCGCGCGGTCTGGGCGTGGATCATCACCGGGCGCAGGGCCATCTTGTCCGGGTTGTCCGAGGCGTCGCGGGCGGCCTCGTACACGCGCAGCAGCTGGTCGGCCGCCGCGTCGCCGTTGCAGTGGCACAAAAGCTGGTGGTTCGAGTCGATGGCAATCTTCGCGAAGGCGGCGGCGTCCTCGTCGGTCATGGTGCCGTAGGCCACCCAGTCGCGCTCGCCGTCGGGGCCTTCCACATAGGGCTCGGTCATCCAGGCGGTCAGGCCCTGGGGCGAGCCGTCCAGGAACATCTTCAGGCCGCCGAAGCGGAAGTGGCCGGTGTATCTCTGGCTGTCGAACTCGGCGTTGGCGGCCAGGGTGGCCATGACGTCGGTGCCCCACATGGGGTACGCGACGATATCCATCTTCAGAAGCCCCGCCTTCGCGAGCGACACGAGCACGCCGGCCATGTCGGGGGCGGTGGCGCCGTCCTGGCAGGTGGTCACGCCGTGCTCCAGGTAGATGCGCTGCATGGCGGGCACCATGGCGGCGAAGTCGAGGCCGAGCCGTGGCGTGGTCACCGCGTAGAAGGGGTTCATGGCCGCCGGCTCCTCGGCGTAGCCGTCCAAGTCGCCGGTGCCGTCCATGCGCCCGTAGCGGCCGCCCTCCGGATCGGGGGTCGTGGGCGTGACGCCGGCCAGCTCCAGCAGGCAGTCGTTGGCCACGCCCATGTGGTTCGACACGTGCGTGATGAGCACGGGCGTGTCCTCGGACACGGCGTTCAGGACGGACTTGTCGGGATGGCGCTGCTCGACCAGGTTGTTCTGGTCGTAGCCGTTGCCCATGATGACCCCGTCGGGCCCGATGTTGTTCTCGGCGGCGAACGCCTTGAGCGTCTCGGTGATCTCGGCGAAGGAGGTGCACGCGGACAGGTCGGCGTACAGGAGGTACTGCAGCGCGCCGGTGAAGTGGCTGTGCGGGTCGATGAGCCCGGGCAGCACCGCCGCGCCGCCCAGGTCCACCTCCTCGGCGCCCTCGGCGCGCTTGCGGGCCTCCTCCAGGGGGCCGACGAAGGCGATGCGGCCCTCGTCGTCGACGAGCAGGGCGTCGGCGGTATCGAACTCGTCGACCATGGTGACGAAGGTGGCGTTGGTGAAAAGCCGTTTCATGGTCTTCCTTTCAATTGTCGGATGACGGGGTGCGCAGGGGGTGTGCGAGAGGGCTTCCCCCGATAGAAGAAGCGGGTGGGTGCGCGTCCCACCCGCTTCGGTCAAGGCCGGGGTATCGTCCGGTCAGTCAGAGGGCGGCCGGCCTACATCTCGCGGTCGACCACGGGCTCGAAGGGTTGCTCGCCGGCGGTCTCCTCGACGATGGTCTCCTCTTTGCCGTCCTCATCCTTCTTGAAGATGGTGATCCAGCGGGTGGACAGCAGGCCCAGCAAGATCAGCACCGCGGCCACCACGTAGGAGGTGATGGTGGACTGGATGCGGGCGTCGGAGTTCAACTGCACGAGCTCGGCACGCTGGGCATCGTCCATGGGGATGTCGGCGATGGTGGCCTCGAACTGCGCGTCGCCCATGAGCGAGATGTTGCGCTCGGCCACGGCCTGCTGCACCTCGGGGGTGATGACGGGGCTCTCGGCCATGGCGTTGTCGATGTTGGCGGTGATACCGAACAGGAGCACCGCGCCGATGGCGGCCACGCCGATGGCCTGGCCCACGTTGCGCATGGTGGTCTGGATGCCGCCGGACTGGGAGGCGTCGCGCTCGTTCACGGCCAGGGCCACGATATTGTTGGCCTGGGCGGACACGATACCGGCGCCGGCGCCGGCCACGGCCAGGCCGACCCACATGAGGCCGTTGACCTCAGAGCCGTGCAGCGAGAGGGCCATGGGGATGAAGGCGGCGGCCATCACGATGTAGCCGAGCTGGATGACGCGGCGCGGGTTGGCGTTCGGCATGAACTTCGGGATGCCGAGCGAGAAGATGAACGTGGGGATGCCCACGGCCAGCGCCATGACGCCCATGAGCACCGGCGACCAGCCGGCCACCAGCTGCAGGTAGGGCGAGAGCAGGATGGCCTGGACGCCCATGAAGAAGAAGGTGATGGCGCTCGCCACGAGGCCGGCGCGCACCTGGGGGGTCTTCAGGAAGGACTGGGG